>RFVF01000251.1 GCA_009922615.1 Pseudomonadota bacterium
ACGATAGACAAACCACTGCTTGTAATCTTTGGGCTCAAGGCTGGCTGGATCGCAGACGATCCGCACGGGTTTGACCGGTTGTTCATCCGGCGGCCAGGGCTGGTGAGGATCTTTAGTAGCCTGCTTTCTGGTCGGCTTCTTGGTCGATTGCATTTGACAGCTTCGCGTGAATTTGTTCGTGCACTTGGGAAAAACTAGCCGGAGTGGGGTCTGCTGGCAAGAAGACGGCAAGTCCTCCCCAAGCCCACAAATTGCGCCAGTAGGACAGTCTTGTCCTTGAACACTCTCGTTGGTCGGTAGTCGTAGTTCCCTTATGGAGAATAAATCGCGTCAGCTAGTCCAGCCTCGCATCAGGTAGGTTTGGCGGTTGAACGATGAGGTCACTTGCAACATCGGGGAAGTCGGCAAACGGTTGGTCCACTACAAGATGTTCAAAGGGAAACCGGTCCGCGTTCCATCCACCCTCGGCAACTTGGAAGCATTGGCGAAGCATCTGAAGTCGAGGAAAGCCGTCTTGGTGTCAGGTTAGAAGATTGCAGAGCGAGGAGCGGGACAACGGGATTGCTTTCGAGCGGGCACCTTCGAGTTTTACCTTCGGATGGTAGTGGGCATCTCCTGCCCTGCCTCGAAGCCTGCCCGCCCGTCGCTGTTCCTAAAGTTCAACTCAGGAACGGTCGTTTGTCTGAGGCCGGCTGACTGGAGGCTGGATTCTCAGCATCAGCCCGGCATCCTGCGCTTAATGAACGCCCAACCGAACCACCCGATAATTCTGCTCCGCGAAGTTGAGAAGGGCGAGTGGTGGATGGACATGCCAAGGATCACTGTGGAGATCGATGACCGGCTGGATGAGGGAATCGACTGGATGCGGTCGGGTGACTTCCGCCGAGCCACCGCCATCTTCAGCCAGCTCATCAAGGAACTCCCCGAGCACCTCGATGCCTACCATCACCTCGCCTTGACGTTACAGCGAGCAGGAAGGGGGAAAGAAGCCGCTGACGTTTGGCGTTGTGCGGTTGAACTGGCGCTGAAGTTCTTTCCCGATCGCTTCGATTTCGCCCGCCATCAACTCCCCTGGCTGGAACTCGGCAATCGTCCGTTCCTGCGCGCCTATCATGGACTGGGCTTGTGTCTGATGGATGAGGGCGAGATTGAAGCGGCCTTGGAAATTTTCGAGCGGCTGGTGAGCTTGAACCCGAACGACAACCAAGGAGCACGCGCGTTGGCTGTCGGTTGTCTGTTCGAGTTGCGGGAGCCGGAAGGAGTGTTGAGCGTTTGCCGGCAGTATCCCGAGGATGGGATGGAGCAACTGGTTTATGGCCGTCCGCTGGCGCTCTTCCAACTCGGCCGGCTAAAGACCGCCACCACAGCGTTGAAGCGGGCCATTAAGTTTCAGCCACTGATCGCCCAGGAACTCGTCAAAAAGCAGCACCGGCGGCCCCCTGGAACCAACGACGACTACGTGACCATGGGAGGAGCGGATCAAGCCTATGGTTACTGGAAGGACCAGGGAAAGCACTGGCAGAACACCCCGGGAGCGCTGGATTGGTTGAAGGAGCAGTTGTGACGGCCGACCAAACCTGAACGGTCTCCCAGCCGGTCAGCCATCCCGCCTACTCAGGGAACACATCCCGCACTCCCGATTTCAACCGCTTCAGCACATCCTCCAGCTTCCCCAACGTGACGCTCTGCTCACCCGTTTCCAGCCGAAACAATGTCGAGGCCGAGATGCCGAGTTTGCGGGCGAACACAGCGTAGCTGACGTCGCCGCGTCGTTCGCGTAGAAACCGGCCGAACTGCTTGTCGAGGCTCTTGCCCACGAACGGCAGCTTTGCCGATCAACCGTTCCGTATGTGGAATGTT
>RFVF01000252.1 GCA_009922615.1 Pseudomonadota bacterium
CAGCTGCCGGAGGGCCTGGTCCTGGACAACCGCGGCAACCGGGGCGGCAAGCGGTTCGCGGCGCGCTGAATGGACGTGGCACGAAAAGCTCGAGAGAAACAGATCTTACTCATCTGCGGAATATTCCTGGTCGGTATCACCCTCGCCGCCTATTCGACGGCCTTCCACAACGGGTTCGTCAACCTGGACGACCCGGGCTACATCACGGAGAACCCCAACATCACCAATGGGCTCTCGATGCAGTCCATTCGTTGGGCCTTTACGACCACAAGAGAATCGAACTGGCATCCGGTCACGTGGCTTTCGCACCTGGTCGATGTGCAGCTGTTCGGCCTGGTGACGTCCCCCCGCTTTCAGTAGCGGATCCATTTAGAATCCGGCAGTTACTTTCGCCGTCTTCGTCCTCGCCGTCAACTGCTGTGCATACGCGGCGGGCGTCAGCCCGCCCAGTCCCTTCTTCGGCCGTTCCTCGTTGTACTCACGCCGCCAGGTCTCGATCACGACCTGGGCGTGCGCGAGGCTGGTGAACCAGTGCTCGTTCAGGCACTCGTCGCGGAAGCGGCCATTGAACGATTCGATGTACGCATTCTGCGTCGGCTTGCCCGGTTCGATCAGCCGCAGCGTGACGCCACGGGCGTGCGCCCAGGTCAGCATGGCGCGGCCGCAGAACTCCTTGCCATTGTCGGTCCGCAGCACCTGTGGCAGGCCCCGCGTGATCGCCAGGGCCTCGAGGGCGCGCGTCACGGGCCCGCCCCCCAGCGCCCGTGCCGGTACGACGGCCACGGCTTCCGTGGTCGCGTCGTCGACGATCGTCAAACACTTCAACACGCGGCCTTCTGCGGTGCGATCGAAGACGAAGTCCGCTGACCATACCTCGTTCGGCGCCTGAGGCCGAACGAGCGGCTGCCGATCGGCGAGCGGCACCTTCTTGCGGCGCCGGCGTCTGACCTGCAGACGCGCCTCGGCGTAGAGTCGGTCGACCCGCTTGTGATTGACCCGCCGGCCTTCCTGGCGCAGCTTCAGGTAGATCATGCCGGCGCCGTACCGTCGGTGGCGGTGCGCCAACGCGACGATGCGATCGCGCAGGCCGGGATCGGGATCCGGCCGGGGCACGTACCGCAACGACGAGGCACTCATCCGAACGACGGTCAACGCGCGGCGCTCGCTCACTCCGCGCGTCACCATCGTCCGCACCACCTCGCGCCGTGCTGGTGCGGTCACCATTTTTTTCGTAAGACCTCGCGGGTGACCTCGTTTTCCAGCATCGAGTCGGCCAACAGCTTCTTCAGCCGGCCATTCTCGATCTCGAGCTCCTTCAGCCGCTTGGCGTCCGAGACACTCATGCCGCCAAACTTGCTCCGCCAGAGGTAGTAGCTCGCGTCGGAGAACCCGTGCTTCCGACAGAGGTCTTTCACTGGGATGCCGGCGTCGGCCTCCCGTAGGAACCCGACAATCTGTGCTTCCGTGAACCGCTTCTTCATCGCCCGACCCTTTCGCTAGGCCGGACTCTAAACGAAAACGCTACTCAAATCTGGGGGGACGTCAATTCAATGCTATCTGTCCAGAAGGCCACGATTCTCAAGCAAACCTGGTGAATGTCCAAAGGTTCAACGCGGAGCTTGAGGCAGGTACTGCTAGCTATTGGTGCTACGTCTGCACCCGCAGTTACCCGCTCGATAAAGACGACCCTAACGCGTTGGCCTTTGTCAGGAAGAATTTGGATAAGTCTCGAATTTGCAATCGCTTACAAGCGATAAGTCGATTCGCCGCGTTGGGTGTGTGAAAGGCCGAATTACCCGTAAATCTGTGCATGGCTTGGGCCTTGACGGTT
>RFVF01000253.1 GCA_009922615.1 Pseudomonadota bacterium
CGGTCACCGGGCTTGAAGATCACGGTGTCGTACTGGGAAACAGAAATTGGAGTTCCCAGCTGCGCATACGCAATCAAGTTTCCGCTTGTTGACGCGTCGCAAATGCCAACGTACGTCACGGTGCCCCAGCTGGCGGACGCCATCGGAAACGTGATCAAGTTGGTGTTTGACGTTGCGCCACCACTTGCAGCGTCAAAGTTCGACGAGTTGTTGGTCACGGCCACTCGCGCATACGAGCCGCCAGACGGTTCGCCAGCGGTTGCTCCGGTTGACGCGTCGGAAAGCGTTGCGGTCCACAGGCCCACGTAGTACGTGGTCGGGACCGTGTACGACACCTGCCCGAACAGCAACCCCAGCGCCTTGTTCTCAAAGTAATCGCTGAAGCCGGAGGCCATTAGCCAGTCACCTCAACAACGCGAACCACCTTGCCACCTGCGGCGCTCACGGCAAACCACTGGTATTTGGCGGACGCGTCGGTGTTGAAGTTCTGCGTTACCTCAAGCGAACCGTTGTTCGCAAGCACAATGCCGTTTGAGGTCGTGACGTTAGAACCGCCAACAAACACCGATGCACCGCTGTCGTTGCTGACAATAAAACGTCGCCGCGACGTGTCGGCATCAAACAGCGCAGTAGCGGTTGTTCCAACCGTCACAGTTTTCTGTGAAACGGGCACTAAAGCTCCTCAAGGTCATCGCCAAGCACTGCAAGGTCGTCGTCAAACGGAACAATTGACTCCGGTGACTGAATCCACGCAGTGTCCAGCTCTGTGATCTGGTCAGTGGCGACGGCCTCTGGGGGAACGTCACCCCACGGGCGCTGGACCTTTTCGGACAGCTCCTTCGTGGTGGCAAGGGACTCACGAGCAAGGCGCTCGTAACTCTCCAGCGTTTCGGCAATAAGCTTGGACTCCGCGTGCTTCCACCACAGGACCGTGCCAAAGGAGGCGATGATGGCCACCAACGCAATGCTCGCGATCATTCTGCGGCCTTCTTTGCGGCAGGCTTGCGCGCGGCGGGCTTCTTATCGGTCTTATCAAGCAGTTTTGCAATGTCGTTGGCAAACTGCGCTGCGTCCACGTACTGAGGCTTGGCACGCTCTGCTGCCAACGCTGCCTCCAGCTCGTAAATCCTGTCCTCAGCCTCGCCAAGCTGCTTTGCGGAAAGGTCCGGGAGGGGAGCACCGGGTTGCGACGCTGCATAGAGGAAACAGCTCTTGCACGTGAACTTGCGCGCCCGTCGCGGGGAATCTGGAGTAACACCGGGCCAACGGTCCGGCTGGCAGTAATCCCATTCCTCGTGAAAGTAGGGGCCGTTGTCAGCGCCCGACTTCAGGCACCTGTGACAACAGTTGGGGAATACGTGGGGGGTTTCGACCCACCGGTCAGCCAATTCGGGGACTCCTTGTCGCCGTAACTCGGTATTGTGCACGCCAATAGCAGGTCATATGTCGATTCCGAACATTCCGACCGAGTTGTTCGCCTGCTCGTAGCGCTGCTGCTCGTAACGGTCCACCTCGTCCGGGGTAAACGGCTTGGTGATCCCGGGGACTTCGCGGTTTTCGGGCTTTGCTTCCGGCAGCGGAGCCGCCATCAGCGCGTAGCCCAGCGCGTCAAACAAATGGTCGTTTTCTTTGTGAAACGACTCCTTGGGGTCCTGCCCCAAGTTGCTGCGGTGCTCTGCGTAGCGCAGGCCAATCACGGAGTTCCACGTGCGTCGGGCACGACGGCAGAACTGAATTGCGGGGGTGCTGCCGTCCTTGTTGGTGATCTGCGTGCTCAGCAGCTTTCCGAGCCTGAGCGCGCGCGTGCTTGGGTTCCATTCCCTCCAAGGA
>RFVF01000254.1 GCA_009922615.1 Pseudomonadota bacterium
ATGGAGCCGGTGGCGCAGCCGGACAGGATCTCCTCGACCTCCGCGATCTCGTCGTCGGTCACCGGCTGGCGGACCACGAAGGACATGCCTTTGTCCTCGTTGCGGCCGAAGATTTGGGGCGCGGTGACGCGGCATTGATCGCAATCGATGCACGACGCATCGACATAGTAGCGGCCCGGGATGTTTTCGGGCAGTCGTTCGTTGAGAGTGGCCATGGCAGCAGTGTAGCAGCGCCGACCCCTTCCCGCTCGGCGTCCCTTGGGCAAATTTGCGCATTTCTTGGCCCGGATTTGGTCCGGAGGAAGCGACGAAATGTAGCGATGTAAACCGCTGTAATAAAACTGACGTGATCTCGGAAATTCGAGCCGCTTGAAGGTTCGGTCTGGGTCCAACAGAAAGGACCCAGATCATGAAAGGAAAACGCTACAGCACAGAAGAGAAAGTCCGCATCCTGCGGGACGTGGACGCGGGCAAGAGCATCGTGGACATCTGCCGGGAGAAAAACATCTCGGATGTGACGTACCACCGGTGGCGAAAGCAGTTCGGCCACATGAACCTCAACGAGGCGAAGCGGCTGAAGGAACTCGAGCGCGAGAACACGGAGCTGAAGAAGATGCTCGCCGACGCGATGCTGGCGAAGAAGGTCCTGGAGTACGCCCTCGAAAAAAAATTGTGAGCCCGGGGCACAAGAAGCAGGTCGTGGCGGCGGCCGTCAGGGAAGGGGTGTGCTCCGGGCGAGCAGGCTGTCGGATCCTCGGGCTGTCGCGGTCCGGTTACTGGTATCGAGCCGGTGAGCGCACGAGCCGCCAGCAGCAGTTGGTGCAGCGGCTCCATGCGCTCAGCGACGAAAACCCGCGCTATGGCCATCGCCGTATTCTGGTCGAGTTGAAGGCGGAAGGCTGGCCGATCGGGCTGCGTCAGGTCCGCCGGTTGCGGCGGCAGGAGGGCCTGCGGGTTCCGCCCACCCGCCGGAGGATCCCACGTCGGGGCCACTCGACGGGACTGCCCACCAAGGCGACGAGGAAGAACCATGTCTGGACGTGGGGCTTCATCGCCGATGCCACGGTGCGCGGCGGGGCGCTGCGGATGCTGACAGTCCTGGATGAGCATACCCGCGAGTGTCACGTCCTGCGGGCCGACCGGGCCCTCAAGTCTGGCGACGTGATCAAACTTGTGCAGGCCGCCATCATCCAGCATGGGGCCCCAGAGTTCATTCGTTCCGACAACGGCTCGGAGTTCATCGCGAAGGCGCTCCAGCGCTGGCTGGCCGAAAATCAGATCAAGACCATCTATATCGAGCCCGGCAGCCCCTGGCAGAATGGTTTTGTTGAATCGTTCCACGGGCGCTTCCGGGATGAATGTCTCAACCGCGAGCAACTGTGGACGCTCACTGAGGCCCGCGTCGTCATCGAAGACTTCCGCATCAAGTATAACCACAAACGGCCCCACAGTAAGCTCGGGTACCAAACCCCCGCGCGCTTCGCGGCCAATCTATCTCGATCCCTGGCTCCGGTCAGCCCCGCCGAGCCGGGGCTTCCCTCCGCCAGGGATCGACAACCAGCGTCAGTCGTATCAACCTCAAATAATCACCCAGACCGAACTTAGGGGTGGCTCGAAAATCCGGACCCGATCAGACCGAAAGCTTGCGTAAAGCGGTGGGCGAAATCCGCGGTGGGCGCCGCAACGACTGACTACAGAACCCGTAACTGTTCCATCCGGGCATAGTTACCGGAGATCGCATCGGGAACGGTTTGCTACTTTCAGAGCCCGGACCGCAGACTTAGGTAAAGGTAGAGGGACTTATGCGCAGTCTCTCAGGATACTGTGGC
>RFVF01000255.1 GCA_009922615.1 Pseudomonadota bacterium
TAGAGACCCCAGCCCGAAGGGAACATCACGAGCGGTCGGTGTGCTCGGGCGTTATTTAGTCAAACGGCTGCCCATGAACCATCAGCCGACGGCGACGACCCGCTGCGCGATAGGTTTACGCCACGAGGTGCGCCGGGTCTGTGAAGTATTCGACAGCGTCCTCGTAGACCTCGCGCGCGGACTCGTCGGAGTCATAAAGCGTGATCCACCCGTTCGCCATTACAAAGCGCTTGGCAAGGTAGACCAAGCCCTCGTGCTCGTCGGGGGAGGAAACAATCGTGTCGTGCAGTCGCTTGTAGTTGGGGTGCTCGTGCCCCATTTCTGCCAGAACCTTTGGACGGTGAAACGCCACTAGAAACACCCCCATGCCGAAAAGCCATAGCGCCGGGCAAGTGCAAGTGCGTGGAACGCCTCTTCGGCCTTGTTATTGGTGGGCCAGCTATAACCGGTTACTGATTTGGTGTAGGCAAAGTTGCCGTTCCAAATGCCAAACGCAGAGCTGTACGTGCCGCCCTGAAAACCCCAGCGCACGTTCCACGGTTCGCCTGACGCTGAGCCGCCTTCTTCGCACACTGCGATTCTGCGCAAAGTTGCGTACTCGAACGGGTTTGCTCGGCGCTTAAAATCTGCCCAGCTAGGGTTAGTGGGGTAAGGGTCAGCTGCGCGAAGATGCGCTTTGTGCTGAGCAAGGCAGGCGGGCTTTGCCGCCGCGCTGTGCTTGTAACAGGGCTTTGGTGTCGCACCAAAGGCCGTGGCACTCGTGAGGGCGAGTGCTAGGATTGCGGACTTTGCGACAAGTCTCAGGGGTTACCTCCCTGTGGGGGTTCTCGCTGCGTCGCGTCTTACAACCGCGAGGGGGGCCTAGTGACACCACTCACCAGACCCCCCTAAACCCTTCCCGCAGCGCGGAATATACAACAGAAACTATCAGAGGTGCTAGAGATTACGGAAGTCGTCGATATCGTGGCCGGAGTCGCGAATAATGCCAGCTACCTCGTTGTGGGTGCTGGCCCAATCGCCCGGGGCGTCAAGTTCCAGCTCGTCCATAAGCTCATAGAGGGGCTTACCAGCGCGACGAACAGGATTGGGGTACATCATTCTGAGGAACCAACAGGTTCCGAGGACCCAAGCTGCTTGTGCCTTTGGGTTGGCCGCATCGACCTTTGCGACTGCGTACTCGGGAACTAGGCCACAGCACGCAAGTGCAAGCGATTGTTCGTGAGTGCGAAGCGGCAGATTGTCGTAACACTCCTGCAAGTACTCGCGCGAAAGCTTGACGACACGTTCAAGTGCTTCGATCTTAATAACGCTGTCTGTCAAAGTTCCTCCGGTGTTGTGCTGAGCGTTTCCAACTTCTCCCACAAGAGTGCGAGCAGCGGGAACAGGCTCAGCCATTCTGGATTATGGGTGCGCCACGCGATCGCCACGATGTACGCAAACGCGTCGGCAAGTTCTTCGCGCACGTCGGTGACAAGTGCGTCGATCGGGACATTTTCCCAGCGCTCGGTTCCGTCGTCGGCAACGTACTGTTCGTGGCCGGTCGCCTGACAACGTTCTTCAGCAAGGTTTGCCAGCGCGGCAATCCCACGCATCGGGTAGCGGAATACCGACAGGTGGTTGACAACTGCCGACAGTTTCACGCGCGGCCAATAAGCTTGAGCGCGAAACGTGCCTCGTTGCGCATATCGTTGATATCGCAGGACTTCCAGTCAGCAAGGTCCTCCAGCGTGTCCATCGCGATCTTCAGCAACCATTCTGCACGGTCAAGACGCGCGGTCAGTGACAGAGTCTGCTGTTCGTT
>RFVF01000256.1 GCA_009922615.1 Pseudomonadota bacterium
TGAGCCCGTTGCCCAACTGCAATGCAGTAGAAAACCGACCTGCCTTCAGCAGCTCAACTGCATGAAAACTCACCTCCTACTGCATCGTTCCGGCTTAGGCACTCTGCCAACGGTGCTCTTCGTCGGCGCGATGCCCAGCTTCGCCGGCCTCGTCGTGGCTTGGAGAGTGGTTTGGGAATGGCTGGCGCGGCGCTCCGCTCGGTTCCAAATCGTGGTGTGGAGCGTCGCTCTCTTGCTCTACTTGACCCTCGGGCTGACCCTCGACTCAAGACCGGTGCATTGGCAGGAGCCGGATTACCAGCGGCAGTTCCGTGGTGAAATGACAGTGCTTGGGGTCTGGGCTCTGTGGTTGTTCGGCGGGTTTGTTTTGCTGGCCCGTAAAGGCGTCGCTTTGCGCATCTGGCTGATTTGGTTGGCAGTGCTCGCGTTGCTCTCGGCTCTGGTTGCGAACCTATGATGACCCGCGCTTCTTCCCGTCGAACTTTCCTCAGCACCGCGTTGCTCGCGGGCACGACCGCACTCGCGGCGGATGCTCCGCCCGCCGCTACGTCAGCCCCAACAGTCGCCCGTCGCCCGCAGGCGCCGTATCGCGTGTGGTTCCAGCCGCGCCTCTGGCATCGGGACACGAGCCTCTATGCGCACATGACCATGGACGCCAGCGGCTGGCTCGATCCGCAGCTCGCCGCGTCCGCCGGTGTGACGGCGCTGGACTGGGCTTACGGTCTGAACCACCCGGACGCCAAAGGCCCGGATTACTGGCGACGCGGGTGTTCCCGCGAGGGCCGGGCGCATCCGCGCAAGGCGGCTTCGCCCAAGCTCATCGCCGCCGGTCTCGCGCTGGACGAATGGGTGCCACCAGCGCAGCCCGACAACGAGCGCTGGCTCGCCGAGGGCTTGCGCGCCGGCCGCAAGGAACACCCCGAAGTTTTCATCGCCATCTGGAGCACGGAGCCCACGCCCGCACTCTTCGAGCTGGCCCGCGACGGCACGGCGGACTTGCTCATCGTCGAGGGCTACACGCACAGCGTGAAGCCCGGCCAGAGCACGACGTGGGACGGCGCGCTGCGACGGCTGGAGAATTTCGCCGAGGCGAAGGTGTTGGAGAAAACCATCTTCAGCTTCGGCCACATCACGGCGGAGAAAAGCCATCGCGGCGAGCACCTGAAACAGAAGTGGCTCCGCGAGCACGCCGAGGAATTGAAGCGCCGTTTCCCTGCGATGCCTGGCGTGGCCTTCTTCCAGCCCGACTGTCCGGACACGCCGGAGCAGCGCGAGTTGATCCGTTTCTGCGACCGCCTCAGCGCCGAGCTTTGGCCGGAGGGGAAAAGTGATTAGGCTCAATATCCCGCGCTTCCAAAGTGGCGGAGAGGGGGGGATTCGAACCCCCGGTAGTGTTACCTACGCACGCTTTCCAGGCGTGTGCCTTAAACCACTCAGCCACCTCTCCAACCGTCAACCCGACCGCCTGCGCGCGGGCTGCGGAGCCGAAGGGGCCTTCGGCAATCCGGAACCGTCGCGTTGCATCCGGGGAGCGCATTTTGCGAGGATTCACGTGCGCGGCAAGCTGATTCGCCAGACTGATTAGCGGAAAGCGCATTTCCGTTTCTTAACACCAGTCAAATTCAAATCCACTGGGAAAGCCATGGCGGCTCCTGCCGCGCAGCCGCAGTTCGGAGGGGCGCCGGTCACCCGCCTGATTACGGATCAGACCATCGGCAGGGATTGGGTCGGGGGCAGGACCAGATCCTCGGTCTCCTGCAGCGGCGGCATGTCCAGTTCGGCGCGG
>RFVF01000257.1 GCA_009922615.1 Pseudomonadota bacterium
GGCTCCCTCTCCCAGCGGGATAGCACTGTTGGGTTTTGAGCAGAGGCATATTCGTGCCTCGCGGAGGCACATTCCGATGCAACGTAGAGCGCGAAAACCCGCACAGGCAGTGTGAATTCTCTTCTCGGCTCCGAGATGATGAAATGCACAGCGGCGTATCCCAACAGCGGACTCGCTGTTGGGAATTCCCACGTTGGAAGACTCCCCTCATGGTCGCTTATTTGGATAGAATTCCGCTTTCCGTAACCGAAGTTCACCGGGCGGAGCCAACATGGTTGAAATTTCTTTGCTAAGGAAAAGCTGGTCAAAGAATACGACTTCACCTTTGCCATCCACAATCACGCCATCGGTTTCGAGGCGGATTACTTCGGCGCGGCTTATCCCTACGGCAATCCTGCCGAGACGGCGAAAAAGCTCGAGACCCAGCATCGCGACAAGGCATGGGCATCTGTTTCGACACCGGCCACGCCGCGCGCTCCGGGCTCGACATCGTGGAAGTAACGCGCGCATGCGCAGGCCGTCTCCGCAGCCTGCACCTCAAGGATCTGGCCCGCGTGCAGGTGAATGATGTGCCCTTCGGCACCGGTCGCGTGGATGTCGCCGCCGTGCTGGCGGAACTCAGGCGACAAGGCTTCCAGGGGCACATCGGGCTCGAATACGAGAACTTCGAGTCGCCCACCTTTGGCGACGACCTGCGACAGATGGTGCGCTTCGTCCGTGAGCAGGGGAAATGAAGTTGCCGCCCACCACGCGGCGAACATCACTTCGGCGAAATACTGCTTCTGAGTTCTCTCGGTGCTTGGTCGAACTTTTCGCGAAAGGCCGCGTTGAATCGCGTGAGACTGCCGAAGCCGCTGGCGTAGGCGATGTCGGTGATGGGACGTTGGGTTTGGGTGAGCAGTTGGTGCGCGTAGGCGAGGCGGGCGTCGGTGACGAAGGCGATGAAGGTCTTGCCCGTGTGCTTGAGGAACTGGCGGCAGAAAGTGGCGCGGCTCATGGCGCTGCGTTTCACGGCTTCTTCGAGCGTGAGCGGCTCGGTGAATCGCTCGAGCACCCATTGCACGACGGCTTCGAGACGCGGGCGGGTGGCGGCATCGGCTTCGGCGAAGACGCGGGTCTGGCTGAGTGTGACGGTTTGCTTCTTCGGAGCGTCGTGAAGCAGTGCGAGGAGTTCCAGCAGCAGACCGGCGCGCGCGAGCTTGCTGGCGGCGGCCATGCGTTCCAACAGGACGAGTGCGGCCCGCGCGGTGGCGGGTCGGAAGGAAATGCCGCGCTCCGCCGTGGCAAAGAGCCGCCGCATTTCGCGCTCGCCGCCCAGTCTGCGCAGCGGGTGCTCGGGCGGCAGATGAAACTGAAGCACGCAGCCATCGGTGCGGCCCTGCTCCATCCAGCAGTGCGGGAGATGGCTGCCGAGCAGCACGCAGTCCCACTCGCCAAACGCACCGACGTGGTCGCCGACGTAGCGCATCCCGGAGCCGCGCTGGAAAATGGTGAACTCCATCTCCGCATGGCTGTGCCAGCGACCGCCCACGCCGGAGGCAGCGGCGCGCTTTCCGCCCGCTTCGAGGGATTGCAGCGATTTCGCATTTCCCTGCCAGCGCAGCAGGCGCAGACATTCGCCGGGGGCGAAGCGGATGTTTTCGAGCAGGACGGCCATTGCCCGGAAATTATCACCAGCAGCGGCTCTTTGTCGAACGCTGTGAGACGATGCGGGCAGTATTTGAGACGAGGCGGTGAGATTCCGGCCGCTCAAATGGCGATACTT
>RFVF01000258.1 GCA_009922615.1 Pseudomonadota bacterium
GCCGTTCTACGGCGACATCCACGCTCCGCACAACAACCTGTTCCTCATCCACAAGCCGTCGTTCGCCTACCGCGTGCCGAAGTATCAGGAGCGCGGGACCTTCCAGTTCCAGAACATGGACGGTTCGATGTGGCGCTACGTCCCGGCGACCAGCGGCTACAAGGCCAAGGTGCAGTCGCACCTCACCGGCATGATGACCCTCGTCACCGAGCACCCCCGTATGCACGGGCGTGTGGACGACCTTGAGGAGCTGGGCGTCTAATGGCTGTGACCGCGTCGTACTCAACCCTCGGTATTGACCGCGTTCAGGTCATTGGCCGCGAGCGGGTTGTCCGTCGGCGCGTTGCGCTGTCGGGCACCTACGTGTCCGGTGGATTCGCGATCACGCCGAACGAGCTGAACCTCAGCAAGATCCGCTGGGTGAAGTTTCACGGTCCGGCCAGCACCGGCTCTGCCGTTGCGTTCCCGGTCTGGGACGACACCAACAGCAAGATCAAGCTGTTCACAGCGACCGCTACGGAGCTTTCGGGTTCCACGGCGAACTACAAGCTGGACGTCGAGGTCGGCGGACAGTAGTTTCACTGGTGCGGGGGGTCGGGAAACCGGCCCCCCGTTCCTGTAACCGAAAGGCACAATGGCACAGGCCACAAATCCCGAGCAGCAGGGAATGTTGGACCAGCTGCGACGATTGATGCAGCAGCGTGGTCCAATGGGCAAGCCCGGCCGTGGCCAGCGCAAGGACAAGATGGCACCGGCAATTCCGGGGAGTCCGATGCAGCCCGGGAAGCCGTCTGGCGGCGTGTCGGCCGACGTAATTGCTGCCGCAAACGCCAAGATGGCGCTTGCAAACCAGCTGCGCGCACAGAACGCAGCAATGGGCAAGCCCCCCGTGATGCCCTAATGCACGATCAGGAGACACTGGTCAATGAGCTAAAAACGCTCTTGGCCGACGCAACGACGCTTTACTACCGGGCGCACAGCGCGCACTGGAACGTTGTTGGTCCCCTGTTTCAGCAGTACCACGAATTGTTTGGCGAGATCTACGAGGACGTTTGGTCCTCGCTTGACCCAATTGCCGAGAACGTCCGCAAGCTTGGCGGTTTCCCGCCGTCCGGGCTTGAGGAGCTGATCAAGCTGCGCGAGGTCCGCGACGGTTCTGACGTAACGACCGCTGAGGGGCTGGCGCGCGAAGTGCTGAACGCAAACGTTGAAGTGTTGCACTGCCTGAACGAAGCATTTGTTTGCGCAAATGAGTGCAACTCGCAGGGGATTGCCAATTTCCTTGCGGACCGGATTGACCACCACGAGAAGTGGTCGTGGCAGCTGAGTTCTTCGCTGGGGCTTTCGTCCCCGCCGCTGCCGGAGTCAACAAACGAGACTCCAGAGCAGGACGCAAACGAAAAGCCCAAGGAGATTTCCGTGCAGACCAAGCGCCGTATGCGTGGCGCAGTAACCCCGGGGGTGCGCTAATGCGTATGGGTGTCAGCGTTCCCGGGATCCTCACCGACGAATGGAAGTTCGTTGCAGAGGACGCACACCGGGTCGCCGAGCGTGTGCGCGAGTACGACCGCGACTGCCGCCTTGCCGTCCACGTGCCGACCCACCAGTTGGGTGTTGCCCGTTGGACTGTTGCAAGTTTCGCGGAAGGCGGGGCGTGGATGATCGCGTTCCGTTGCCGGGACCCTGAGACTGGTGAGCCGATGATTGGCGAACCCGCAAGGAAAGTATCGCCAATAAAAT
>RFVF01000259.1 GCA_009922615.1 Pseudomonadota bacterium
CCGTCGCCGCGGCGACGGCCGCAAGTCGCCAAAGCGCCGCCAGGGATGTAGCGCAGAAGCGCCTAGACGACATGGGCGTAGCAAAGCTCCACTACGAAACACGTGAATCGCGGCGAGCGGCCATCGCCGTGCTAGAAACCGAGAACTACTGGATCGCCCGCGAGGTCCAGGAGTGGGCGCTATATGACTCTCGCAAGGCTTGTGTCGAAGCCGAAACAGAACGCGAGGTGCTGGCCACCCAAAGGGCATCCGAAGCAGACTCGGCGCTGGAGGTGCAACGCCAGGCCGCCTCGCAACGCCGCTTGATCAACGCCGAAACCGCAGCGGTCGCGGTGCTGGAAGCGGCCAACCACTGGGCCGCCATCGACCATTACGCATGGCAGCAATACGATGTTAAGCGAGAGCTTTGGGATCGCGAGCTCGCGGCAGCAACGCAGCACAGGGCATGGCGGCTTGAGACTGCCACAAACGAGCACGCCAGTGCTCAAGAAGCCCATCGCGAAGCCCTCGCTGCAGCCGACCATGCGACCGCAGCCCAGGAAGCCCACCATACGGCCACAAACCAAATGAAAATGGCACAAGAGCGTGCAACAACCGCAGGCGCAGAGGAAGCCACAATAATAAAGGCCCGCCGGGCAGCCATCGGTGCATATGCATGGTGGCAGGCAGCGGCGCTCGAGTCAGCGGCGGCACAAAAAGTCCACGCGGCGGCAGCTCAGGCCGCTACCGTGGCGCAAGAATCAGCTGCAAGGGTGGTGGCGGCCGAAAAAGTAGCCTACGCGATGTCTGAGGCGGCCACATCGGCACGCACAGCGGCGCGCTCGGCAGCACAAAATCAGCACGCGAATCAACGAGAAGTAGCACGCCTGCAGCAGGAGCTAGCGCAAGAAAGTGCAAGGGCCGTAAGATATGAGGCGGCGCTGGCGCAGCAGGCGGCGCTGAAGGCATACCGTGCAGTTCTCCGCCCAGCGGGCGGCATCGGTGACCGGCTGCTGGATCGAGGGCGGGCAGCACTAAACCGCCAGGTCAATCTAGCGCTAAGGGAGCTTGGGGCTCGATGTGAAGCCGAAATCAATGAGGACTACAGCGTTTCGATCCGAACCTCGGAAGGGGACTGGCTTCCGGCGAGCTTGGGCAGCGGATACCAGAAGTTTGTACTCAGCCTCGCAGCACGTCTGGCAGTCTGGCGCCTCTCAGCAGCACCACGCCCAGATGCATTCATCGTGGACGAGGGCTTCGGTGCATGCGACGAGGACTACCTGGAGTCGATGGTAGTGGCCTTGGAGTCGCTCGCCGCGGCGCCAGGAGGCCCGCGCCTAGTATTCGTAGTGTCGCATGTAGACGCGCTGAAGGTGCGCCTAGAGCGAGCGCTGGAAATCGAGTCTCTGCCAATGGGCAGCCGTGTAGCCAATGCACTGCGGCGCCAGGCCCCCGCGTCGCTAGCGCAGCTGATAAACGCTGCGGCGGCAGAACCCGCGCCTGCCGCGCCCACCGTGATGAGGCCCCTCCTACCAGACGCCGAAAAAGTAGGTAACGTATACTGCGAGGTCTGCCATCAGAGCCTGCGGGCATCATGGGCAAACAAGCATCTGGCGTCGGCAAAGCACATAACCGCCGAGGCAAAGGCTGCAGCCAAACCGCGCTAGGGGGGCGGCTTTCGCGGCATTTTTTATTAATTATTAACCAAGAACCATACCAGAGGCGCGACCCGTC
>RFVF01000260.1 GCA_009922615.1 Pseudomonadota bacterium
CCGAAGAAATTGCCATAGAATGAGTGATTATGAGAATGGTGTGATATATGCAACACATACAAAATGACCATATATGCACCCTCTTGTTGCGCTAAGCCTTTCCGCAAGTAGTATACACAGTATTAGACATGACCGCGGAATTGTATACCGCACTGCGGTAGACTGTATACCGCAGTGCGGGCATATGCAGCAGACAGAATCTACGCAATGCCCACGGTGCAACAAGATCTTTCGAGACCAAAGAGACCTGGCTCGTCATCAGGCGCGAAAAAGACCATGCGAGCCGATTGTTGACAGACCGGTCGACGCTCTAAACGCATGCCGGTATTGTGGGCGAAACTTTGGATCCAAAATCTCGATGTACCGCCACATCAGGCAAAGCTGTAAGATCGCGAACAGCGAAGAGGGGATGGAGAAGCTCCTCGACCACACCCTCCAGCGGCAGATGGCGCAAATGCGCGCGCAGATGGCGGAGCTCACAACGTTAATGAAGGGCCAGCTGACCTTGGCCGCGCCCGCGACGCAGCAGATCGCGCAGCCGATCCAGCACGCGGGGCAGGTGAACAACGGCGCCGTGACGAACAACAACACCGTGGTGCACATCCACCCGTGGGACGGCGACCGGCGGATCGGGGTCGAGCTCGCCCACATCCTGGCGGCCTTCACCGACAACGCGAAGCTGCGCGAGTACGCGCGGCTGGGCGACCACGAGCTGACGGACCCGGCCATCGCGCCGCCCTACGTGACGGAGCTGCTGATGGACCTGACGAAGCGGGCGCACGCGGACCCGGCGGCGCGCAATATCTACCTGAACCCGCGGCGGGCCGACCAGGCGCTCGTGCACAAAAAGAGCGGCACGTGGGAGGTGCTGCCGCTGGCCGAGGCGACGCGGCTCATCTTCGACGGGGTCGCGGCGACGATCCACCACACGACGATGACGTCGGCGGAGCGGCGGCAGCTGCCGCTGGAGGCGCAGAATGCGCTCTCGATGGCGGGCCTGCTCTACGACGACGAGCCGGAGGAGTACGTGAAGCGGGCGAAGGCGCCCATGGCGGCGCACCTCGTCAACACGGCGCCACCGCAAGCGCCGCCTCCAGCGCCGACGCAAGCGCCACTGACAGACATGGCGCAAGGCAGGACCCAAAGCTTGGTCGCTGGCGCGCCCTAGTCAATCTTTATGCTGGCCGCGAGCGTGAGCGTGTCGAGGTTTTTGACTTGCGCCATGTCGGTCAGCTCGACGTACTGGCCGGGCTCGCTGTGCCAGAGCTCAAGAACTTTTGGGCAGGAAGTTATGCTGACGTGCGGAACCGCCCCCAGCATTCCGACATCGCAAAGCTGTTGCAACTGCAACAGGTTCACCGACTTGCAGCCTTGAAGGCCTTCAGCGCTTCTGACGTTTGGACAGCTGATCACGTCAACGGCGGCTTTGACCCCTGTAAGCCCAAGTAAGCCCATAATTGGCAGCTTAGAGAGTATTAAAGACCCTGGTGTGTCAATGCCTTTAAGGCTGAGTAGAGATGGACAGTCCGACACGTAAAGGACCGCCACCCTGCCGACCGGCCCCAAACTGGTAATTTTTAGCCCACGCAGTGTCACATTGACCTGCTCCGGCTCGCCGAGGCCCTCGAGGTCAAGCACTAAAGGGCAGTCCGACACGGAAAGGACCGCCACCCTGCCGACCGGCCCCAAACTGGTAATTTTTAGC
>RFVF01000027.1 GCA_009922615.1 Pseudomonadota bacterium
ACCACGCGCAACCTGCACAACGCCGTCAATCCCGCGATCAAGTCGCTCAACTACCTGAACAACATCCTCGCCAAGATCGAGGCGAACAACGCGGGCGTCGAGGAAGCCATCATGCTCAACGCCGATGGCTACGTGGCCGAGTGCACGGGTGACAACATTTTCATCATCAAGGGCAATGAGCTGCTCACGCCGCCGCTCTCTGCCGGCGCGCTCTACGGCATCACCCGCGCCACGGCGTTGGACTTGGGCCGCGAACTGGGCCTGAAGACCGGCGAGCCGAATCTCACGCGCTACGACCTCTACAACGCCGACGAATGCTTCCTCACCGGCACGGGTGCGGAGATCATCCCCGTGGTCAAGATCGACGGCCGCGTGATCGGCACCGGCCAGCCGGGCGTGATCTCGAAACAGCTCATCGAGAAGTATCACGCTTTGACGAAGGTCAGCGGCGAGCCGATTTGACGGCCTCTTTCCACCATGCTCTGCAACGTCTGCAAACAAAACGAAGCCAAGGTCCACCTGACCCAGATCGTCGGGGACAAGATGCAGAAGGTGGACCTCTGCGAGGATTGCTCGAAGGAAAAGGGCGTCGTGGACCCGACCAGTTACTCACTGGCCGAGCTCTTTCTCAATCCGGCCGCCGCGACCGCCGCCGCCTCGACTGCCGAGCCGGAAGCCCCCGCGCCGGGTTCCGACGTGCGCTGCCCCACTTGCGGTTATTCGCAGGCTGACTTCAAGAAGGCCGGCCGCTTCGGCTGCTCGGACTGCTACACCACGTTTGGCGAGGGCCTCGAGACGATGCTCAAGACCATGCACAAGGGCACGCGCCACACCGGCAAAGTGCCCGCCGTGTTCCAGCAATCCCGCGTGGAGGCGCAGAAGCTCAAGCTGCTTCAGAAGAAACTGGAGAAGGCCGTGGCCGAGGAAAACTACGAAGAGGCCGCCCAGTTGCGCGACGAAATCAAACGGCTCAAAGCATGAGCATCCACGACTTCCTCGCCCCGCCCTCGGTGTCCTGCCAGCGCGCCGGCCCCAACGACCGCATCGTCATGTCCAGCCGCGTGCGGCTCGCGCGCAATCTCAAGAAACTGCCCTTCCCCGCCTGGGCGAAAAAGCCCGACCGCTTGCGCGTGCTCGAAGCCATCCAGCCCGCCGTCGAGAGTCTGCCCCAGCTCGCGCCGCACTTCGCCGTCGCCATGGATGACCTCGCGGCGCTCGACAAACAGGTGCTCGTTGAGCGCCACCTCATCAGCCGCGAGCACGCCGCCAAGGGTGCGGGCAGCGGCCTCGTCGTCAACCAGGAGGAAAGCCTCTGCGTGATGATCAATGAGGAAGATCACCTCCGCATGCAGGCCATCCGCCCGGGTCTGCAAATCAAGGCCTGCTGGCAGTCCATCGACGCAGTTGATTCTGCGCTGGAGTCCAAGCTCGACTTCGCCTTCACCCCCGAGCTGGGTTACCTCACCGCCTGCCCCACCAACCTCGGCACCGGCATCCGCGTCAGCGCCATGCTGCACCTGCCCGGCCTCGTCCTCGCCGAGGAAATCACCCGCATCATCAACGCCGCGAACAAGCTCAACTTCGCCGTCCGCGGCCTTTACGGCGAAGGCACCGAAGCCCTCGGCAACGTCTTCCAGGTCTCCAACCAGATGACCCTCGGCGAATCCGAAGCCCAGATCATCGAGCGCATCGGCAAGGCCCTCAGCCAGATCATCGAAGAAGAGGAAAACTCCCGCGCCCTGCTCTTGGAGAAAAAGCCCAACACCGTCTTCAACCACATCGGCCGCGCCTACGGCATCCTCGCCAACGCCCACACCATCAGCTCCAAGGAGACCATGAACCTGCTCTCCCTCATGCGCCTCGGAGTGGACCTGGGCATGTTCCCGAGCGTGGACCGCTCGCTCACCGACGAACTCTTCCTGCTGACCCAGCCCGCGCACCTCCAGCGCCAGCACACGGAAAAGCTCGGTGCCGAGGAACGCGACACCCTGCGCTCCGACATGCTGCGCGAACGCCTCCGCACCGTGCCGCGCCCGCAGCCGCCGAAGTAGTTTTCCCTCGCCGCCGGTGGACAATCGCGGATTGCCTGCCAAGTCACTCTCGGCTTGAGTCAGCCCGGCCTTGCCGCCCTGTCGAAATGTCCCTGCTGCGAAAACTCCGGTCGTTTCGCTCGCTCCCCGTGAACGAGCAACGCTGCTATTTCGCCGCATTGCTGCTGCTGCCCCTCGTGGATGTGGCGCTGCGCCTGTTCACCTGGCAACGTTGTTATGCTTGGGCCGAGCGCTGGGCGCGGCGCAATCCGCCGGCTCCGGGCAGTCTTCCCTCGCCACCCCGCATGACGTGGCTGGTGGAACGTGCAGCCCGGCACTGTCCCTGGCCGGCCACCTGCCTGCGTCGCTCGCTGACCCTGTGGGCCTTTCTCCTGCGGAGCGGCGTCACGAGTGAACTGCGCCTCGGCTTTCGGAACCCTGACGGCAAGTTCGAGGCCCACGCGTGGGTGGAGTGGAATGGCGTGCCGCTAAACGACGCTCCGGATGTGCGCAGCCGCTACGCCGTGCCGGCGCAGGCCCTGACCTCCCTGCCCGCCCGCCCGCCCACGCCCCAGAAACTTGGTTGAACGTGGACCACGCCTCCGCCTACCATGGCGCGCTGATAGCAGGGCAACCTTAAGCGTTAGACTCATGTCCGAATCGACCACTTCCGAAATCCTCGATGATTCCATCGTGGTGCTCTCGTCGCGCCAGATTTCGTGCGGCCTCGGCTCGGAGGCGGCGATCCTGCAAATGGATTCTGGTAAATACTACGGACTCAACCCCGTCGGCGCGCGCGTCTGGCAGTTGGCCGCTGAACCGCGCCAGGTCGCCGAGATCCTCGCCACGTTGCTCGCGGAGTATGAGGTGCCCGCCGAACGCTGCCGCGCCGACCTGCTGGCCCTGCTCCAAAAACTCCGGGCCGCCGGCCTCATCGAAGTGCGCCCGGCCTGACCGGCGGATCGGCCCGGCATGAGTTCGTTCTCCCACTACCGGCTCTACGGCTTGTGTCTCCGGTCGCAACTGCCTTTGACTGCGCCGCTCGCGGCGGAATCGGCGCCGCCGGATTTCACCGTCCACCTTGGGGCCGATTTGCTGGCCCAAGCCGCGCCCCCGGCTGGCGAGCTGTGGGCCAGGGCGGACTTCGGCAACGGCTTCGGCGTTCAGTTGACGAAGACCGAGACTGGCTGGTCGCTGTTTTATCCGCAGACCGGTGAATTCCGTCTCAGCCGCGATTTGCGTTTCGGCACCGCGCACGCACTGCCGGGCAAGGCCGACATTCTCTCCCTCCTGCTCCACGGCAGCGTGCTGGCCTGGTGGCTCAACCTGCGCGGCGAGCGGGGCCGGTCTCGTGACGGATGACGTGCTTCGGCTCCAGCCGGTGGGCGCGGATTTCCGCTGCCACTGGGGCACGGGCGAAGTGCGTTTGCGCCCGAACGCCGCCTCGCTCGCGACGAGCTTCCCGTCCACGAGCGCCAGCCAATCGGCCGATGGACGCACCACGCTGCTGCTTGCCGAAAACGCCACAGCCCTGCCCCGGCTGCGGGCCATCGTGATCCCGCAGCCCTCGCGTTTGCATACGACACTGGTCGTGGAACGCCTCTCCGCCGTGCCGGCCAGCTTCCATCTCAACGGCTACGCCCGCGTTTACGGCTGGCAGGTGGACGCGCCGCGCCGGCGGCAGTTTGAGCTGTTCTCGGCGCTGGCCGGCCAGGTGCCCCTGTATCGGGCGCACATTCCTTGGGGACCGCCTTTCGCAGTCGGATTGCCGCAGCAGCTTGCCGCTGCGTGCAGCCTCTCGTGGCACTGCCCCCAGCCGCCAGCATGAAACTTCGCCCTTTTGCTAATCTCTTCGCCCTTCGCCATCCCGACCCGCAACTTCGGGACAAGCTGGCTACCGCGCTCGCCGCAAGCGGCCGTTTCACGGAAGTGTGGCGGCCGGCCCCAAGCTGGGTGTGCGCCGCCGCACCGCTGCCCGACGGAGAATTGGACAGCGCAGCGACCCGGGCGCTGGGACTCGCCTTCGCCGAAGGCCGCGACACGCTGGCCGGCGATGTGGCCGCGCAACCCCGCGAACGGCTTGCGCGGGTGGCGAAGCTGGCCCACGCCGCCCCGGAGCGGCTGGTGGAGCTGCCGGGCGACTTTGGCTTTCTTCACTTCGGCTCGGACGATTCCGCCCTCGCCGTGCGGTCCTGCGCCGGCTGGGTGCCCTTTTACGAGCACGCCGACGGGATCACGGTGGCCTTTGGCACCCGGCTGGACGACTTCGCCCGGTTCCTGCCGACGGAGCCTAAATTGGACCCGCTGCTGAGCGCTGTATGGGGAAGACAATGCTGCTTCCCTGACCAGCGCACTTTCCTAAGAGGAGTGCGCCTAGTCCGGCAGGGCTGTGCTCGCCAAGTGGCAGCCGATGGCGTGGTGAAACCAATCCGATATTGGAATCCGAAAACGAATGACGGCAGGCTCTCATCACCAGCAGAGGAACACGAACACGCCGAGCGCTTAAGGACGTTGCTATTACGGGCACTTGAACGTGACCTCCTGCCCGATGGAGGGAACCTGTTATGGTTGAGTGGCGGTGTGGACTCCACCTCCATGGGCGCGCTCGCCGCAAGGGCTGCGAAGAGGCCGGTGTGGGCGTGGAGCCTGCTTCCCGAACAGGATGATCTCTATCAAGAAGAGATCAACATGGCTTCGCGCGCCGTTGGGAAGTCCGGTTTGGCCGCGACACCAAGATTGAACTCATGCGGAGCGCGCCACAGACGCTGTTTCCCCAGCTTCATCCGGGCATGGGTGATTTGCCGAGAGTGCTTCGCGAGGCCCCGGTGCGAGTGGTTTTTGGCGGCGAATTTGCCGACGAGGTCTGTGGCTCCTACTGCACCGTGCCGGACTGGGTAGCAGTGACGCCACTGCACCGGGTGCTGACACAAATTGGCCTAGGCACATGTCCGGTCAAGGATATCGGCCGTTGGCTGAAGCACCGCTGGCTCGCCGCCTCGCGTAAGCCCATGATCCCATTCGCACCTACGCTGCCCGAGTTTATCCATCCGGAAGTGCGTGATGAGTATAGCGAGTGGTTCGACCGCCGCCAGCGTGCGGCCAGTTACGAAGCCCCGGGGTGGCGCTACCTCAAGCTGCGCTTGGAATGCGATGATTACGCCACCATGAACTGGGAAGGCACCAGCGCGCTCAACCTCCGCCGCAGCTTTCCTTTCCTCCAGCGCGAAGTCATCGAACTCGCTTACGCCTGCCATCCTGCGGAACTCATCCGCCCGGGGCGTAAACGTCTATTACGCCGCGCATTGGAGCAGGACGTGCCCGCGCGAAACCTCCACCGCAAGGATAAGGGGGCTTGGGGCTGTTTCATTGTTCCCAGCCGCTACTCGCCGACCGGAAAGTTACCTGATTTGCTGAAACCTTTGATTAGACAAGACTGGTTCCCAGAGCCGCCGGCTGACCTGAGCTACTATGAGGCCTCACGGTTGGAACAGTTCACTCTCACGGCGCAGAATTTTTCCGCTTGCCTTGTGGCCCGGTCCCTTGTTTAGTTCGTCCAGTTGAATTTAGCGATAGTCTGGCCAACACAAATACATTCATGAAAACCGAGACTGCAACCAAGCAAGCCTACGAGACGCCCGAGTTGTCCCTTTTTGGCACTGTAGAAGACCTCACCCAAGGGGGAACAGCTGGAGCAGTGGGTGATGGCACGACCAGCACCTAGTCATTGTCTTTTTGTCCGGATTGAATCTGACGGCCTCAGCCGTCGGATTTTTTTTGCCCGGATGCCTTTGCGCTTGAGGAGAAGCCTCCTTGGTTAGTTGTTGCTCTTGCTTGCGGTTTTCGTCCCGCCTGCACAGGCTAGTCACCACGCAGCTTTCTCCCATGGGGTGTTACGCGGTGCTCTCTCCGGCACCAGCAGCGTAGTTCGTGTTAGTCACAGTATTGCCTCGGAAGTTCCCGCTCCCTTCAGCTACCCTTAGCGCGATGTCGGGTTCGGAACATTTGACTAGGCTGACCTCGTTGCTGCGGCAGCGCCCTGCCGTCACCGGGAAATCCGCTCCGGAACCACTCGCCCTCCCGCTCCCCACCACCGAGGCGGAGTGGGCGCAGTTCCTCGACTTGGCCGTCGCACAGAAAGTCGGCCCGCTGGCGGCCTCCGTTTTGCTGGCACAGCCGGGCGCTGCGTTGCCTCCGGCGGTGGCCGCCCGCTTGAAGCTCATCCAGACGGAAAGCGCGCAACGAGCACTACTGCAATTCAGTGAACTGCTCCGCGTGCAAGCCCGCTTGCGCACCGAGGGCATCCCCATGCTGTTCTTCAAGGGCCAACTGCTCGCCCAGCAGGCCTACGGCAACCTCGGTCTGCGCACCTGTTTCGACCTGGACATTTTCGTGCATCAGGCCGACGTGCTGCGCGTCAAGCCGGTGCTCGCCGCGCTGGGTTACCGGCCGGAGTTCACCTTCCGCCCGCACGAGGAAGCGGAGTTGTTGCGCAGCGAATGCGAATACACCTTCATCCGCGAGGATGGCGCGGCGCGCATCGATCTCCAGTGGCAGCCGCGCGCCCGGTATTTTTCCTTCGGCATGCCCACCCAAGCGCTGTGGGACCGCAGCGTGAACGTGTCGCTCAATGGTTTCACGGTCGCGACCTTCGCCTTGGATGACTTGGTCCTGTATCTGATCGCCCACGGAGCCAAACACACCTGGCACCGGCTCGAACAGGTGTGCGCCCTCGGCGGGGTGATCCATCGCCATCCCGGCCTGGACTGGCCTGCCATCGAGGCCGCTGCCCGCGCCGCCGGAGCTGATCGCATGTTGCTGGTGGCCGTGCGGCTGGTGACGGAACACTTTCAAGCTCCCGTGCCGGAGGCGCTGGCGCA
Organism: Pseudomonadota bacterium; assembly: GCA_009922615.1. Classification (GTDB taxonomy): domain Bacteria; phylum Verrucomicrobiota; class Verrucomicrobiia; order Limisphaerales; family SXTU01; genus SXTU01. Next base: position 6,908 of record RFVF01000027.1, read on the forward strand.
ACGCGCCGCGCAAGATTCGCGGGCGGTTGCCTTGGCCGAAGAATTCGCCCGGCAATGGGCCCGCACGCCCGTGCCGCTCACACTGTTTGCCACGCTGCGTCAGCACTTGCGGATGCGCGAGCGCTGGCGGGATCGCCTCCGGCATTGCTTCTGGCTCGCGGTGACGCCCACTTCCGAGGACTGGCTGGCCCGCCCGCTCCCGCCGCAGTTGCACTGGGCGCATTACCTGTTCCGACCGGGACGGCTGTTGGGAAAATATGCGCGAGTGAAGCGGGATGGCGCGTGAACGGACGGCGTTGAGCGAACTTTGACCTTTCGCCGTCGCGCGCTCTCTGCCTACAGTCGCGCGAAATTCAGCCCGCGCGGTTGGCGTGCAGCGCCGGAGCGTGGGCGCGGTTTTCTGTAAGATGAGCGACAGCAAACAGGCGCGCATTCTGTCGGTGGACGACTCGGGGGCCTTGCACGAGGTTCTGCGGGCGGCCATGGCCGGGACCGAAGGCGGACCGGCGCTCTCATTGACGCCCGTCCGGGTCGGCGAGGCGTTGAGCGTCACCCGGCTGGAGCGCGCTTCGGACAAACCTTACTCCGTTGCCTTCGTCGCCGTGCCGCCCGTGGCGGCCTTCACCGCCGTGGAGACGGCCGCGCAATTGTCCGCCGAGGATGCTGACTTGCAACTGGTGTTGTGTCCCGCCGTGGGCAGCCCGGCGCTGGCCGATTTGTTGCGAGCGCGTTTTGGCTCGTCGGATCGCGTGGGTTTGCTTTCCCAACCGTTCGATGCCGCCGAGGCGCGGCAGTGGGTGCGCGTGTTGTCCGGCAAGGCCGATCTGCATCGCGAGCTGCGCCTGGCCAAGGCCTCGACGGCATCGCTGAACCGCGACCACTTTTCCGCCGCGACGGCCAACAAGTCCGGTTTCGAACAGGAAGTGCAATTCGAGCGCGCGTTGATGGACATGTTCCTCTTGAACGTGCCGGACGCGGTGTATTTCAAGGATTTGGAATCACGCTTCGTGCGCGCCAGCCTCTCGCTGGCGCAGCGCGTCGGTTACGACGATCCGAACGAGTTGGTGGGCAAGAGCGACTTGGATCTCTTCAGCGAGGAGCACGGGCTGGCGGCCTTCACCGACGAGCAGGAGGTCATCCGCACCGGCAAGCCGATCCTCGGCAAGGTGGAAAAGGAAACGCTGGCGGACGGCCGCTCCACTTGGGTGCTGACCTCCAAGCTCCCCTGGCGCAACCCGATGGGGGCGGTGATCGGCACGTTCGGCATCAGCAAAGACATCACCGCGCTCAAGCGGGCCGAGGAGGAGCTGCAAGACGCCAGCGACATGCTGCAGGCGTTGCTGGATAACATCCCCGACCGCATCTACTTCAAGAACGCCCAGTCGCGGTTCATCAAAGTCGGCAAGGCGCTCGTGAAAAGGCTGGGCCTGACCTCGCCCGAGCAGGTCATCGGCAAGACGGATTTTGATTTTCACCCGCCGGAACTCGCGCGGCAGTTCATTCACGACGAGGAACACATCATGGCCACGGGCGAGGCCATCATCGCCAAGGTGGAAAAGCAGGTTGGTCCCGGTGGCGAGCCGATTTGGGCCTCGGTGACGAAGGTGCCCATCTACGACCGGCTCGGGCAGATCGCCGGCATCATCGGCATCTCGCGAGACATCACCGCTCTCAAACACGCCGAGGAAGAACTGCAAGCGAAGAGCAAGGAACTCATCGAGGCTTCACGCGCCGCCGGCATGGCCGAAGTGGCGACCGGCGTTCTGCACAATGTCGGTAACGTGCTCAACAGTGTGAACGTCGCCGCCACCGTGGTGAGTGACATGGTCCGCCGCAGCAAGGCCGTGAACCTCGCGCGTCTGGCCGCGATGCTCAAGGACCACGGGCAGGACCTGAGCGCGTTCCTCACCACCGACGAAAAGGGCAAGCAAATCCCCGCCTACCTTGAACAGCTCGGCAAGCATCTGGCCGATGAGCAGCACACGCTCCTGCGCGAGCTGGATGAAATGCGCAAAAGCGTGGATCACATCCGCGACATCGTCGCCACGCAGCAGGGCTATGCGAAGGTGGGTGGCACCGTCGAGCCAATCGTCGCTGCGGACCTCGTCGAGATGGCGTTGCGCATGCAGCTCACCGCGTTGACGCGTCACGATGTGACCGTGAACCGGCAGTTCAGCCCTGTGCCGACCGTGCTGGCCGAGAAGCACAAGGTGCTGCAAATTCTCAACAACCTCATCCGCAATGCGAAGCAGGCGATGGAGGCGAACCTGGACGGCAAGAAGCATCTTACGGTCCGCATCGCCCCCAACGGGCGTGGCGGCGTGAGTATCCAGGTGCTGGACAACGGCATGGGCATTTCCCAAGAGAACCTGCAAAAGATCTTTGCCCACGGTTTCACCACCCGGCAGAGCGGCCACGGCTTTGGTCTGCACAGCGCCGCCCTGGCCGCGAAGGAAATGGGCGGTTCCCTCACCGTCCACAGCGAAGGCGTCGGCAAAGGCGCCATGTTCAGTCTCGATCTTCCGGCCCAGCCCAAAGAAGGAAAACAATCTTGAGCAGCATCCCTGAAAACAAACGCATCCTGGTCATCGACGACAACCGGGCCATTCACGAGGACTTCCGCAAGGTGCTCACCGACACCGGTGGCGACACCGGACTGGAGGCCGCCGAGGAGGCGCTCTTCGGTGATACCGCCGCGTCCCAACCCAAGCGCGTGACCTTCCAGTTGGACTACGCTTCGCAAGGACTGGAGGGTGTCGAGAAAATCCAGCAGGCCCGCGGCGCGGGCACTCCGTTTGCCATGGCGTTTGTCGATGTGCGGATGCCGCCGGGCATTGATGGCATCGAGACGGCGGCTAAAATCTGGGAGGTCGCCCCTGACACGCAGGTCGTCATCTGCACCGCCTACTCTGACTATTCGTGGGACGAGATGATCGCCAAGCTCGGATACTCCGACCGGCTCGTGCTGCTCAAGAAGCCGTTCGACAACGTCGAAGTGCTCCAGCTCGCTTGCGCCATGACGGAGAAATGGCGGCTCGTGCAGGAAGCCAAGCTCAAGCTCGAACAACTCGAACGCATGGTGGCCGCGCGCACCGCCGAACTGCGCAACTCCATGGACCTGCTCCAGCAGAGCGTCAACAACTACAAGCGCACCGAACAGCGGCTGCGCCGCAGCGAGGAACGCTTCCGCCTCATCACGGAAAACGCTGCCGATCTCATCGTCGTCGTGGACGGCACCGGCCGGCCGCAATACCTCAGCCCGTCCGTCGTCCACTCGCTCGGCTACGCGGCGGAGGAGTTGCACCGCGGCTCGCTCTTCTCGCTCATTCACCCCGAAGACCGCGCCTCCACCGTGGACGCACTGAAGTCGGCCCTGCGGCAGAGCACCGACCAGGTGCTGGAATACCGCCTTCAGCACAAGCTCGGGCACTGGCGCAAGTTCGAAGCGCACGCCAGCGTGGTGAAGGAAGGTGAAACCAACGCCGGCAACCTCGTGCTCGTCTCGCGGGACATCACTGAGCGCGACCGGGCCGAAAAGGAAAACTTCCGGCTCGCTCTCCAACTGAAACATGCAGGCGATTCCGGCAGCCTCGCCACCTTGGCCACCGCCATCGCCACCGAACTCGGCCCGCTGCTGGAAGCGGTGCGCGACAAGGTGCGGTTCGCCGAGGAAGGCGCCCGCAAGCTACAGCCGCTGGTGCGCGCCGACCAGACCACCGATGCTGAGTATCTCGCCAGTGAAGTGCCCAAAGCCCTCGCCGAGTGCCAGGCCAGCATCGAGCGCATCACGGACGTCCTGGCCGAGATTGCCACGAACGCCACGGGGTAACCGTGCGTATGCGGTCGGCGATCAGGGGCGTTTCCGCAGCTTGACCACCGGCACCCGCGCTTTGGATTTTGCGGCTTTCCCCTGCGGGGCCGGTTCATCCGAGGCCAGCCGGATGAATTCCATCTGGCTGCGCACCGGGGCTTTCCCTCGCTTTGGACTCGGGCGCACGTAGGAACCGTCCGGCTGCAGCAGCCGCGCCTTGGCCGTGTCCGCCAGCACCAACTCGAGCAACTCGCGTTGCACTCGGTCGCGCAGGTTGCCATCCTCGATGGGAAAAACCACCTCGACTCGGCGGAAGAAATTGCGCGGCATCCAGTCCGCGCTGCCGACGAAGACCTCGGGCTGGCAGGCGTTTTCGAAAAAGAAGATGCGGCTGTGTTCGAGGAACCGGTCCACGATGCTGCGCACGGTGATGGTCTCGCTCACTCCCTTCACGCCGGGGCGCAGACAGCAGATGCCGCGCACGATGAGGTCAATCTTCACGCCCGCCTGCGACGCGCGGTAGAGGGCCTCGATGATCTGGCGGTCCACGAGCGAGTTCATCTTGGCGATGATCCGTGCCGGCAGGCCGCGCTTCGCGTTGGTCGTTTCGCGTTCGATGAGCTTGAGCACCCGGGCGTGCAGCTCGAAGGGCGCGACCAACAATTTGCGCGTGCCCTGGAACTGACAGATGCCGGTCAGCAGGTTGAAGAGCGAAGAAACATCATCGCCGAAATCCACGCGGCACGTCAGCAGGCCGAGGTCCGTGTAGAAGCGCGCGGTGGTCGCGTTGTAATTGCCCGTGGCAAGGTGGACGTAGCGGCGGATGCCGTCGGCGTCGCGGCGAACCACCAGCGTCATCTTGCCGTGAACCTTGTAGCCCACGAGGCCATAGACCACGTGGACGCCCGCCTCCTCCAGCCGCCGCGCCCATGCGATGTTGTTCGCTTCGTCGAAGCGCGCCTTCAGCTCGACGACGGCCGTGACCTGCTTGCCGTTGCGCACGGCGTTCATCAGCGCGCCGACGATGCGCGGGTCACCGCCGGTGCGGTAGAGCGTCATCTTGATCGCCAGCACCTCCGGGTCTTCCGCGGCCTGTGCGAGGAAATCGACCACGCTGCTGAAATTATCAAAGGGGTGGTGCAGCAGCACGTCGCGCTCGCGGATGGCGGCGAAGAGATCCGACTGGTCGCGCAGCGCCGGGGCGACGCGCGCAATGAACGGCGGGTCGCGCAGCTCCGGCGAGTGGTCACCCTCGACGATGGTCATCAGCCGCACCGGGTTGATCGGGCCGTCGACGACGTAGAGGTCGTCCTCGGCGAGGTGCAACTTCACTAGCAGCTCCGCGCGGATTTCCTCGGGACAGTCCACTGAGACTTCAAGCCGCACGCCTTCGCCCTTGCGGCGGTTGTGGAGCTCGTCTTCGACAGCCTTGAGCAGGTTTGCGGAGTCCTCCTCGTCAATGTAGAGCTCGCTGTTGCGCGTGACGCGGAATTGCCAATGCCCGAGCAACTTCGTCCCCGGAAACAGGTCAGCGAGATAGTGGCCGACAAGATGCGCAAGGAAAACGTAATCCTGCCGCGAGTCGGAGCGGGGTAGCTTCACGAGTCGGGGCAAGGCGCGCGGCACCTGCACCACGGCGAGCCGGCTTTGGGTTTCGCCGTTTTGCCGCACCTCCAACTGCACAATTAGGTTCAGCGTCTTGTTGAGCAGTTGTGGAAACGGATGCGCGGGGTCGAGCCCCAGCGGCGTGAGCACGGGCCAGACTTGTTTCTGGAAATAGCTCTCCACCCAGACACGGTCGGCGGGGCCAAGCTCGGTAAAGTCCAGGAAGCGAATCCCGCTCGCCGCCAGCGCGGGCACGAGCTGCTCGCGCCAGCAGCGGAACTGCGCCTCCACCATCTCGCGCACGCGGCGGGTGATGGCGCGGAAGGTTTCCGACGCCGTCAGCCCGTCCACGCTGCGCTCGACCACGTCGCTTTCAATCTGCTGCTTGATGCCGGCCACGCGCACTTCGAAGAACTCGTCGAGGTTCGAGCTGGTGATGCAGAAGAACTTCACGCGCTCCAGCAACGGCGTGGTGGGGTCGAGCGCCTCGTCGAGCACGCGCTGGTTGAAGGCCAGCCAGCTCAACTCGCGGTTGAGGAAATGCTCCGGGCCGAACTGGGTGGTGCTGGTAGGCATGCCAAAGGGTGCGCAGCTTAGGCACACGGAGCGGGGCTGGGAAGTGACAATTGCGTGGCGAAGCGGCGGGCTGGGAATCTCCGCCCATCCCGGTTACCATCGGCCCGTGTCGAATCCACAACCACCGCGCCGTCTAGACCAGTTGCTCTCCGCCTGCGGTTATTGCAGCCGTAGCGACGCCCGCCTCTGGGTGCGCGGTGGCCGTGTGCTCGTCAACGGCCAGCCCGCCAAGGCCTTCGACCAGAAAGCCCGCGCGGCGGAAGTTCAGGTCGATGGCGAGCCGGTGGATTCACCCGAGGGCATCCTCGTCCTGCTGCACAAGCCCGTCGGCTACGTCTGCTCGCACGACGCCAAGGAAGGCCCGCGCGTGTTCGACCTCGTGCCCAAGCGCTGGCTCAAGCGCAATCCGCCGGTCACGACCGTGGGCCGGCTGGACAAGGACGCCACCGGCGCGCTCGTCATCACGGATCAGGGCGACTTGGTTCATCGTTGGACTTCGCCGAAGCGCCACGTGACGAAGTTGTATGAAGTGACCGTGGACAAAGACCTTGATGCGCGGCTCGTCAGCGTTTTCGCGTCCGGGGAACTGCGCCTGGATGACGAGCCCAAGCCGTGTCTGCCGGCAAAGCTGGAGATCGTCAGTGCGCGCGCGGCGAAGCTCGAACTCACCGAAGGCAAATACCATCAGGTGAAGCGCATGTTCGCGAGTCAGGGCTGGTTGGTCACGCGATTGCATCGCAGCCGCTTCGGAGATTTCGAACTGGGCGATTTGCCTGTGGGTCAGTGGCAGCGGATTCTTTTGGCCACTCAATAAACACAGATGAAACACGGATAAAGGTGCGACTGCCTCGCCTCCAACCCGTGTTCAGTCCGTGTTCAATCCGTGGCTCTGATGCTTCGCGATGCGGGCGCGCAGGCACGTGGGACACAAGCATTCGGCGGTGGGGTCGGTTGGCATCGGCACGCGCGGCAGCTCCATGCACCAACAAGTGTTCGCGGCACAGTGCGCGAGGCAATCAAACGTCATGCCGCATTGCGGGCATTGCTTCTTCTCAGCGTGACGGCTCATGGGATGAATTGTAGTCGTTGAGTCGGGGGAGGCGGAAAGACTCCGTTCCCCCAGGCCTCGGCGGCTACGCGGCCAACTCAGAAAGTCGCGGTGAAGCCGAGCTGGAAGTTCAGGCCCGGTGCGGGGTTGTGGCGGAGTGCCGTGACGAACGTGTTGTAGGTCGGAAACTGCTCGTAGAGCCGGTCGAGCAGGTTGTTCACCGCTGCGTAGGTCGTTAGGTTCATCCACTGGTAGCTCAACTTCGTGTTCACCACGGTGTAGGTGTTTTGTGAGAGCGCGTTGGGCAGATCGTTGAAGCGCCGTTGGCCGGTGACATAGATCGTCTCAACGCGCCAGAGCCAGCCGGTCGCAGGACGAAGATTCACGCCGCCGTTCACCTGCCACTCGGGCACGAGCACCTGCCGCTGCCCGGCATACGCACCGCTCGTGAAGTGTGCGTCCGACCACGTCGCGCTGAAGTCCAGGTCCACCCAGTCGGCTGGCCGCGAGTTCAAGGCGAGCTCCACGCCTTGCCGGATGGCGTTGGCGTTGTTGTTCCCGAAGGTTGCCGGGTCGGAGAAAATGTCGTCCTGCACCCAGCTGTTGTAGTAGGCAAGGCTGCCGCCGAGGATCGCGTGGCGCTGGCTGCGCAGGCCGAACTCAACCGTGCGCGCGTCCACCGGGACGAGCGAGGGGTTGCTGGCGAAGCGCGGGTCGCCGCTCACGATGTCGTTGGCGCTGGGCAGGCGATAGGCTTGCGAGAGCGAGACCCAAGCCGAGGACTTTTCCGCGAACTCGTAGTGCAGGCTGACCTTGGGGCTCCACACGTTGTTCTGCTTGGTTCCGGTGAACGGCGGCGGCGGCGGGAACAGGTTGGGGATGTCGAGGTCCGAGCTGCGGTGATCGAAGCGCACGCCGGCCGCGAGCGACAGCTTGGGCAGCAGTTGCAGCGTGTCCTGCGCGAAAAGACTCAACGTGGTCGAGTCGAGCACCGTGGTCGTCGTGCCGAAGCCCTCGATGGTCTGCGCGAACTCCTGCCGCACCGCTTCGCCGCCGAAGGTCAGCGTGTTGGCGCGCTGTCCCGGCTCGGTCTTCCAATCCAATTGCACCGTGCTGCCGTAGCTGGGCTGCACCGTGGTGACCTTCGCGAAGCCGGTGCCGAAGCCGTTGTCCTTCGTCGCATACGCCTTCGCGTTCACGGTCCACGCTTCCTCGAAGGTCTTGTGGTAGTCCACCCAGCCGCGATGCAGCTCCTGCTCGAAGGTGAACTGCGTCGCGCCGCGCTGGCGCGGGTTCGCCGCGAACTGCGCGGGCGTGAGGATATCCGGGTTCTCGCTGTAGTCGTCGTGGAACTGGTAGCCGAAGGTGAAGCGGCCTGCCGGAGTCTCGACCGACGGTTTGGCGAGCAGGTTCCAGCCGCGGTAATTCGCGCCGTCGCGCCAGCCAGCCCATTCGTTGCGGCTGCCGGTGAGGACGTAGCTGAACGTGTTCGTGCGACCGGTCAACGCGAAGTTGCCTTGGTAGAAACCGAGGTTGCCGCCGCTCGCGCCCAGGCTGCCGGCGAGCGGCTTGTTCGCCGCTTCCTTCGTGATGATGTTGATTACGCCTGCCGCCGCACCCTCGCCGTAAATCGTCGAGGCTCCGCCGCGGATGATCTCCACGCGCTCGATGGCGGCGAGCGGCACGGAATTCCAGAGGAAGAAGCCGCCGCCTGCGTCGTTCGCGCGGACGCCGTCCACGAGGATCAGCGTGCCCGCCTTGTCACCAAAGCCGCGCAAACTGAACTGCGACTGCTGGCCCGCGAAGCCGACGGTGTCCAGCGACGTAAAACCCACCTGCTGCCGCAGCAGCTCCGGCAGCGTGAAGGCCGGTGATTGCGCGATGGCCTCACGCGTGATGACGGTGACGTTGGCCGGGACCTTCTCCACCGCGACCGTCTCCTCCGGCAGGCGCGTGGCCGTCACGACGAGCGGCGGAAGTTGAACTGGCGAGTTGGTTTGTTTCTCCTGCGCCACGGCGCTCGCCGAGAGGATAGCGAGCAGAGGATAGAGACTGGAACGAACGGCGCTTTTCCTACTGATTATTGAACACTGTTTACTGATTAGCCTTTTCATCTGATCTTTCACTGCGAGCCCCGCGCGGGTTCTTCAAGCGCGCGGAGCGGTTGGTGCTGGAGACCAGATGGGAGGTGAAAATGAAAAAGCCTTCACCTCCGCAAATTGGAGAATGAAGGCATCTCGGAATCCCGCCGAAAGACAGTTTGACGGGCTGGCCTCATCCTTCTCTTTGTCGGAGAAGCGGGCGCGCGTGAGCACGCCCTGACGAGCGCTGACAAGCCGGTATCCTGACTCCGGGCTTCAAACCTCGCTCCCGCCTTCCCGACCTTCAGTCAGTGGCATTGGGAGTCTGTAGCCCGTCACAGTGGCGCAACCGTCCCCGGATCTCACGGGGTTCCCTGCACTTGTAAGCGGTGGATGGCGGAGCAACTCCGCCGTGGATCAAAGAACCGGATGAGGTTGTAGGCGAGTGCCGCGCGGGTGCCAAGGAAAAGCTTGCCCGGAGCGTTCAGTCCTCGGCGAAGAGGTATTCCCAATCAGTCTGCTCGAAGACGCGCTTCATGGTGCGTGGACAACCCAACATTTCCGTGTTTGCAACGGCTGGGATTGCGTATAGGAAGAGCAGCCATCCACACGCTGTTGGTTTCAGAATCATTGGGAAAATTATGCCGGTTTCGACGGCCAGCTAAGGCCTGCTGTTCATGTAGCTGCAGTCGGCTGGGTCGCGGGGTTGTTGGGTGCAAACAGTGCGCAACGGGTCGGCGGTGACTGCCTCCGGCGAGTCTGAAAGCGGCATTTTCAAGAACTTCAATGTCAGTATATTAACGGACTTTCGGCGAAGTCTAAGGAGGTAATTACGGTCCGGCTTTCTACGCCAGGACTGGTCAAAGCCCACGCCAGATAAGCTCCAAGGAGAGTAGCGAGTAACTGGTGGTCAGAGTGGCCTCCTTTTCCCACCAGCGGGCATTGTCGTTCATCCATGATCCGTCGGGTTTTTGGAGGTTCATCAAACGAAGGGCGACCTCGTGTCGCCATTTCACCTTTTTGCCACCCTTGGTCTCCAATTCGTCCACTTGTGCGGCGGTAAGTCCTTTGGTGAGTAGGTGAAGATAGTAGTAAAGGCCTTGGGGACCCATGCCGGGATTTTCGTCCAGAGTATAGTTCGCTCGCAGCCAGTCCATCACGGCCGTCACGCGCGCGTCGTCGCGCTTGAGGTCGGCGTAAACGTAACTCAGCAGGCCCGCGTAGCTCGCACTGCCGTAGGAACGTAGCGCCACCCGGCCAGTGGCGGAGTTGGTGACACCGCCGGCCATGCTGTTGCCGGGGTAGTAAATGAATCCGCCCTTGTTTGCCTCGTCACCGGAAACCCACGGCTGGTTGTTGTGCGAGGGAAGGTTTTGGCAATTCTTGAGGAAGTGAATCGCAGCTTCAAAATTAAGGCCTTTGGTGTCCGCTGTGGCGGCGTCCGCAACGACGAATTTGCTCTGATGCAGGGCTTCGAGGGCTACGAGGGTGTTGTTCAAGTCCGAGTGGGAATACTTGTTGCCGTAGCCCACCCCGCCGTCGAAAGGCGTGTCGAGCTGGCCCTTCTCGCCGAAGTCTACTTGGGTGCCGATGATGAACGCGCGCGCCTTGCGGATAGCGGGGGTGTATTCCGGTCGACCCGCAGAGGCAAGCGCGAGGACGGAGAGCGAGGTGTTGTAGTTCGCCATGTTTGTCGCATAGATGCCGCCGTCAGGTTTGGCGCTGGCGAGGAGGAATGCGTAGGCCCGTTGAACTGCGGGCGGTGGGTTCTTCAGAAACTTGCCGGAGGGTTCGCCGTTTAGGACTACCAGAGGCAAAGCAGTGATGGCCGGATGGTCCGGGGTTGACCACCAGCCGTTGGTGGTTTGATTTGCCAGCAGCCAAGCGATGCCGCGGTCAATCGCCCGCTGGACTTCATGGCGAAGCGATTCGTCGTGGCCCGATGGTGCGGGTATGGGGGCACGCTTGGGCGCATCTGCCGCCATAAGGCAGGTCGGGGAAAATGCTGTAGCGACGAGTGCGATCAGAAGGAGAAGGCGCATAGTGAAATCAATGGGAGGTATAGTGTCAGGCGACCTAGTGGCAAACAAGCCGCAAACCCGCGACGGGCGCTCACTCTTTCATCAGGAAGTCGCAAGGTCACGTCAAACCGGACGAAGGCGCGACGTGAGATTCTTGCCCTGTTGGGCCGTTGGCTCGATGCGGGAGGCGGCACTGTATCGCCCGGCTATGATAAACGCCGGGAGTTTCGTGGCGCCTACTGGCCCTTGAGGGACGCGGGGGCGTAGTGGCCGTTGCCCTTCACGCCGCCGAGGTCCAGGCTGAACACGATGAAGGACTCCACCTTGGGCGCTTCCCGCGTGACGCCGAACATATTGACAAAGTCGATGTGCCCGCGGCTCCCGACGCGCCATTGGAGGCTGGGCCCCAGCATATAGGTGATCTCCGGCTGGCTGCGGCTGCCCTTGGCCGTCTCGTGAGCGAAGCGCATCTCCAGCCCGCCGCTCAACTTCTGGTCGATGAACGTGTAGCTCACGCCCTGGCTCCACGCGATCTCGGTGGCGCGGCCTTGGCCGGCTTCCTGTTCGTAAATGAGGTTCAAGCCCCAGTGCCAGCGCGGGGCCAGCTCCTCCCCGAGCAACAGTTTGACCTCCCAAGTATCGCCGCCGCGCGCGGGGTCCACGAACTGCCACTCACCGTAGAGCGTCGGGTTCAGCGGGATCTTGCCCCAGTCCGCCAGCGCCCAGCGCAACTCGACCGCGTGGCTCAACTGCCGCATCTGACCCTTTTCATTGCTCGTCCAGTTCTCATAGAGGTCGAGTTGCATCCGCTTGGGGAGGCCGATTTCAAACTCCTCCTGAAACTTGTGCATCTGGGTGCCGTTGCGAAAGAAGCGTCCGCGCCACCATTGCTCGAAGCCAAACTCCCACGGCTCCTTTTGGACGTAAACGCGGGTGGTGGGGAAGCGCCGGTGCAGGGTCCACTCCGGCCGCTCATACTCCCCGACCTTGACCTCCTCACTGGCGACCGGCAGGACGGAGCCAAAGACGGTCATGTCCGGCAAGCGGATGACTTGGTTGGTGGATTCGGCGGCTTGGGCCATAGTGAGGCCGGCGGTGAGCAGGGCCAGCAATGCGGGGAGGGTGGTTTTGGTTATGTGATGGAGCATGTGGTAGCAGTTGTGCCTTTTGCGCCGGGCTTGATAGCGGAATGACTTGCGGGTGGGCAAGTTACGATTTTCCGGGCGGTGCACTGGGAGTGCCACGGTGAGCGCGGGAAGGTAACAGGGCCGGATTGGAGGTCGCCAAGCCCGGTAAAACGGAGCGCGGCTCTGAGCCGGTTGTAGGCGTCGGGGATGTGGGTGCAGAAAAAGGGATGGTAGTCCACGTAGAGGGCCAAGGGCAAGCCGTGGCCTTGAAAGGCGCGGGGAAGGAAGTCGAGGTGGGCCGGAAGGGATTCACTCTCGTAGAGGTGGCTAGTGTCCAAGCAGTAACGCGAGCGAACCAGACAGTAGAGGAAACCCCTGATTTTATTGGTGCGCCGGGCAGGACTCGAACCTGCAACCTTCTGATCCGAAGTCCTCGGCCGGGGAATGGCCGACAGAAAGTCCAGTGGTTTGGCAGGAACGGTTTTTCAAGTCGTGCTCAGAATCAAGACCGCCAACGCTGGGCTCTTCGAGCTGCCCTTGTCAACGGGCAACCCGTGGGCGTGCGACTGACCGACGTGCCCCAGTTCCTTGCCATGCGTGGCGCGGCGCGGGGCTCACGGCTGCGGTGGCGGGGGATTTCCGGCACCGGGTGCCTTCTTCGGCTTTGGCGGGTTGGGCGGAAACACGTGCAGCCGGAACTCCTCGCGGATCGGTGTGTTGTCCGGGTTGAGCGCCTTCCACTTCGGGTTCGCCGAATTCTGGATGGCCAACCAGCATGCAAAGAATCATTGATGATGCGCGTTCAGCCGCCGTGAGCATGCCGACAGTTTGCGTTTTCAACCCCTGCTCAATCCGGTGCTGAACCTCCCGGCCGCGTCACGCGCCGATTTGGCGCTTGATGGCCTCGGAGATCTTCTCGGACCACTTGGCGAGCACGGCCATGTCTTTGCCTTCGATGAGGAGGCGGCATTGGGGCTCGGTGCCGGAGTAGCGGAGCAGGACGCGGCCGCCGGTGGGTTGCACTTCGGCTTCGGCTTGCTTGACGAGGTCCAGGACGCCGTCGAGTTGCTCGAAGGGTTTCTTCTCGCGGACCTTGATGTTGGAGACTTGCTTGGGGAAACGGGTCCAGCAGCGCTTGAGCTTGGAGAGGTTTTCCCCGCGCGCTTTCATGATGCGCAGGATTTGGAGGGCGGCAACGAGGCCGTCGCCAGTGGTGGAATAATCGCGGAAGATGAGGTGGCCGCTTTCCTCGCCGCCGAAGTTGTAGCCACACTTGAGCATTTCATCGATGACGTTCTTGTCGCCGACGGCGGTGTAGATGGTTTTGCCGCCGGCAGCCTGGATGGCGGCACCGAGGCCGGCGTTGCTCATGACGGTGGAGACCAGCGTCTTCTCGGCGAGGGTGCCTTGCGCGAGCATGTCGAGGGCAGCAATGGCCATGATGTCGTCGCCGTCGAGGAGGATGCCCGTCTCATCGGAGAGGATGACGCGGTCGGCGTCGCCATCGTGCGCGATGCCGAGGTCGGCGCGGTATTCGCGGACCTTGGCGCAGAGGTTCTGCGGGTGCATGGAACCGCATTCCTTGTTGATGTTGGTGCCGTCGGGGGTGTTGCCGAAGACGAAGATTTCCGCGCCGAGTTCGCGCAGCACGCTGGGGGTGGCCTTGTAGGAGGCACCGTTGGCGCAATCCACCACGATGCGCATGCCGTCGAGGGTCAGGCCCTTGGGGAAGGACGCCTTGGCATACTCGATGTAACGGCCCAGAGCGTCATCGATACGCACGGCCTTGCCGATCTCGGTGGCGGAGGGACGGACGCTCTCGATGTTGCCGCTGAAGACGAGGCTTTCGATCTGCGCCTCGATGGGATCGGGCAGCTTGAAGCCGTCCGCGCCAAAGAACTTGATGCCGTTGTCGTCGTAGGGGTTGTGCGACGCGGTGATGACGATGCCGGCGTCCGCTCGCAGCGAACGCGTGGCGTAGGCGACGCCCGGGGTGGGCAGCGGGCCGATGAAGAGGACGTCCACGCCCATGCTGAGGATGCCGGAGGAGAGGGCGTTCTCGAGCATGTAGCCGGAGAGGCGGGTGTCTTTGCCCGAGTTTGAGCGCGGTTTCCGCCGTCACGGGTTCGACGTTGGCGGTGCCACGGACGCCGTCGGTGCCGAAGATTTTTTTGGGTGAGTTGCTCATGGTGAGAGTGGGGAAGAGCGGAGTGAGGGTCGGGTTGGGCTTAATCGGTGTTGGCGGGGACGACGCGGGCCTCGGTGTGCGAGACGTTCACCACGGTGATGCCCGCCGGAGTGTGGACGAGGATTTTTTTGTTCAAGCCGGCTGTGTCATGTGTGTCGGTGAGGTTGATGAAAACTTCGAGCTGCCGGGCGGTCAAGGCTTGAACCTCGGCGATGGGCCCGCGGACGGTGACATCAATGTGGCTGGGTTCGAGGCGGAAGCTGCGGAAGTCGGTGGCCGCCTGGAGCAATGTGACCGGGACGTGCTCGATCTTCTGCGTCACGGTGCCGAGAACGGGCTGGTTGGACCGGAGATTGTTTTGCGCGCCGAAAACGGCGAACCAGATCATCGTCGCGAGCACGAACGAGAAGAGCTTGAGCCAGAAGTTCTGGAGGATGGCGTCGCGGGCGGACATTACTTGACCTCGGCTTTCGGTGGGAAGGACGCGGGGGCGGCGGGTTCGGGCGGATTGCTCGGCGGCGGGACTGGCGCGGAGGCGGTGGCTTTGGCAGAGCTGCTGCGCGAGATGTTTTGCGCGAGCCAGAGCCGCAAATGATCCACCCAGTTCCGCGCGCGCACGCGTTGCACGAAGATCGAGGTGAGGAAGGCGCGCAGCTCCTCGGCCGTCACGCCGCGCCGCAGCTCGCCGCGATAGGCGTAGGAAATCGCACCGCTCTCTTCGGAGACGATGACGATCACGGCATCCGTCTCCTCGCTCAAGCCGATGGCCGCGCGGTGGCGCGTGCCGAGGGACTTGTGGAGATCGTGCCGGTGCGTGAGCGGGAAGATGCAGGCGGCGCGGAGGATGCGGCCGTTCTTCAAGATCACGCCGCCGTCATGGATGGCGTTGTTCGGGAAGAAAATCGTTTCCAGCATCTCGGGCGTCGCCTCGCAATCCACCACGATGCCGGACTCGACGGCTTCCGCGAGGTTGATGCTCTGCTCCATCGCCATCAGCGCGCCGATGCGCACGTCGGCGAGGCGTTCGACGGTTTCTACGATGACCTCGACGTCTTCCCGTTGCTCGCGGGCGGAGAGGAGGAGCGATTGGTTGCCCAACTCGGCGAGCAGGCGGCGCAACTCCGGCTGGAAGATCACGACGACGCCGATGGCACTGAAGCTGAAGAACCAGGTGAGCAGCCCGCGCAACACCGTGAGCTCGAGCACGGTGGTGATGAACGTGAGCGATACTAGCAACACCACCAACCCGGTGACGACCGGCGCGCCGCGCGTGCCGCGGATGAAGTTCGCGGCGTAATAAATGCCCACCGCGAGGATGAGTATCTCCAGCGCGGGCCGCCAAATGTTGTTGAGTAGTTCGAGCGCCACTGTGTCAGCCGCACTTTGCCGTAAATCGGAAGCGGAGAGAAGCAAGTAATCAGTGATCTGTGTTCAGAAATCAGCTCGCACTGTCGTGGTGTCTGAGCTGCGTGAAGGAACGGACTGCGGAACACGGATCACTGATTACTGATTCGGTCGGTTCAAGTTGATCGCCGTGGCCACGCGCACCGCCGCCACGGTCTCGCGCACGTCGTGGACGCGGAGGATCTGCACCCCGTCGCGCACCGCGAGCGCCGCGCAGGCCAGCGCGCCGGGCAATCGTCCCGCCGGGCTGTCCGCGCCGGTGAGCTGGCCGAGAAATGATTTGCGGGAAACGCCCAGCACCAGCGGCCGATCATGGCGAGTGAAACGGGCGAGCGCCCCCAGCAGTTGCAAGTTGTGCTCTTGTGTCTTGCCGAAGCCGATGCCGGGATCGAGCACGACCTGTTCGAGTCGGACGCCCGACTGCTCCAGGCGCGCAAGCCGCTCGGCGAAGAACGCATCCACCTCGCGCACCACGTCCGTGTAGGCGGGGCTCTGTTGCATCGTCTGCGGCGTGCCTTGCATGTGCATCGCGACGTAGCCGGCGCGGAACTCGGCCACCACGCGCCACATCGCGGCGTCCGGGCGATTGGCGGCGATGTCGTTGACGATGCTCGCGCCGGCCAGGAGCGCGGCGCGGGCCACCTCGGGCTTTTGCGTGTCCACGGAGAGCGGCGTCGGGACGAGCGCGGCGAGCTGGCGGATGACGGGGACCACGCGGCGAATTTCCTCGTCGGCCGCAACGGGCGTCGCGCCTGGCCGCGTAGATTCGCCGCCAACATCCAGCAAGTCAGCACCTTCGCGAATCATCTGCCCCGCGCGCTCGACGGCCGCCTCGACCGAAAAGAATTTTCCGCCATCCGAAAATGAATCCGGCGTGACGTTGAGCACACCCATCACCAGCATGGGACGGGGAAAGCGGAACTCGTGTCGGCCGGCGCGCCAAAGCATGACGCAGTGAAACACAGGCAGATGGTATCGTCAGTCGAGGAATCCCCTTAGCCGGAGTCTGAAATACCGGGTCAGTAATTCATTTTGCTGCCCGGTCCAGGTCGCTTTCTTGCTGCAAACCTTCGGAGTGGCGACGTAGGCTCGCACCACTTATGAGCGCAACGCCTGAGCAGCTTTGGCAGCGGTTTCAACAGCATTACACCGAGTTTCCCACCCTAGGGCTGGCGCTGGACTTGAGCCGGATGAATTTTCCCGCCGACTTCCTGCCCGCGATGCAGCCACGGCTTGCGAAGGCTTTCGCCGCGATGGCGGAGCTGGAACGCGGGGCCATCGCCAACCCCGACGAGAAGCGCATGGTCGGCCATTACTGGCTCCGCAACTCCGCGCTCGCCCCGACGCCGGCGATCACGAAGGAGATCGAGGACACCCTCACGGCGGTGGAAAAGTTCGCGGCGGAAGTCCACGACGGCTCGGTTGTGCGAGGGGCGGGTGGGCCGTTCAAACGCCTGCTCGTCGTCGGCATCGGCGGATCGGCGCTGGGTCCGCAGTCCAAGTCCGGCGGCACGAAAGAGACGCGCAACGGTTTGCTGGAAGCGAAGGCCGCTTACGCCCGCGCCGGCCTGCGCTTTGAGTCCCACGCCGCCGCCGTCACCGGCGTCGGCAGCGAGCTCGACAAATACGCCGAGCAACACGGTTGGCTGCGCCGCTTCCCGATGTGGGACTGGGTCGGTGGTCGCACGAGCGAACTCTCCGCCGTCGGCCTGCTGCCCGCCGCGTTGCAGGGTCTGGCCATCCGCGAAATGCTCGCCGGTGCCAAGGCGTGCGATGAAGCGACGCGCGTGCCGGATTTCGCCAAGAATCCCGCTGCGCAACTCGCCCTGATGTGGTTCTACGCTGGCGGCGGACGCGGCACCAAGGACCTGGTCGTGCTGCCCTACAAGGACCGCCTCGAACTCTTCTCCAAGTATCTCCAGCAGCTCATCATGGAGTCGCTCGGCAAGGAACTCGATCTCGACGGCAAGGTTGTGAATCAGGGCCTTACCGTTTACGGCAACAAAGGCTCCACCGACCAGCACGCCTACGTGCAGCAGCTCCGCGAAGGCGTGTTGAACTTCTTCGTCACCTTCATCGAAGTGCTGGCCGACCGCGCCGGCGACAGCATCGAGGTCGAGCCGAAGACCACCAGCGGCGACTTCCTCACCGGCTTCTTTCTCGGCACGCGCGCCGCGTTGCACGAAAAGGGCCGCGAGTCCGTCACCCTCACGGTGAAGGAAGTCTCCCCGTTCACCATCGGCCTGCTCATCGCGCTGTTCGAGCGCGCCGTGGGCCTCTACGCGAGCCTCGTGAACATCAACGCCTACCACCAGCCCGGCGTCGAGGCGGGCAAGAAAGCCGCCGGGGCCGTGCTGGTCCTCCAGACCAAACTAGTGGCGCACTTGAGCGCCAACCCGGGCAAGTCCTTCACGGTCGCGGAACTCGCCGCCGCCATCGGCGCGAAGGGCCAGGAGGAAACGCTCTTCAAGGTCGGCACGCACCTCGCCGCGAACGTGGGGCGTGGCGTGCAGAAGACCGGCGGGACTTCACCGGCGGAAGCGAAGTTTGCGGCGAGCTGACGGCTACTTCATCGCCGCGCGGAGCACGGGCTCAAAAATGTCCGCCTGGCGGAGGAAGCCCAGGTCGCTCGCGTGCGAGGCGTCGGTCGCGCCGTCGGTGTCGTCGCCGTAGAGATGGTCGCCGCCGATGTAGGAGAGCTTGGTGACGCCTTCCTTCTGCAACTGCTCGTAGGCCGCGCGCAGGGCCGCGTGGTTGTCGTCGTGAAACTTCTTCTTCGCGGGCGTGATCCACTCGTTCGTGAAGCGCCGGTCCTCGACGAGCACGATGGGCGTGCCCGGCCGCGCGGCGCGGAGCTGTTTCACCAGCGGGACGCACTTGGCCGTCACATCGGCGGGCAGCATGTTGGGTAGGCAGTCGATGACATACACGGCGGCGTCCACTTCGGTGAGCAGCTCGCCCACGGCGGCGTCCATGCGCCCGTTGCCGGAGAAGCCGACGTTCATCACCGGGCGGTCAAAGCGGCGGCCGAGAATCGCCGTGTGCACCATGCCGGGCCGCGACGCGCAAGCGCCGTGCGTGATGGACGTGCCGTAGAAGACGATGGGTTTCTCCGCACGCGGGGCGAGGCCCGCGAACTTCGCGCCGGCGGGCACGCCGATCTCCAGCGATTCAATGCCGTTGTAAAGCGGCAGGTAGGCGGCGTATTCGCGTTCGCCGGGTGCGAGATCGCTGATGAGCGTGGTTTCGACTTTCGCCGAGCTGGGCCGCGTGACTTGCACCCATTTCCACTTGCCGTCGGTGTCGCGCGCGTAGAGGTCCAGGCCGCTGACGCCAGTGGCGGGCATGTGCGGCATGGCGAGGTTGGTCTTGGAGAGCGTGTAGCGCGTGTAGATGGCCTTCGCGTCGGTCTTGAAGCGCACCATCATGCCGGCGCTGTCGCGGCTCAGGCCCCAGACGGCGGGCGTGACCTTGCCCTCGGCCTTGGCGGGCAGGCGGTCGAACCACCGCTTGCGTTCCTGATCGCTCCAGCCCCGGCCCTCGACGCCCCACTTCGTCACGTCATGCCACGCGGCATCGGCGGGGATGCCGCCGGCGGCTTTGGGCGGCGCGGGTTTCGTGGCGGGCTTGGGCGCGGGCTGTTGGGCAACGGCGGTGGTGGCGAGGACGAACGCGAGGAGGAGAGAGGTTCTCATGGCGGCGAACAAGTTGGGCGATGCAACGGTCAGCGGAACTGGGTTCACGCGCGGAGTCTGGGCGGAGCGCGGGCCGGGCGTCAACTGCGGGCGTTCACGGCAGGTTCATTTCCGCCGATGCTGCCGCAGGGCGTCGCCGAGTTGGGCGAGCTTCACCCAGACGCCCGAGCCGTCCACCTGCACGGGTGTCTCGGCGTCCGCGCGACCATCGGCGATCCAGCGCAGCAACACCGAGGCGGGCACGGGGCCATACTGTTTGCCATCGCCGCCGATGACGCGGTAATGCCGCGAGAGGTCCACGAGGCGCTTGAGGTTGGGAATGGCGTCGGCCGGAACCGGCGGCGGCACGGCGGGCTTGGTGCTGGTCGCGGCCGGGGACATTTCGCGCAACGTGCTTTGAACGTGTTGCATCGCGTCGCCGATCCGGAACTGGGGCAACTGCATTTCGCCGATGGACTGGTTGTCCTTTGCAGCGGCCAGTTGGACAGAGGACACCGAAGGCATGGCCGCGGTCACGGACACGCTGGCGGTCGGCGCGGCTGAAGTGGCGGCTTCGAGGACTTGGTAGCCGTTGACGAGCAGTTCGAGCTTGCCGGTCGCGATGTCCAGGAGCACGCCGTGGACGGGCACGCGCGGGCCGATGAGCGGGCTGGCGCGGACGTGCTCGACGGCCTTGAGCACGTTCTGCCGCTCGCTGGCGAAGAGGCCGAAGTATTCCTGCAAGTTCTCCGGCATCCGGGCGCGCTCCACGCCGAGCGCGGCGAACTTGCCGAGCAGGTCCAGCGTGCTGGTCTTGCGCACCAGGCAATCGCTGTGACCGACGATGAGGATTTCCTTCCCGCCCTTCACCGCGCACGCCAGGGCGAGCGAACGCAGCGTGCTGCTCATCGGGCCGGTGATGATGTTGCCGGCGTTGCGCAGCCAGATGAAGTGCGACTCCGGCACGCCCAGCACCTCGGGGATGAAACGGTTCAGCCGCGCGTCGATGCACGAGAGGGCGACGAGCGGGAGGGCGGCGGCAAACTGTTCGGACGCGATGGGCGGGGCCTTGCCGTCGGCGGCGCGGGTGTTGGCATCTAGAATGGCGTCGAGCAGGCGCATGGCGGTGAACTTCCACCGCAGTGAACCGCAGCGCCGCCGTGCGTTCAACGCAAAAGTCCGGTGAACGGACAGTTGCAATTCCACCGCCCCGCAGACAGGGTGCACCCATGACATCGGGCTTTCCACCCGTCTGGGCGTTTCTGGCCATCGTCTTCATTTCCTTGTGCAGCCTTGGGGTCTTCATCGCCGTGCTGGTGACGATCTTTCGCGCGGCCTCCAAGTCATCGACCCAGCGCAGCGATCAAGCCAACAAATTCGCCGGCGCAGCCGTCCCGCCGGTGCTCGGCGATGACAGCCTCACCAACCCGGCCAATCCGCTCTACCATCTCCATCACCCCAGTGCGCCCGGTCACGACGCTGGCTCGTCGCACACCACGGCCCACAGCTTCGACTCAACGCCGAGCTCCAGCCCGTCGTTCGACAGCGGGAGCAGCGCGAGTTCCTCGTTTGACTCCGGCAGTGCTTCCTGCGGTTCGACTTCCGATGGCTCGGGGTGTGGGTGAAGTGCGCCGTGACGCGGGACGGCCTTCCGCATTGCTTGCCCGCGCGTTTCTCCGCTACAACGGCCCGGCATGATTTCATTCCTGCACGGCAAACTCGTCGATGCGCTACCCACGCAAGTCACGGTGGATGTCCAGGGCATCGGCTACGAGGTGCTGATCCCGTTGTCCTCTTTCGACAAGCTCCCTGCGCCCGGCGGTGACGTGCGGCTGCTCACGCATCTCGTCGTGCGCGAGGATGCGCACGTGCTCTACGGCTTCATGACGTCGCAAGAGCGCGAGCTGTTCCGCATGTTGATCAACACCGTCAGCGGAATCGGGCCCAAGATCGCGTTGAACGTGTTGAGCGGCATGAACCCCGTTGCCTTCCGGGGTGCCGTGGCCACCGGCGACGTGAAGGCGCTCTCCTCCATCTCCGGCGTGGGCCGCAAGACAGCGGAGCGCATCGTCGTGGAACTCAAGGACAAGATCGGTGCCGCCGGCGCGTGGGAGGCGAGCAGTGCCGCCCGCTCGCTCTCCACCCACGATCAGCGGATCAATGACGCTGTGCTCGCACTGATGGCGCTGGGGTTCAAGCAACCCGAGGCGCACGAAACCGTCCGGGCCGCGCAGGCGATGCTTGGCGAACAGGCAACGGTGGAGGAACTCGTGCGGGCATCGTTGAAAAAGGGATAACGGATGGAAGGAAAAAACGTTCAACGTTCAACGCTCGACGCTCAACGGCCATCCAGTGGGCCTGAGTGCAAAACATTTTTTGGACCTTGGACCTTGGACTGTTAACCCTCGATGTCCAAACCTCGCCCCCTCACTTCCGGCCCCGTCATTCCGCATCAGGCTAAGTGGCACGGCCGGCTGGCCGCGCGCCTGATCTGGTTCCTAGCCAGCGCGCTGGCGGCGACGCTGCGGTGGCGCTGGCGCGATGAAACAAACCTGTTCGAGAACGGTGGCAAGGAGCCCGTCATCTTCTGCCTGTGGCACAACCGGCTGGCGCTCTCGCTCATTCTCTTCCGCCGCTACGTGCAGTCCCGCCAGCCGCAGCGCAAACTCGCCGCGCTCGTCAGCGCCAGCCGCGATGGCGGGATGCTCGCGCGCGTGCTGGAGCTGTTCGATGTGGAGCCCGTGCGCGGTTCGTCAAGTCGGCGTGGTTCACAGGCGTTGCGCGAACTGGTCTCGGCCGGCGGGCGCGGGCGCGATCTGGCGATCACGCCCGATGGGCCGCGCGGGCCATGTTACGTGGTGCAGGAGGGCATCGTTTCGCTCGCGCAGCTCACCGGCATGGCGATCGTCCCCGCGTCGTTCCATCTGAGCTGGAAATGGCGGCTCAAGAGCTGGGACCGTTTCCAAGTGCCGCTGCCCTTTGCGCGTTGTGAAGTGCAGCTCGGCCCGCCGGTGCGGGTTCCCCGGGAAGCGGGCGCGGAGGAACGGGAGCAATGGCGGTTGGAACTCGAAGCGCGAATGAAGGCGATCACGCAGGACGAGTGATGAGTCATCTGCGCTTGGTCGAAGCCATCGCCGGTATGGGAGACGGAGGGAATCCTCCGGGACATCCTTTCGAGATCATCCGACCCGAAATAATCTTCATGCGATTCCCCCGGTGGCGCGTCCAAACGCGCGTCAATATGTTTGCCATTCAACGCCTAATTTCACGATCGATCACTGCGGCGGCCGTCGCCTCGGCACTGACTGCGGTCAGCGCGGTGGGAGCATCGGCGGTTGCCGCGTCTGAAGGCGTCGCTTTCTTCGAGCAGAAGATCCGGCCGGTCCTGGTCTCTGCCTGCTACGAGTGCCACTCGGTGGAGGCGAAGGCGAAGGGGAAACTCAAGGGCGGCCTCTTCCTCGACACCCGCGCCGCGTTGCTCACTGGCGGCGATGAAGGTCCGTCCTTAGTGGCTGGCAAGCCGGACGACAGCCTGCTCATCAAGGCGCTGCGCTGGTCCCGCGAAGACCTGCACATGCCGCCGAAGAAGAAACTTGCGCCGGAGGTCATCGCGGACTTCGAGAAATGGGTCGCCATGGGCGCGCCCGACCCGCGCACGGGCGAGGTCGCTAAGGCTCGCCGCGAAATCAGCATCCCGCAAGGCCGCGACTGGTGGGCCTTCCGCCCGCTCAAGCCGGTGACGGTGCCGCCTGTCAAGAACGCGGTGTGGGCGCAGACGCCGATTGACCGGTTCATCCTCGCCAGGCAGGAGGCGGCGAAGGTGACGGCAAGCAAACCCATCGCCCGCGAACAATTGCTTCGCCGTGCGACCTTCGACCTCACCGGCTTGCCGCCGACGCCGGAGGAAATCGCCGCGTTCGTCGCTGATGCTTCGCCCGAGGCGCTCGCCAAGGTCGTAAACAAGTTGCTGGCAAAGCCCGCTTACGGCGAGCGCTGGGGCCGCCACTGGCTGGACATCGTCCGTTACGCGGAGAGCAACGGCTACGAGTTTGATGCCTTCCGGCCCGGCGCGTTCCACTACCGCGACTGGGTCATCCGTGCCTTCAACGACGGGATGCCTTACGACCGCTTCATCCGCTGGCAGCTCGCGGGCGACAAGCTCCAGCCCGACTCGCTCGACGGTGCGAGCGCGGCTGGCTTCCTCGTCGCGGGGCCGTATCCCGGCCAGATCACCTCCAAGACCATCGAGCGCATCCGCTACGACCAGCTTGACGACATGGTCTCAACCATCGGCAGCGGTTTCCTCGGGCTCACGCTCGGCTGTGTGCGTTGCCACGAGCACAAGTATGACCCGATCCCGCAGGCCGATTACTACGGCATCGCGGCCGCGCTGGCCCGCACGGTTCACGGCGATGTGAAGATCGACCGCGCGCATGAGGAAACGCAGCGCCAGCTAGCCGCACACAAGCAGGCGGCCGGGCCGTTGGAGGCCGCGCTCAAGCAGTTTGAAGCCGAGCAGTTCCCCGCGCGTTTCGCCAAGTGGCGCGAGTCCGTGCCGCCGCAATCCACCAACGCTGCGCCGTGGCAGATGTGCGACGTGAACACCGCCTCCGCAAGCTCCGCCGCGCTCGTCATCGCGCCCGACGGCACCGTGCGCTACTCGGCCAACAAGACGAAAGACGATACCTACACCGTGAAGGTCGCCACCTACCAGCGCGGCCTGCGCGCGTTCCGCCTCGATGCGCTGGCGGATGACGCGCTGCCCGCGAAGGGCCCGGGACTTTCCGACAACGGCAACTTCGTCCTCAGCGACGTGAAGGTCACTGCGCGCCCGCTCGACCCGAAGTCCAAGGACAAGCCCGTCACGCTGAAGCTCAAGGCCGTGGCCGCGACCTTCGAGCAGAAGAATTACCCGCTCGCCGCTGCGGTAGACAACAAGCCGAATTCCGGCTGGGCGGTCGCTCCGGAGTTCGGCAAGGACCACGCGGCGATCCTCGGCATCGTCGGCGAGCCGGCGGGTTTCGAGGGCGGCACAGAGCTGGAGTTCCAGCTCGTGTTCAAGGGCTTCTTCGGCATCGGCAAACTGCGGCTGGGCTTCAGCACCGCGGCGACTCCGGCGCTCGCGGACGCGAAAGAGGAGCAGAGCGTGCGGGAGTTGCACCACGCGCTCGCTGCGACGGGTGGCGAGCTGAACGCGACGAACCGCGCGCAGCTCTTTCGCTGGTATGCGCGCTTCGATCCCGAGGCCGCGCGCCTGCAAACCGCCGTGCGCGAGCACGCCGCCAAGACGCCCAAGCCCCAGCTTGTGGATGTCTATTCCACCAAGGCCGGCGGACAGGACGTCTTCCTCCTGCGTCGCGGCGAGGTGGACAACAAGGCGGGCAAGGCCAGCCCCGATTACCTGCAAGTGCTCAACACCGCCGCCGAGGGCGCGAAACGCTGGCTGCCCAAGCCCGAGGCCGACCCGCGCGTTGCGCTCGGCGACTGGCTCACGGACGCCGAACATGGCGCGGGCAGCCTGCTCGCGCGCGTGATGGTGAACCGCGTCTGGCAGCATCACTTCGGGCGCGGGCTCGTCGCGACGCCGAATGACTTCGGCGTGCAGGGCAAGCCGCCGACGCACCCCGAGTTGCTCGACTGGCTCGCGGGCGAGTTCGTGCGCAGCGGCTGGCAGCTCAAGCCGTTGCACCAGCTCATCATGGCCAGCGCGGTCTATCAGCAGGGCGCTGACCTCACGCCGGCGAACCTCAAGGCCGACCCCGAGAACAAGCTCTGGTGGCATCGTCCTGCGCGCCGCCTTGAAGCCGAAGCCATCCGCGACGCGCTCCTCGTAGTCGGTGGCCGCTTGGAGGAAAAACTCTACGGCCCGAGCGAGACGAACTACGAGTCGCCGCGCCGCAGCGTTTACCTGCGCGTAAAACGCAGCGAACTCATCCCGTTCCTCACGCTCTTCGACGCGCCCGAACCCGCCGCGAGTGTCGGCGAACGCGGCGCGACGACCTTGCCCACGCAGGCGCTTGCGATGATGAACTCGACCTTCGTCCGCGACATCGCCGACCGGCTCACCAAGCGCGTGCTGCAGCCCGGCGTCGAACCAGCCGCCGCCATCGCGCAGGCCAGTCGCATCGCGCTCGGCCGCGCGCCGACGCCCTCCGAGCAGGCGCGGCTCGTGAAGTTCTACGAGCAGCAGTTCGAGATGCTCGGCCCACCATCCGCCGACCCGAAGGCCACCGCCACCCAAACCGCCCGCGCCCTCACTGAAACCTGCCTCGTCCTGCTCTGCATGAACGAGTTCATCTACGTGGATTGATTTATGTTCGGCCAATACGCTCCCAACGAACTCACTCTCCCATCGCGTCGGCGCTTTCTCCAGCGCGCTGGCTTAGGCCTCGGCTCCGTCGCGCTCGGCTCGATGCTGCATGATTCCACCGCCGCACCGGTGAACCCGCTGGCCGCGCGGCCGCCGCTCTTCACCCCCAAGGCCAAGCGCATCGTGTGGCTCTTCATGACCGGCGCGCCGTCACAGGTGGATACTTGGGATTACAAGCCCGAGCTCCAGAAGCGCAACGGCGAGGTGTTGCCCGGCAGCGACCCGAAGACCGGTTTCTTCACCACCAGCGGCAAGATTCTCAAATCGCCCTTCGGCTGGAACCAGCACGGGCGCTCCGGCACGTGGGTCTCGGACATTCTCCCGCACCTTTCGCAGCACGTGGACGACATGGCGTTCATCCACTCGATGCACCTGCGCGCGAACAACCACGCGCCCGCTTCAATGGAACTCATGTGCGGCGTGGACCGCCCCGGCCTGCCCAGCGCCGGCGCGTGGGCAACTTACGGTCTCGGCGCGGACAACCAAAACCTCCCCGCCTTCGTCGTGCTGCACGAGACGCGGCCGCGCGGCGACGACCAGATTTGGAGCGCGGGCTTTCTGCCGAAGACCTACCAGGCGCTCACGCTCGATGCGCGGCGCAAGGAAGTCATCGACAACCTCGTCCGTGCGAAGGACGAGTCCGAGTCACAGCAGCGCGCGACGCTCGACTTGCTCGCGTCGCTGAACCGCGACCACGCGCAGGCGCGCCCGACGCAGGCGGACTTGCTCTCGCGCATCAACTCCTTTGAATTGGCCTACCGCATGCAAATGGCCGCGCCCGAGGCGATGGACATCGCGAATGAGTCCGCTGCCACGCGCCAGCTCTACGGCGTGGACAAGAAGGAGACGGAAACCTTTGGCCGGCAGTGCCTCATCGCGCGCCGCCTGCTGGAGCGCGGCGTGCGCTTCGTGCAAATCTTTGCGGGCAAAGGCACGGGCGGCGACGGCAGCGTGAACGACGTGCCGTGGGACGGGCACAATAACATCGAAACCAATCACCGCTCTTGCGGCGCCGCGACGGACCAGCCCGCCGCTGCATTGCTCACGGACCTTAAGATGCGCGGGATGCTGGAGGACACGCTGGTCGTGTGGGGCGGCGAGTTTGGCCGCACGAGTGATTCACAGGGCACCGTGGGCCGCGACCACAATCCGAAGGGTTTCACGATCTGGATGGCCGGCGGCGGCGTGAAGGGTGGCGTCCACTACGGCGCGACCGACGAGTTCGGCTACAAGGCTGTCGAGGACAAAGTCCACGGCAACGATCTGCACGCGACGATTCTCCACCTGCTCGGCATGGACCACGAAAAGCTCACCTACCGGCACAACGGCCGCGATTACCGCCTCACGGATGTCGGTGGGAATGTGATCCGAGAGTTGATCGCTTGAGGCGAAATCCGTTGGTTCCGGCGGCGCGCGGAGCCGGGTCGCGCCTTTACTTCACCCGGTGGCGGCCTATTCTCGGGCTGTTGAATCCGGAATGATTTTGCTCCGCCAGCCTGTCCGACTTTTCGTCGGGGTCATCCTCGCCTGCTGGTTGGGCTTTTCGAGCCTTGGTCTGCGCGCGGCGACGTTTTGTATCAATTACTCCGCCACGCCGGAGGTGGCGGCGCTCCGGGATTTCGATTTCTCCATTCTCAGTCCCGAGGCTCGGGTGGACGTGGCGGCGTTGCAGCGTTCCGGCCACCGCAGCTACGCCTACCTCAGCGTGGTGGAAGTGGCGAAGGACGCGCCGTATCGCGCGGAGCTGGCGACGCGGCACGTTGCGTTGCTCGGCAAGAACGAGGTCTGGCTGGGTGATCTCGCCGACGTGTCGCAGCCAGCGTGGGCGGATTTCGTGGTGAACACACTGGCCGTGCGCGCGGCGCAGAAGGGTTTCACCGGTTTCTTTCTCGACACGGCAGACAGCCTCGAACTGCTGGAGAAGCAGTTTCCCCAACGCGGCACCGCTTTTCGCGACGGCATGGTCACGCTGATCAAGCTGCTCAAGGCGAAGTTCCCGCAGCATCCGATCATTCTCAACCGCGGCTTCCCGCTGCTGGCGCGGCTCACCGGAGTCGTCGACGGTGTGCTCGCTGAATCGCTGTTCCGCAAATTCGATTTCAAGGAGAAGCGCTACGTCGCTGTGGATGCGGCGGGCTCGCAATGGCTGCTGAACATTCTGCGCACCATCAGCCAAGCCGGTCTGCCGGTATATGTCGTGGACTATGTGGACGCGCAGGAAACCACGCTGGCCGAGGATGCGGCGCGGCGGATCTCCGGCGTGGGCTTCACGCCGTTCATCAGCACCGTGGAACTGGATGGCCGGCTGCTCGCGCCGCGCCCGAGGTCTCGCAACACACCGGCTCCGGCCGTTGCCCCCAAGCCGGTGCCGCAGTTGCCGCCGGCGCTGCCCTCCGTTTCCAGCGGCACCCCGGTGGCCCGCGCGCCACTGGAACCAGGCGGTAATTCGTCTCCGCTCCAGATGGGCGAAATCCCGCGCTTTGTGCTCACGCTTTTCGGAAACCGCGAGGCCGACGTGGAAGACCTCGTGCGTTGGCCCATCGACAGCGGCGTGGCGCAGGTCGCGCAGATGCCGCTGGAGTGGCTCGGCTACGAAGTGGACTACTTGAATGTTAACGAGCGCGAGCTGCCCGCCGCGTTCGATTCGCGTTACGCCGCCGTGATTCTGGACCGGTATCTTGATTTGCCGCGCGCCAAGGAAGCGATGGTGGCGGACTGGCTCATCGCGCAAAAGGAGCGTGGGTGCAAAATCATTTTCTTCGGTGCAATGCCCTTCAATGACAGCGCGGTCCTTGAGCGCATGCTCAAGGCCTTTGGCTGTGGTGGCACGGGGCGCTCGGTCAAGGGCGTCACCGGCCTCCGCACCCGGTCGGTGACATCGGCGCTTAATTTTGAGGCCAAGCTGAACCTCACCCCAGTCGGCTTCCGCGAGCTGCGCGCTCCGGAGGGCAGCGAAGTGCTTTTCTCTCTCACCGCGGGCGAGGGGCAGCAGTTTGACCCGCTCTTCATTGCCCCCTGGGGCGGCATGATGCTGGAGCCATACGCGCTCTTCCGGCGGCCCGATCTCGATGAGCTGTGGCTGGTGGATCCGTTTCATTTTTTCCAACGTGCGCTCGGCGGGGTGGTCATGCCCGTTCCCGACACCACGACCCGCGATGGGGCGCGGATTTTCTTCTCCCACATCGACGGCGACGGATTTCGCCATTCCTCCAGCGTGGAGCCGGGCTTGCGTTCCGGCGAAGTCATCGTCGAGCGCATCATCAAGAAATATCCCTTTCCTTTTACCGTGTCGTTCATCGAAGCCGAGGTGCGCGGGCTCGTGGCGGGCCAAAAACCCGGCGATGCCGAACTGCTCACCCGTCAGGCCCGCGAAGTCCTCGCACTCTCGAAGGTCGAGGCTGCCTCACACGCCTACACGCATCCATTCTACTGGAACGCCAGTGACCGCACCGTGAAGGAATACGCCCGCGCCAACCTCCAGCTCGCCCCGCCGCATGACCGACCCGGCGCGGCGCTGGATCTGCGCCGCGAAATCGTCGGCTCCGTGGATTACATCGAGCGCGAGCTGTGCCCGCCCGGCAAACGCGTGAAAATCTTCCTTTGGTCCGGCAATTGTCGCCCGTGGCCCGAGGCGCTGCGGCTCGTGCGCGAGTTGGGCATCGAAAACATGAACGGCGGCGAGACCGCCATCAGCCGGAAACGCCCGTCCGTCACGCGCGTCTCTGCCCGCGCTGTGCCGTGGGAAAGCGAGTTGCAAATCACCTCGGCGAACGAAAACGAAAACATCTACCGCGAACGGTGGGCCGTGAGTGGCGACACCGAGTCTCCCTTCTTCGGAGGATTCCTCCTTGCACAGGACGGCTTCGAGCGCATGGAACAACCGCGTCGTCTCAAGCCGGTGAACATCTACTTCCACTTTTACAGTGGTGACAATCTCGCCTCGCTCAACGCGCTGACGCGGCTCTTCGACTGGGCCATGCGGCAGGAGTTACACGCGATCACCGCCGCCGATTACGCGCGCCTCGTGCGCGATGCCCGCAGTGCGCGGGTCATCCGCGAATCTGACGTCCGCTGGACGTTCGTGACCGGGGGCGCGGTCCGCACATTCCGCCTGCCGAAGTCCGCGCTTGTGCCCGACCTCGCGGCGAGCCGTGGTGTGACGGGCTGGCGCGTGACCGGCGACGTGATTTATGTGCACACGGACGGTTCGCCGCGCGTGGAACTGGCCTTGAGCAGTAGCCCGGCCGCCCACCTGCGGCTCGATCAGAGCACGGCGGAAATCCAGTTCACCCGGCTGGCCACGCGCGAGGCCGCGTTCACCGTGCGCGATATTCGGCCTTGTCAGGTGACCTTGGCGGGATCGGTTGCCCACTCGACCGCTCAGGTCACGGTGAACGGCAAACCATTCTCCGCCCAATGCGATGCGATGGGCGTGCTCAAATTATCACTGCCCGCCGAGGCGAAGGTGGAGATCAAATTATGAGGACAGCAGGACAGCAGGAATTTGAGCTAGCCAACGTCGGTAGGTGCGGGCGAAAAACACAATCAGGCCGGTTCGTACTGCCTGCCTGCCTTCCTGATAACCATCGGAAAATCGCAACCTGATGGCCCTCCCCACCCGCCAACCCGCTACCGTCTTTCCGCCCTGGCTGCTCATCGGGGTGGCGGTGATCTGCGCCGCCCTCGCACTGTGGCTCATCCCCACGGAGCGCGGATTGCTCGAGCGTCAGCTTGCCGACAAAGCCTGGGGCAATGCGCTCAAGACGTTGAACAATCTACCGGAGCGGGAGCGGGCCAAACACGCGCGCCGGTATGCGTTGCTGGAGATCGACCTCGAACGCCGCTTGCTCGCCAAAGATGACCCGCTGGCGTTGCGCAACCTGCTCGCCCGCGCGTGCGAACTCGCCGCGCCGTTCAAGTTCGACCCGGCGTTCATGGAGGCCATCACCGCGCTGCTGGACCAGGTGCAGGATCCCGAGGCCGCGTTCAAACTGCTGCGCCCCGTGCTGCCGAAACTTTCGGTCGCCGTGCGTCCCCCGCTTTACGAAGCCCTGGTCAAAAAGGCGCTGGCGGCGGCGAAGCCTGTGCTGGCAATGCAAATCTATGCCGACTACTGGCAGTCCAATCCCAACGAGTCAACGACCCTGAAACTCATCGGGTTCACGCGGCAAGCGGGCCAGCCGGCTCTCGGTCTGAGGGTGGTGGACGAGTTTGCGCGGCGTGCCGGCCGGCCGCTGGTGCGCGTGTCGCCCCGGCTCGCCTGGGAACGCGTCACGCTGCTGCGCGAAACCGGCCAGCCTGGCGAGGCGTATTCGGCGATCCGCGAATTGATGGCGGCGGTTGAGGCCCCGGAGCGCGAGCGGTTGTTTGGTCTGCTGGTGACCACGGCGCGTGAATCGAACCGGCTACGCGAGTTGCAGCCGGAGATTCAGCAGCGCGCCCTGGCGCAGCCGGAGAACGCGCAGCTTTGGAAAATGCTCGCGGAACTGGCGCTCGCGGGTGGCGATCAAAAGGGGGCGATGGACACGCTGCAACGCATCGTGGCATTGGAGCCCAATGACCGTTCGCATCACCTGCACCTTGCGCAGCTCTACGAGTGGAACGCCGCGCCCAACGATGCCTTCGACCAGTATCTCATTGCGTTGCGCCTGAAGGAACCTGCCGCCATCGAGCGGCTCATCGCGCTGGTGCCCGGCCTGTATCGCGACGCGGATCTCGCCAAAGCGCTGGCGGACGCGGGTGAGCTGCTAGACCGAAAGAAGCACGCGCCGTTTCTCGCGCGTCTCGAGGCGAACATTGGCAACTTCGAGAAGGCCGAAGCCTATTACAACGGCCTGTTGCGCGATCCCAACGTAAGCCTGACGGTGATGAAGGAGTTCGCCCGGCTTCAGCTCGACTTGGCAAATTACGAGAAGGCGCTGCCCATCCTGGCGCGCATCCTGCAGAAGGCGCCCAACGATCCGCCCACGCTCGGGGCCATGGCCGAGTGCCACTTCCGGCTCGGAGATTATCCTAAGTCCCTGGCCCTCTATCAGCAGCTCGTCGAGAAAGCTCCGGACAAAACCACGGTCGAGGGCCTGCTCACACTTGCCGAGAGCATGGGCAAGCTCGACATCGCGGCTGATGCACTCGATGCATGGTTGCGTCGCTCGCCGCAACCGTCATCGAAGGACTTTCAACGGCTGGCGTATTTCCAAGGGGTGGCCGGCCGGCCGGACAAGGTGCGCGACAGCCTCACGCGCGGCCTTGGTCAGTTTCCGCAGGACGAAACCCTGCGGCGGCAGCTCGTGTATGCGCTCTCCGATCTCGGCAAATTCAGCGAGGCCGCCGATGCACTACGTCCGCATCCCGACCTGCGCGACGATGATGAATTGACCAAGCTCTACCTGAGCCTGCTGCTCCAGGCGAAGCGGCTCACCGATGCGGAGCAATTTGTCACCCGCGAACTGACCCCGGAGTTGGTCGAAAAGCTGGGACTGATCGCCACCGTGGCCAGCGTATATGAGGCCAACGGGAACTGGCAGGGCGCGCTGGGGCTCTACGAAAAACTTCACCGCCAGGATCACGCGAACATGTCGCACGGCCTCGCATACGCGCGTCTGCTCATTCGCGCGAATCGTCAGCGCGACGCGCTCCAGGTGCTGCAAAGCTATCTCGACGACGCCTCCCCCGCGATGCATGAACTGGCCGCGCAGGTGCTGGCCGCCACGCGAGACTTCAATCGCGCGGCGATTCATCAGCGTGCCTTCGTGGCATCCCAACCGCAAAACGCGGGCCGGGCCTGGGGTTTCCTGGGCGACATCCTTCTCGCGCGCGGTGACAAGCAAGGCGCTCGTGTGGCGTATCAGCGGGCGATTCAGGAAATGCTCCGGTCCCTCGCGCCCATGTGACCCGATGCCTTGCGCCAACGCGGCTTGCGCTCGGCCCGGAACTCTTACTTAATCCGTCCCACCAATTTTCTATGCAGCGGCCTCCCAATCGAACCAACGCCCTGGCGCTCACGGCGCTCATTATGGCCGCCGGCACATCGGCGCACGCGCAGTTTCAATTTCTCACGGACCAGCCGCTCAATGCGACCGATACCCCCCGGCGCAATGCCCGCACCGATGAAGGCGTCCGCGCACCGACGTCACCCTCGCGTGGCTTCATTGAGCCCGAACCGGAGAAGAAAGGGTTTTTCGGCCGGCTCTTTTCGCGCGACGAGCCGCCGGTGCGGGCACAGATTCCGCCGCCGGCCTCGGCCAGTTATTTTTCACCTGACACCACCTACGTGCGCGGTGGCGTGCGTTATTCCAACCCGCCGAACAAGGCTCCGGTGCCCGCGCCGCAATACGCGCCCCAAGCGCCGGTGAATTCCACATGGCCGCCAGCCACTCCACGTTTCACCGGCACGGGGGAGAACGTAACTGAAGTAGTTCCACCCAACGCTCAATCGCAGCCGTTTGAAACACGGGTCGTGAGCGAATCACCGCGCTACCTCCCGGGAGCGGAGCCAACCGTGAGCTACCGTGTGCCCGCTCCCGCACCGCAAACCATCGCAAAGAGCAGCCCAAGCAACGCGGGCGCGGACGTGTTCAGCGGCCAGCGAGCGCGGCGAGCGGATGCGGGTGCGTCGGCGACTCCTTCCCTGCCCGTCGCCTCACCATACACGCCGCAAGGTTTGACAGACCCTGTTTGGCCGCCAGCTCAGGCTGATGCCCGTGTGATTGGCGCGCAGTGGCAGACTTCCGGTAGCAGCACCACCGTCATCCCGCCGTCGGGTCAGGCGCGTTCGATCCCGACGCATGTGGTCAACGAAGGGGTGCGATACGCTTCTCCTTCCGTGCCGGCCGGCTATCCCGTGCCGCCGCCGCAGGCTTCGGCGGATTCACTGGATCGCCCCGGATTTTTCAGCCGGCTCTTCGGAGCCAGCGCTACGCCGGCGGCAGCGACCTCCAGCTCCGTCAGCGATGGCACGCGTTACGCGCCCGGGGCGAAGGTCGTGGCCGCTCCGTTTCAAGAGGATGTTCCGCAGCGGCCGCCGGCCGCGTCAGTGATTCGCTCACTCGCTCCTTCGCCCACCGCACCCGCTGCCGGCTCGCGGCAAGACCCGTTCTCCGGTCAGCGTCCGACGCGCCGCGGCGGTGATTTCGCGCCGGAAGTTCCACTGAACGCGCCTACGCCCGGCGCTCCGTCATCGTTCGTTGCGCCGCGCAGTTCGCTCGATGTCGCGCCGGGTTTCGCCCCGGCGTCCGTGCCCGCGAATCTTTCCTCGGCCGAAGCGCGCGCCTTCCAGCCCGGCGTGAAGCCCGAGGATACGCGCTACCTGATGTATCTCTACGCGAAGACGGGCCGCGCCGATCTGGCCGAACCGCTCGCGCAGGAAATCCTCACGCGTGATCCGGCGAACAAGGAGGCGTTGCTCGCGATGAGCTCGCTCTTCGTGGACAAGAAGGACGCGCCCCGCGCCGTCGCCTACGCCACACAGCTTTACCAGGCTTATCCCGACAGCAATGAGGCGCTTTATTACTACGGTGCCGCCCAGCAGCTCGCCGGAAATTATTCCGAGGCCGCGAACGTGCTGCGTTATCTGCGACTGGAAAAATTCGCCGGCAAACCCTTTCCCTATCAGCTTGATCTCGCCGGGGCATCGGAGAAGAGCGGCAACTGGCGCGGCCAGATGACCGCATATCAGGAATTGCTCGACCAGAATCAGGTGGACGATCCGACGCGCACCTCCGTGCGCCGCGTGCTCGAACCGATGCAACGGGAGCACAGCGATCAGGTCACCGCCCAAGGCACCGCGTATCTTCTCAAATCCGGTGCGCTCTGGCAGGAACGTGCCACGGGCCGGACAGAGGTGACGGATCGCCACCAGATCTACGTGGATGCCGGGCGCGAGGACGTGTTGGTGCGCAAGACGGCGTTGCTGAACCGCCGCTGGGCCGACGACACGGAAGGCTGGCTGGGCTGGCAGGCCAACTGGTCGCATCGTTGGATCACCGATCTCTGGGCTGGCGGGTATCAGGGCGGTCCGCTCGGCGGCGCACGGGTCACGCACCGACTCGCGAGCAACGGCGCAGTGTGGATGGAAGGCTTCGCCAACGAGCGAGCACGCGACGGGCTGTTGCTCAATTCACTCGATGGTCGGCAACACCGCGTCTCGCTCGCGGGGAATTATCTTTTCGCCGAACGGTTTCAAGCCTACGGCACATTCACCGGTCGCGAAGTGCTCGTGGACGGGCAGGAGCTGGCCAATGGTTTTCAGGGCAGTTGGGGCATGGACTTTCTCGCGCGCCGCGAATCGCCGGACTTCAAATTTGGCTATCACGGCACCTACAGCGCGACGTCGCGCAAGACCGGCAACACCGCGCTCGTTGCTCCGGCCGTTGCGCCCGGCACCACGCTGGTGCAGCAAGGCCAGGTGCTCGACACCCTGTTGCTGCACTGGTTGCATCGCGAAGGCGTCCATGCCGACCTGCGCGACCACCTCTGGGGTCCATTCTTCTACCATCTGCAAGGCACGGCGGAATACGCGTTTGAACGCGAGGCCATGGAATACGGCGGGCGAGTGGGACTCACCTATCGGCCGCGCAAGAGTCTCGAATTCGGCACACAAGTCGCCTACACGACGGGGGCCGCGACCACCGATGGTAGCAACGATGCCTGGGAAGTGGGCGTGTCCATGAAGTGGTGGTTCTGATGGCGGCCCAAGCCATCGCCCGTGATGCGCCCGGCCCTGCAAAAATTCCCCGCTGACTTCGGCCACCCGCCGCGCGTGCTGGCTTTTTGGCGACGGCTCGTGCGAGCGGCGCTCGCCACGCGCACAGATACGCCGTTTTTTCTCTGCTCGGCGGAGCCGATCGCCGAGGCGCTCGTGGAATTGCAAGAGCTCGCGGGAGCGGCGCAACCGCCGATCCGTCACTGGCTTTCGTGCAAGACGCAGCCGCTCGCGCCGCTGTTGCGTTGGTGGCGACGGCAAGGCCGGCCCATCGAAGTGGTCAGCGAGTTCGAGTATCGCGCCGCGCGGCACGAGGGTTTCGTCACCGAGAATATTCTCATCAACGGCCCGGCGAAACACCGCTGGCTTCCTCGCGTGGCCGCACCGGGTTTGCGCGTGAATTTCGATTCGCTGCGGGAGCTGAAGGAGCTGTTGCCGCTGGCGAAGCAGTTGCAGTGGCACGTCGGCCTGCGGCTCCGCACGAGTTTGGAGCACGACCCGGAACATCCGGAATTTCCCACGCAATTCGGCTTTGAAGCGGCCGAGGCGATGGCCGCGTTGAAGGCGTTGCGGCGGGCGGACTTGAAAGTGGAGGCGTTGCACTTTCACCTGCGCACGAACGTGCCGGGCGCAGCCGTTTACGAGGAGGCGATCGCTGAGGCTCACTCGTTCTGTGTCGCGGCCAACTGGTGGCCGGCGTTCCTCGATTGCGGCGGCGGGCTGCCCCCGCGTCACACGTTCAGCCCCGGTGGCAAGGCGTTTGCGGCGGAATTTTCGCTGCCTGCGCTGCGAAAAGTTTTCCGGCGTTGGCTGCCGCGGTTTCAGGGCTTGCGCGAGTTGTGGCTGGAGAATGGACGTTTCGTCAGCGCGCGCAGCGGCGTGCTGGTGGTGACGGTGCTGGATGTGAAGGAACGGGCCGGCTTGCGGCAGTTGATTTGCGATGGTGGGCGCACGCTCAACGCACTGGTCTCCAACTGGGAGGAGCACGGGCTGATTTCGCTGCCGCCGCGCAGCGGGCCGCAGGTGCTCACGGCGGTGCATGGGCCGACGTGCATGGCGTTTGACCAGCTCACGCGCCGGCCGCTTGCGCGTTCGTTACGACCCGGTGACCGGCTGATCTGGCTGGAGGCGGGCGCTTATCATCTGCCGTGGGAGACGCAGTTTTCGCACGGCCGCGCCGCAGTGTTTTGGCATGAAGGCGACAACTTGAGCGTAGCCCGGAGTGCGGGTGAGTTTGCGGACTGGTGGGGTCGTGGACGTTAGCCAGAACGGCTGTTTGGCGAATCGAGATGCGGATTAAGCTTTGAGTTTGGACCCGCAGAAAACAAAAACCCCGTCCGGTTGCCCGGACGGGGTGTGTTACTGAGCGAGGCTCAGATTAGAACTTGTAAGCAACCTGACCGATCAGCGCATTGCTGTTGTTGCGGGTAGCACCAACCGTCGTGCCACGGGCACCATTGAGGTCGTGGTCGAGGCGGTATTCCACGCGGGACACCACGTTGGCCCAGAGCTTGTAATCAAGCGTGAGGGTCGCGGTGCCGAACTCGGTGGCTCCACCGACGCCAGTGCCGGCGCGGGCATACTCAACACGGGTGTTGAGCGTGGCCTTGTCGGTCAGCTTGTAGCTGATGTAGCCAGCCAGCGCGTCCTGATCGGCGCTGGATTTGTCGATGTTCAAGTGATCCCAGGAAACCCCGAGGTTCAGCTTGTCGATGCCGGTGGGGATGGTCGCGCCGACGTAGATGAGCGTCTGGTCGGCGGCGAGCGGAGCGGAGAAGGAGGTGAAGCCATCCACCACACCAGCGGTGAGCACGGCGCCCTTGAGGAAGCCGAAGCTCTCGGGAGCCGTGACGCTGATCGAGGCCAGATAGGTCTGCTGGCCGTTATTGCCGCGCGCACCCGCATTGAGGGCGGCGTCATAGGTGTTGGCCACGCCGGCGCTGACGGAAACCGCTTCGCACACCTTGTAGCTCAAGAGCAAGCCAGTGTGGGAGGTGGGTTCGATCGTGTAGCCGGCCGAACGGGTGTAGTTCGGGTTCTCGATGGAGTTGGCGGACTCGTAGCCGACGATGGTGTCGAAGACACCGATCTTGGCCTGCAAGCCGTTACCCACGGGGATGTTCAGAGCGACGTTGGCGTTCTTGATGGCAACGCTGCTGCCACCGGTCACGTTGCCGAGGCCAGCGGCATCGGGTCCGAGCCAGAGCTCGACATTATAGCCGGAAGCAAATTCGCCCTCGGCGAGCGCGCTGCTCAACTTGAGGTCAACGACGTCCAGGCTGAACTGGTCGCCGGCCTTGGCGTAGCTGTAGCGGTTGGCGAGCACGGGCTTGCCCGGGTTCCAAGCGACGGAGGTGCTGACATAGCCGCTGAGCACGGTGGAGGAGACAGCCGTAAGCACTTGAGCTGTGGGCTTTTCGTCCGCCTGAGCAACAGCGCCGAAGCTGATCACGCCCGCTGCGGCCAGCCCGATGGTCCATTGATTGACTTTCATGTGTGTTAGTTCCTCTTGCGAGTTGTTTACTGTTTGTTGTTACTTTTGCGTTTTTGCTAGCGGGCAAAATACCGTTTGCCCCAACACCAAAAGCGGTGCATTGGCTGCAGACCTTAGCAAAGGAGCTTCATGTGACAATAGTTTTTTTGGGATTTCTCAACAATTATTTGCCTGCGGGCCGCTGCATTCCTACGGCTTCGGCTTGACCGGCGGCTTTTCCTTGAACGCGGAGCGCAGGAGCCAGTGCTGTTTGAGCCCTTGCATCAACTGGTCGGTGTGTTGGATGGCGGAGGAGACTTGGGTGAGCAAGTTGGTGTTCGCCTCGACCTGGGCGTTGAGGTTGCTGGTGAGGTTGGCGAGGTTCGAGAGGGATCGGTCCAGATTCAGCGCGAGGGTGGTGAGGTTGGTGTCGGCGTGGGCCAGAGTGCGGTCGGAGGTCTGCATGACGCGGCGGGCGTCGGCAAGGAGGGCGTTGGCGTTGGTGAAAGTGGTGCGGGCTTCGGTGAGCGTGGCGCGGACGGAAAGCAGGGTCTGTTCGGCGGAGGCGTTCAAGTTGGTGGGCAACAGCCACGTGCCAAGTGAGCCGGCGGGGTTGGTGAGATTCGCAGTGATGCGGTGGACGTTCGAGCTGACGGGATGGAAACTGGCAACGAGGAAATTGGCGTTGCTCACGACGGGCCTCAACTCGGCCACGCGCGCATCGAGGTTGGAGAGGGTGTGCGTGCTGGTGGCCAGGAGCGCGACGACTTGATTGGTGAGACTGAGGATGTTCGGCAGCGCGGCCTCGGCTTGGGAGACGAGTTTTTCCGCGCGCTGGGTGAGCGCGAGTGATTCGTCGGCGGGCAGATAGTAGGGTTTGCCGTGCTGGTTGAAATTCGTATAGGCACCCTGCTGGTCTACCCACATTTCAGCGATGCGCGGGCCATCGAACTTGTAGGCGGCCTGGAGGATTTTCTTGGAGCCGTCGCGGTTGGTGTAGCCGGCCCAGCCACCGTGCAGAATTTCGAGATAGCGTCCGCCGAGCAGGTCGCCGGCGTTGACGCGGACTTTCGAGTCGCTCCAGACGTAGCCGATGGAATGACTGCGCACGATGAACTCCACGTAAACGAAGTGCCGGTCGAAGTATTCCTCCGACCCGGGCGGCATGGCCGTGATGCGCGTGATTTCACCCGCCTCAAAGCCCATCATCTTCACCTTGTCGCCGACCTTGAAGCCGCCGGCATTGTCCACGTAGGTGTAGAACGGTGCCTTCACGTCGAACCACCCTTTCGCGCGGGCCGTGTGGAACAGGTAGTAGCCGAAGCCGGAGACCAGCAGCACCGTGGCGAGGATCACGAAGATGCCGACCGCGTGCTCGACGCGATTGAGACGGGTGCGAAGTTGCGGGGTGAGGTCTTGTAAAGCCATGTCAGGAAAGGAGGGGCCAACGCCCAAAGTTGAAAGTCCAAAGCCGGGTGATGGGGCAGCACGTTTTCATGCGGCAAGGAAATCGTGCAAGGCTGGTTCGCCACTGGCGGCCAGCTCAGCGCGGCCGCCCAAATCAAGCCAGCGCCGATCTTGCAACCAGCCAAAACGCCGCGCGTGGGAACTCCACTGGCGCAGCTCGTCGGCCGTCGCCACCAGCGTGAGCGGGCGGCCGCTCATCCAAGCGTGGCCGGCGTTGAGCGCGTCGAGCGTCTCCAGCCACCAACGGGTTTGGCGCGGGTCCAGACCGGCGAGCGGGTTGTCGAGCAGCAACACCTCGGGCTTGAGCGCCAGCGCGCGGGCCAGTGCGACGCGCTGGCGCCAACTGCGATTGAGCTGGCCGGCCAGTTGGTCGGCCAGTTCACCGACTCCGGCGAGCCGCAACACGGTGGCAACCGTTTCGCTCGCCTCGTCCTTGGAGCAGTTGTGGTGATAGCACAAAGGCAGCGCAACATTTTCCGCGACGGTTAGATGCGGGAATAACCGGCCACCGTTCTCAAACACCAGGCCGATGCGCCGCCGCGCCGCGAGCAGCTCCAACTGTCCCATGTCCGGCGTCGGCTCGCCAAAAAGGAAATGCTGTCCCGCCGCCGGCCGCTGCAGCCCGGCCACCGTCGTGAGCCAGTCGCTTTTGCCCGCCCATTGCAAACCACCGACCGCCCAGAATTCGCCCGGATGCAACCGCCATTTCACCTGCTGCACCAAGGCAGTGTCCGGGTTTTGCGCCGATGCGATGTCGGCACCCGCCAATTCGATCAGCGGCGGAGCGGCGATGGGTTCAGCGGACGCGGCCATGTTCACATCAGGATATAGACCAGGATGAAAAACGCGTCCGCGAGCACACAGCCCACGACGCTCTGCGCCACTGCTGCCGTGGTTGCCTCGGAGACCTCCTCGAGCCGGAGCCGTTGCGCCAGACCGTGATAGCACGTCACGATCGCAATGATCGCACCAAAGGTCAGCGTCTTGAGCCCAATCAATGCAAAGTCCTCCCACAGCAACGCCCGCGCGATCAGGCTGAAGTATTCCCCCGGCAGCAAGGGCACCCCTTGCAGAAACACAAACAAGTAACCGCTCAACAACGCAACGATGATCAAATAAACCGTGAGCGAAAAAATCGCCGCCGCCAATCCGATCACCCGCGGCATCACGAGATAATGCACCGGGTCGATGCCCAGTGCTTCGAGCGCCTCCACTTCGCCCTGTGCGCGGCTCAACCCCAGCTCGATCACGATGGCCGTGCCCACCCGCGCCATCACCAACAACGCGGCGGCAAGCGGGCCCAGCTCGCGGATCAGCACCGTCACCATCACCGTGCCCGTGTATTGACCCGCGCCAAACTTGCTCAAGATG
The DNA here is from genome assembly GCA_009922615.1 of Pseudomonadota bacterium. Lineage (GTDB taxonomy): Bacteria > Verrucomicrobiota > Verrucomicrobiia > Limisphaerales > SXTU01 > SXTU01. The sequence goes on from RFVF01000027.1 coordinate 47,824, forward strand.
GACACCGTCTGCCCCACGATCACCAAGCCCAACGCCAGCCCGATAAAAACAATGCCCGGCAACAACCGCACCCCGGCCCGGTCGATCTGCGCCCGGATCAACGGATGAATGACTCGCCACGACGTGTTCCATTTGGTGAAGGTCACTCCCAGCGTGATCAACGCAAACGCGCCGACGCCTTGCACGGTCTGGAGAAAACGGAGGATCTGGCGGCCGACGAAATTCAAGTATCCCTGCGGCAGCGGCAGCGTCGCCACCGCCTGCAATAACGCGGCGGCCTCGGGCTTGGCAGACGCTTTTTCCATGCGCGCAGCGTAGTCGCCATCCCTCGCGCCGGACAACTCGTTTTTCCGTCGGCACAGGCTACGCCCGAACCGGGTGGCGCAGTCGGGAGTGTCAGCTTTGTCTTGAAAATGCCCTCGTAGCGGTTATCTACACGCCCACGCTATGCCGTCATTCAGTTACGTGGCCCGTGAGGCCGCCTCCGGTCGCGAGGTGCGCAACGTCCTTGAGGCCAACACCGAGCAGGAGGCGATCGCCCAGCTCCTCGGCCGCAACATGCTCGTGGTGTCGATCCAGGAAGCGAGCGGCAAAAAGGGCCGTGCCGCGAGCGGCTCGGTGCCCATGCAGGATCTGGTCATGTTCACCCGCCAGCTCGCGACGATGATCGATGCCGGCCTGGCCATCGTGCAATCCCTCCAAGCCCTCGCCGAGCAGACCAATAACAAGATCATGCGCGACGTGATCCGCGACATCTGCGCGCGGGTGGAGAGCGGTGACAATTTCTCGGCGGCGCTCATGAAGCACCCCAAGACCTTCGACCGCCTCTTCTACTGCATGGTGGATGCGGGCGAAAAAGGCGGCCTCCTCTCGGAAATTCTCTCCCGGCTCGCGACCTACCTCGAAAACACTGTCCGTCTGCGCAAGAAGGTGAAGTCCGCGATGATGTATCCCACCGTCGTTACCCTCGTCGCCATCACCATCACCAGCTTCCTGCTCGTCAAGGTGGTGCCCACGTTTGGTGAAATTTTCTCCGGCTTCGGCGCCAAACTCCCCACGCCCACGCAGTATCTCATCGACTTCTCCGAGTGGATGAAGAAGTGGTGGTGGGTGATGTTGCTGGTTGCCGGTGCTGGCGTTTACAGCTGGTTGGCTTTCATCAAGACGAAGGTTGGCGAGGAGTTTTGGGATAGGAACCGCATCCGGCTCCCGGTCTTCGGCCACATCGCGCATAAAATCTGCCTCGCCCGTTTCGCCCGCACGCTCGCCTCGCTGATCCGCTCCGGCGTGCCCATCCTCGAAGTGCTCAACATCACCGCCAACGTCGTCGGCAATGTTGTCATGGAAAAGGCCATCCGCTCCGCTTCGGCGGACATCGAAAAGGGCGACGGCATCGCTGCGGCGCTCGGCCGGCACCCCGTTTTCCCCGTGATGATTATCCGCATGCTCACCGCCGGCGAACAAACCGGCAAGATCGACGCCATGCTCGAACGCGTCGCTGATTTCCTCGACGATGAGATCGAAACCATCCTCGGCGGCCTCACCTCGTTGATCGAGCCGCTGCTCATCGTCTTCCTCGGCGTCGTCGTTGGCGGCATCGTGATTTGCATGTTCCTGCCCATCTTCAAGATGAGCGAGATCATCAACCCGCCGGGGCGCTGATCCCGAAGGCAAAAGCAACAAAGTAAAAGGCAAACCGGTTGGCCGCCGCCGGTCCGTCCTTTTGCCTTTTTACTTTTACCTTTTGCCTTTCTCCTTCTCCCATGTTTGCCCGCGTCACCCTTGAGATCGCGCTCCGCAAGGAGTTCGACTACGCCATCCCGCCGGAGCTGGCCGGTCAGGTGGAAGTCGGCACGCGCGTCAAGGTGCCCTTCGGCCACCGGCAGGTCATGGGCTGCGTCACCGCGCTCGTTGAACACTCCACGCACACGAACCTCCGGCACCTCACTGCCATCGTCGGCAAGCAATCCCTCGTCACCGCCCGCGTGCTCCAGCTCGCGCGCTGGATCGCCGACTACTACTGCTGCGCGCCGGAGATCGCCTTGAAGAGCGTGCTGCCCGAAGTCGTGCGACGCGAACAAGACGGCTGGCGTGAACGCCTTTTCGTCCGCCTGCTGCCCGCCACCGGCGCGATGCCCAAGCTCACCAAGCGCCAGCAGGAAATCCTCAACCTTCTCGAAGAGCGCCGCGAGCTGCCGCTACAGGAACTTCTCGAACTCGCCGAGACCACCGCCGAGACCGTCCGCCGCCTCGAAGACAAGCACCTCGTCCTCATCACCAACCAAGTCTCCGAGCGCGACCCCTATGCAAAGGACGTCATCAGCCGCACCGAGTCGCTCACGATGAACGCGGAGCAGGCGAAAGCGCTGGCGGTGATTTGCAAACGGATGGACGAGGGGGGCGGAGCCGGTGGGGAAGCGGGAAAGCGAGAAAGTGAGCCTGCGTCCGGGCACCCACTCCCACTTTCCCACTCTCCCGCTTTCTCACCTGCTACTTTCCTCCTCCACGGGGTCACTGGCTCCGGCAAGACTGAGGTTTACCTCCAAGCCATCGCGCACGCGTTGGGGCAGGGGAAGGGTGCCATCGTCCTCGTGCCGGAAATCGCGCTCACGCCGCAGACCGTCGAGCGCTTCAAGGCCCGCTTCAGCCACGGACCGTTGCAGACGCAAGTTGCCGTGTTGCACTCGCACTTGAGCGCGGGCGAGCGGCACGACGAGTGGCACAAGATTCGCCAAGGCCGCGCGCGCATCGTCATCGGCGCGCGCTCGGCCATCTTCGCGCCCGTCGAACCGCTCGGGCTCATCATCGTGGACGAGGAGCACGAGCATTCCTACAAACAGGAGGAAGCCCCGCGCTACCACGCCCGCGATGTCGCCGTCGTGCGCGGCCAGATGGACAATGCCGTCGTAGTGCTCGGCTCGGCCACTCCTTCGATGGAGAGCTTCTACAACGTCCAGCGCGGCAAATACGCCCTGCTCGAACTCCCCACGCGCGCTGACGACAAGAAGATGCCCATCGTCCGCGTCGTGGACATGCGGCAGGCTGCGCGGAAGGAAAAAGGCACGCCCATCTTCAGCGAGGAACTTAAGGAGGCCATCACCAAGCGCCTAGAGCGCAAGGAGCAGACGATGCTCTTCCTCAACCGGCGCGGTTACTCGAGCTCGCTTCAGTGCCCGCAGTGCGGCTTCGTGGCCGAGTGCCCGAATTGCAGCGTCGCCCTCACCTATCATCGGCGCGCGCAGAAGATTTGCTGCCACATCTGCGGCCACGAAGCCCCCGCGCCCACGGCCTGCCCCGAGCCGAAGTGCCGCAGCGCGGCCATTCGCTACGCCGGCTTGGGCACCGAACGCGTTGAGGAGACGCTCACGAAACTCTTCCCGCACGCCCGCATTGCGCGGATGGACAGCGACCTGATGAAGCGCAAGGAGGACTACCGCCGCGTGCTGGGCGACTTCAAGGCCGGCAAGACCGACATCCTCGTCGGCACGCAGATGATCGCCAAGGGCCTGCACTTCGAGAACGTCACGCTCGTCGGCGTCATCCACGCGGACCTCAGCCTGCATATCCCGGACTTCCGCGCGGGCGAGCGGACCTTCCAGCTCCTCACCCAAGTCTCCGGTCGCGCCGGCCGCGGCGACGTGGAGGGTGAGGTTTACGTGCAGAGCTTCACGCCATTTCATCCGGCCATCCAATACGCCCGCCGCCACGACTTCACTGGCTTCTACGAACAGGAGATCGAATTCCGCGAACAACTCAACTACCCGCCCGCCTCGCGTCTCGCGATGCTGACGTTCAAGGGCCGCAACGAGGAGAAGGTGAAGCTGATGGCCGAGTATGTGACGCGCGAGCTCGAGAGTTTAGCAGGTGGAAAAGCGGGAAAGCGGGAAAGTGAGACCGTGAAGACGGACGCGCTGGAGCTTCTCCCACTTTCTCACTCTCCCACTTTCTCACCTGCCCCTGCTCCGACCGCGCCGTTGCGCGATCTTATCCTCGCCGGTCCCGCTCCCGCGCCGCTGCTGCGCGCCGAGACCTTCTACCGTTACCAACTCATGCTGCGCACCAAGCAGATGCCGCGCGTGAGCAAGGTGCTGGCGACGCTGCTCGAACAAATCGAGTTGCCCGACGATGTCACGCTGACCGTGGACATTGACCCGGTGAGTTTGATGTGAAGGCGGCTTTCGCTTTCTGGTCCTCGTGGTAGGGTCTTTGCGATGAGTGACCACAGCGACTCACCCGCGCCAGACGCCACGGAGTTCTCCGTCAAGGGCCTGAACTGCCAGAGCTGCGTGCGCAAGGCCACCGCCGCACTCGAAGCCGTGCCAGGCCTCGCCAGCGTCGTGGTCAGTCTCGAAGAGGAGCGCGCCATCGTGCGCTGGCGGCCGGACGTGAAGCCTTCCGCTTATACCATCATCCGCGCCCTGCAAACCGCCGGCTACGAGGCCGAGCCAATTCGCAATTCGCAACTCACAACTCGCAATTCTCCCTGGTCTCCGCTCACCGGCTGGCAGTTCAACGTCGTCTTCGGCGGCGCGGTTACGTTGCTGCTGATGCTCGGCGAGTGGGCGTTTGGCCTCGGCATGGAAACGTGGTTTCAGTGGGCGGCCTTCGCGCTCGCGCTGCCGGTGCAGGCCGTGTGCGGCGCGCGGTTTTACGTCGGCGCGTGGCGGCAGTTGCGCGTGGGCAGCTCAAACATGGACACGCTTGTGTCGCTCGGCTCCACGACGGCCTTTGGTTTCAGCGCGTGGGCGCTGTTCACCGGCTGGCACGGGCATCTGTGGTTCATGGAGGCGGCGGCGATCATCACGCTCATCAGCGTCGGCCACTGGCTCGAAGCCCGCATGAGCGCGCACGCCGCGAGTTCCTTGAAAGCCCTGCTGAACCTCGCCCCGGCCACCGCCCACCGACTCGATACCAGCGGTGCGGAGGACGAAGTTCCCGTCGCGCAACTTCGCGTTGACGACCGCATCGCCCTGCGTCCTGGCGACCGCGTGCCGGTGGATGCCGAGATCCTCGAAGGCCAGTCCGCCGTGGACGAGGCGATGCTCACGGGCGAATCGCTGCCGGTCGAAAAATCGGCGGGCGCAAAACTCTATGGCGGAACGGTGAACCAAAACGGGCGGCTCATCGCTCGTGTCACAGCCACCGGCGATACCACGGCCCTCGCGCAAATCATCGCTGTCGTGCAGCGCGCGCAGGCCAGCCGCGCGAACATCCAGCAGCTCGGCGACCGCGTCAGCGCGGTGTTCGTGCCCAGCGTTGTGCTCATCGCGCTCGGCACGGGATTGTGGTGGTGGCTGGCTTACGAGAGCGCCTTGCGCGTCGCGACGACATTGTTGCCATGGCTCAAGCCGGAGCATTTCCCCGCGTCACCGCTGGCCGCCGCGTTCATCCATGCGGCGGGCGTGCTCATCGTAGCCTGCCCGTGCGCGATGGGTCTCGCCACACCCGCTGCGATCATGGCTGGTGTGAACGCTGCGGCACGGCGGGGAATTTTGATTCGGGACGGCGCGGCCTTGGAGAAAAGCGGTCGCATCACCGCCGTGCTTTTCGACAAGACCGGGACGTTGACCGAGGGAAAACTGACGGTGGCGGCAGTGCAGGAAGTGAACGTCAGCGCGATGTCCATCAGGGAACTCGCGGCCGCACTCGCGGAACCGTCGAACCATCCCTTGAGCCGCGCCGTGGCGATGGCCGACAGTCACAGGCCGTCGCTACAGGATTGGCGCGAAGTTCGTGGCGCCGGCGTGGCGGCGACAAGCGAAGGGGCGATTTGTCGCCTCGGCTCGTTGCGTTGGCTGAACGAGGTGGGCGTCAATGGCGTTGGGCATCCGTTTGCAACCGAGTGGACTTCACAGGGCGCGACCGTGCTCGGGCTCGCACGCGGCGCGGAGTTGCTCGCGCTGTTTGCGTTGCGCGACCAGTTGAAGCCCCACGTCGCCGACGTGCTTGCGGAGTTGCAGCGGGATGGCAAGGCCGTCTTCCTGATCACCGGCGACCATGCGCAGACCGCCGCCGCCATCGCCGCACTGGCCGGTGTGCCGAAGGAAAACGTCTTCGCCGAAGTCCGTCCGGAGCAAAAGGCTGACATCGTGAAACAGTTGCAGGCGCGCGGCCAACGAGTGGCCTTCGTCGGCGATGGTATCAACGACGCCCCTGCGCTCACGCAGGCGGATCTCGGCATCGCTGTCACGCGCGCGAGCGACGTGGCGCGCGAGGCGGCGGATCTCATCCTGCTCCAGTCGGACATTCAGGCCATACCCGAGGCCCTCGGCTTGGCGCAGGCGACGCTGCGCACGATCAAGCAAAACCTGTTCTGGGCCTTCTTCTACAACGCCGCTGCCGTGCCGCTGGCGGCGCTCGGGCTGCTAAGTCCCGTGGTGTGCGCGGCGGCGATGGGGTTATCCGACGTGCTGGTGATCTGCAACGCGCTGCGGCTGCGCGCGTGGCGGCAGCGGTAGCGCAGTTCGTCGGCAACGGATGCTGACACCCCATCGCGCGCGGGCCGTGAGATGAGCACGGTTTGGTTTGGCTCAAACCGGCTTCCCACGCGGCATGGCTTCGGGGGCGTATCGCGAGAATGAGTTCTTCACTGAGAAGCAGCGCATCGTGTCCACGATGATTCGCGCAGCCAAGGGACCGCTACTCCGCGAACGCAGCCAAAATCTGGGCGGCGATCGTGCGCTGGCATTTATCCACCTCGGCGCGGAACGCCTTGGCGTCCTCCGCCATCAACCGGACAAACCGCTCCTTGTCGCCGCGATAGCGGATTTCGACCATGTGAACTTCTTCCCGGCTGGTGCCGTGCAGCCTATAGAGCTTTGCGGTTACGTTCACAGTGAGGCGCACACGGGGATTTCTCTGTAAGTAATCACCGTCCAAACGCACTGGTCCTATCTCAATTTGGATGATGTGCCTGAATCCTCGTTGGCTCATTGAGACGTGGGCTAGATCAGGTCCCGTTGCAGTGAACGTGTTTAACCCAATCGCGTGCCCGGACCACGACACATCAGACATTTTTTGCATCAACTCCGCTTCAAAATCACACCGGCTGGCGAACTTGCCAGCGATTTGGATCGAACTCTGAATCTCGCCGTCCTCAACGCTGGTCGCAGCCCCATAGGCAGCGCCGAAAAGCGCGCCGGCTGGAATCCAAGCGAGGGTGGCCGCCAGAATGACCGAATCACCTTTGTCGCCTGTTCCTCCTCCCTCTAAAAAGGCCTTCGCTGGGCCAAGGCCAATCACCTTAGATCCATCCGCTATTGGCCCGAGTTTCATGCTGGGCACGCCCGTTCTCAGTTGGCGCTCCATTGACATACTTAACAGCGCCACGCAGGAAGATCCCCGAGGCAGCCTCTGAGCAATCGGAGCCACCTTTCCCATGCTGGCGCACCCTGTCGTGAACAGGAGCGCGACATTCAGTGCCACCAGACCCACCGCCTTGCTCCAACTTGAAGCAGTCTGCAAACGATGTTTCATCCGAGTCATGATTGTTTTCATGACCTTGAAATAGCGTGCTCCACGACGACGGCGTTAATTGATAAACCAAGGGCTGCATCGTTTTTCTCGACCCCCCCCCGCCGACAACCACTCATGTGCTTCCCACCGGGTTGCGCTTTGCTATGCTTGGCTCATGTCGCTCCGTGCTCTTCTATTTCATCCGGCCCTGCTGTGCGCGCTGGCGTGGGTTCACCTCGCATCCGCCGCAGCGGAACGCCCGCCCAACATCCTCTTCGCCATTGCCGACGACTGGGGCGCGCACGCGGGTGCCTATGGCACGCGTTGGGTGAAGACGCCGCACTTCGACCGCGTGGCGAAGGAGGGCATTCTCTTCACCCGCGCTTTCACACCGAACGCCAAATGCGCACCGTCCCGTGCGTGCATCCTCACGGGCCGCAACTCCTGGCAGCTCAAGGAGGCCGCGAACCACATCTGCTACTTCCCGGCGGAGTTCAAGGGCTGGGGCGAGGCGCTCGCCGAGAACGGCTGGACCGTCGGTCACACGATGAAGGGCTGGGGACCAGGCGTGGCGACGAACGCGCTCGGCCAGCCGCGCTCGATGACCGGCAAGGCGTTCAATGCGCGCAAAGCTGCGCCGCCCACCACCGGCATTGCGAACAACGACTACGCCGGGAACTTCGCTGACTTCCTCGCCACCACCACGACTAACCAGCCCTGGTGTTTCTGGTATGGCGCGGTGGAGCCGCATCGCGGCTACGAGTTCGGCTCCGGCGTGGCCAAGGGCGGCAAGAAGCTCACCGACATTGACCGCGTGCCCGCCTACTGGCCGGATAACGACACGGTGCGCAACGACATGCTCGACTACGCGTTCGAGGTCGAGCACTTCGACCGGCATCTCGGGCGGATGCTCGCCGAACTCGAGAAGCACGGCTTGCTGGAGCACACGCTGGTCATCGTCACGTCCGACCACGGGATTCCCTTCCCGCGCGGCAAGGGCAGCGCCTACGAAGCCTCGAACCACGTGCCGCTCGCGATGCGCTGGCCGCGCGGCATCGCCAAGCCGGGCCGCGTGGTGGACGACTACGTGAGCTTCATTGACTTCGCGCCGACGTTCGTTGAGCTGGCCGGTCTGCCGTGGGCGAAGACGGGAATGGCTGCGAGTCCCGGCCGCAGCCTCACCGACATTTTCCGCTCGGAGAAGTCCGGCCGCGTGAACCCCGCGCGTGACCACGTGCTCGTCGGCATGGAGCGCCACGACATCGGCCGGCCCGGCGACGTGGGGTATCCCATCCGCGGCATCGTGAAGGACGACGTGCTCTTCCTCCAGAACTTCGAGCCGACGCGCTGGCCCGCCTGCAATCCCGAGACCGGCTATCTCAACGTAGATGCGAGCCCCACGAAGTCTTTCATCCTCGACGCGCACCGCCAGAGTTCCGGCGACCTCCCGTGGGCACTGTGTTTCGGCAAGCGCCCGGCCGAGGAACTTTTCGACCTCCGCAAGGATCCGGACTGCATGACGAACCTCGCGTTGGGCGACGCCGCGAAAGCCCAGCTCGCCGCGCTCAAAGCCCAGCTCCACGCTGAGCTGAAACAACAAGGTGACCCGCGCATGGAGGGCCGGGGTGATGTGTTCGACAAGTATCCGCACGCCAACAAAGGCCACGTCGGCTTCTACGAACGCTACATGAAAGGCGAGCCGCTGAAGGCAGGCTGGGTAAACCCGACCGACTTCGAGAAGAAGCCGCTGGACTGATGCTTACATGAAACGACTTCTACTCCTCGGCCTCTTCGTATTTGCGTTCTTCGCGCCCCTTTGCGATCGAGTTTTCTCCGCCGACGCGAAGAAGCAGACGAAGGCCAACCAGACCAACACCGATGACATGTGGGTCGCCAAGCCGCTGCCCGCGAGCTTCCCGACCAATGTCACGCACCACACCTGCCGCAGCGCCGTGATGAAGCGTGACGTGGGCTACTGCATTTACCTGCCGCCCGGCTACGGCACTGACACCACGCGTCGCTACCCGGTCATTTACAATCTTCACGGTGCGGGGGGCAACGAGACGCGCACCGTTTTCAACGCCGAAGTCCTCCACGCGGGCATCCTCGCCGGCAAGTGGCCGGAGCTCATCATGGTCTTCCCGAACGGTGGTCGCTCGACGATGTATCAGGACTCCGCAGACGGACGCTTCCCCGCCGAGACGACCTTCGTGAAGGAACTCATGCCCCACATTGACGCGACCTACCGCACGATTGCTGACCGCACGGGCCGCTGCATCGAGGGTTTCTCCATGGGCGGGCGCGGCTCGACGCACTTGGCAATGAAACATCCGCAGCTCTTCTGCTCCCTCTTCAATCAGGCAGGCAACGTCTATCACGCCTCCGAGCTGGCCAAGACGGTCGCGCCGACCGATTGGCCTGTGAATTATCTCGGCACCGACCCGGCGCATCTGCTGGCGAACGACCCGTTCGCGAACCTCACGAAGAATCTCGCTGCCGTCAAAGCCAACCTCCGCATCCAAGTCGCCTGCGGCACAGCGGACGATGGGCACCTACCGACCGTTCGCGAGTATCACGCTGCGCTGACGAAGGCAGGCGTCGAACACACCTACTGGGAGGTAGAGGGCCTCGACCACAACCAGCGCAAGATGATCGAGGGCCGACGCAACACGTGGTTCGACTTCCACGTCGAGTCATTGCGCAAGGCGGGGGCGAGCCTGCATTACTGGAAGACGCTCTGAGCCGGAACGATGCAGTTGAAAGGAGGCCACCGATTGGGAACTGATTGGTGGTAGATGAAAACAACGCAATCGTCGGGCACACGCCCGGTTCACCAAAC
>RFVF01000261.1 GCA_009922615.1 Pseudomonadota bacterium
TGAGGTTGTGATTTAAGGAGGGTTTGGGCTTCGTCGTAGTGACGAAGGAACGAAGATGAAGCCCAAATCCTCCAATGCAAAATCGTCGGCGAAGGCCCCCGCGGAACGGGTGGTGAAGGACATCCGGCGGCAGACCCGGCGACACTTCTCGGCCGAGGACAAGATTCGCATCGTGCTGGAAGGCCTGCGAGGCGAGGACAGCATTGCCGAGCTATGCCGCAAGGAAGGGATTGCCCAGAGCCTGTATTACACCTGGTCGAAGGAGTTCATGGAAGCGGGCAAGCGGCGCCTGGCCGGCGACACCGCCCGTGCTGCCACCACCGGCGAGGTGCAGGACCTGCGCCGGGAAGCTCGTGCCCTGAAGGAATGCGTCGCCGACCTCACCCTGGAAAACCGGTTGCTCAAAAAAAGCATGATCGCGGATGGGGAAAACGACGAATGAGGTATCCCGCATCCGAGAAGCTCGAGATCATCAGGATCGTCGAGCAATCGCACCTGCCTGCCAAACGCACGCTGGACCAGCTCGGCATCGCCCGCCGGACCTTCTACCGCTGGTATGATCGCTTCCTAGAAGGCGGACCGGAGGCGCTGGAAGATCGACCATCAGCACCGAGCCGGGTCTGGAACCGCATCGGTGACGACATCCAGGACCAGATCGTCGAGATGGCGCTGGATTACAGCGAGCTGTCACCGCGCGAGCTAGCCGTGCGCTTCACCGACGAGAAGCGCTACTTCGTGTCGGAAGCCACGGTTTACCGGCTGCTCAAGGCTCATGATCTGATCACCAGCCCGGCCTACGTCGTGATCAAGGCTGCCGATCAGTTCCACACCAGGACCGCCCGGCCGAACGAGATGTGGCAGACCGACTTCACCTACTTCAAGATCATCGGCTGGGGCTGGATGTATCTGTCGACGGTGCTCGACGACTTCTCTCGCTACATCATCGCATGGAAGCTGTGCACCAACATGCGGGCCGAGGACGTCACCGATACACTGGACCTCGCGCTGGCGGCGTCCGGCTGCGACAGTGCCACGGTGCGGCACAAGCCCAGACTGCTCAGCGATAATGGTCCCAGTTACATCGCCGGCGAACTGGCGGAATACATCGAGGCCAACAAGATGAGCCATGTGCGCGGCGCCCCGATGCACCCGCAGACCCAGGGCAAGATCGAACGCTGGCACCAGACCCTGAAGAACCGCATCCTGCTGGAAAACTACTTCCTGCCCGGCGACCTCAAGACTCAGATCGAGGCCTTCGTCGAGCATTACAACCACCAACGATACCACGAGAGCTTGAACAATGTGACGCCCGCCGACGCCTACTTCGGCAGGGCGCCAGCCATCATCCAACAGCGCGAAAGGATCAAACGACAGACCATCGAACATCGGCGCTTGCTTCACCGCAAGCTGGCCGCATAACATCAACCCCAAGACGAGGCCCGCACTCCGCTAATCTACTTAAATTTGTGCCTTTAGTCATAAGTTTTTGCCTAAATTCTTCATCAGCTAAATCGGCATCCTTTATGTCTTTAAATTGGTAAATAGTTTCGTCGTCAGGATTGGTTAAATCTTCGGGGAATTTATCAAATACGTTAAAATGTAAAATCGTGTCAATACCTTGATGGCCTTGTATAGCAGTATCAATCTTTACTTTATGCTGTTTTTCGGTTATTCTGCGAA
>RFVF01000262.1 GCA_009922615.1 Pseudomonadota bacterium
GTGAAATCTGGATAAGTTCCTGTTACAGAAATATCTGTTCCACCAGTCAAAGAAACCGTTTGGTCTGGTGCATCATTAGTAATTATCCCTGTTGTATTATCGTAAGAAATTCCAGTTCCAGCAGACAAAGATAGCCTTGCATCAGAATCTGTATATTGGGTAATAGTCGTTGCGATAGTAAAATTAGGATAAGTACCAGTTACTGAAACACCAGTTCCATCAGTTAATGAAACAATTTGATCTGGTTCTGAATTAGTGATAGTAACATCGCCAGTCGATGTATCTATAGATATACCAGTACCAGCAATAATAGATGTAACACCACCACTACTCCCTGTATAATCAATTGTAAAATCGGGATATGTTCCTGTTACAGAAATATCTGTACCACCAGTAATACTTACATTTTGATCAGGAGCATCGTTGGTAATAATACCTGTTGTATTATCGTAAGATATTCCAGTTCCAGCAGAGATTGATTTTCTAGAATCAGAATCTGTATATTGAGTGATTTCAGAATTGATGGTGAAATCTGGATAAGTTCCTGTTACAGAAATACCTGTTCCAGATATTATATTTGCAATTTCTCCGTTAGATGCCTTGGTTATTCTTCCGTAAACATCTACTGTAATATCAGCGTTTGTATATGAATTTGCCGAAACACCTGTTGATGGCAAATCTATTTTGATTGATCCAGAGGTTGTTATAGGAGAATTAGAAATTGTTAAAGTTGATTTTTCTGATGTCAATCCAACAGATGTTACCGTTCCTGTTCCACTAGCATTACCATCAAAAACCAAATGAACTACGCCATTTGAATCGCAAACATATCCTTTTTTATCTGCGACATTAATTGCAAATTCATTGATTTCCATATCTCCAGAAGTTGGAACTGATTCTGGAATATAAGACCTTTTCGGCTTAACTGGAATCGGTGGATTAGGATTACCAGGATCTGGAAGATAAGACAATGTATTTGAAATTATTGAAACCAATCCATCTGAAGAAAAAAGCAAATAAAACGAACCATATCCAGTAGGAACTAAATCAGAAAAAGATGCATATCCGCTTGAAGCAGTTTGCTGTAATGTTCCTGTTAAAACAGATGATCCAGTAACATCGACCAAAGCAACATCAACATCGTTAGTTGCATCTGGAACAAGTTCGTTCAACCAATTAACAATTTTTATAACAGGGTTAGTTGTAAAAGTCTGTCCAGACAAACCAACTGTAGGTTGGTTATATACATTGAGGGATACTGGGGTTAATGTTGCAATTTCATTTGAAATAACTGGAGTTAAACCAGTAGATGTAAAAGTAAGATAAAACGATCCAGCACCAGTAAAAACTAAATCAGTAAAAGTTGCATAACCATCAACAGCAGTTACTGTTGTTGTTCCTGACAATGATCCAGACCCATTCACTACAGTAATAGAAACATCAACATCATTGGTTGCAGTAGGAACTAAATCTCCATTAGAATCAACAATTTTTATTGTTGGCTGAGTTGTAAACGGATCTCCAGAAACAACTCCAGATGGCTGAGATTCAATTTCTAAAGCAACACCTTGAGAAGAGCTAGGTACAAACCAAATATTAAGTGTTGTTAAAGTAGCATCCCATACTGGAGGAACAGATGATCCGCTTTTATTAATTGAAAACAC
>RFVF01000263.1 GCA_009922615.1 Pseudomonadota bacterium
TTTGAAAGATCAATGGCGTAAACTGGGGCGAAATCAGCAGAGACTCGAAAAGCTTCGGGGGCAGTTCAAGCGGTTTGAAGGGGAGCTTGGTCTCAAGTTCGTTCGGAAATTCCCCCTCCGGCGAGATCGGGACAGTTAAATCTCACCGCTGTCCCAAATAGTGGGCCTATTTCAAGCAGTGTCAGATGAACACTGCTACGAAAAACAAGACCGAACACCCGGCGGTCAAAACTACAAGCCCGGCTGACACCGCACCCGCTGCGGTTGCAATTCCACTTAGCGAACGACTCGCCTTCACGTTGCAGGAGGCCGCACTACTCTGCGGCATCTCCTATGTCAGCGTGTGGCGTTTGGTGAAGCGCGGCAAAATAAAGACCTGCGGCGCGCTGCGTCACAAGCTGGTCTCTCGTGCCGAGCTGGAAAAATTCCTTACCACCACTCAGGGGGCCGCATGAGCAAGCGAGCTTTGAAATGGTCCAAGCTGAACGGCTCAACCCGCCAGCTTGTCCTGTCGATCCTCGCGCGCGGCTGGCAACCCGGCGACCGGGTGCGCGATTTCCTACCCAAACGCCGCCATGCGGCAGGGGGTGAACGTGCTCACTGACGCTTACGGGACTAGTCCAACAAAACGCATCCGTCGCACTGGAGCCGAGATGGATTCACTGCTGGCTGCTGTCACCAACATCATCAGCGCCGAGGAGGACGCGATCACCATCCGGCATCTGTTCTATCGGCTGGTAGGTGAACGCCACATCGAGAAGACCGAGGCCACTTACAAGTCGCTCTGTGGGCACCTGTCCAAATGGCGGCGCTCTGGCGAGGTGCCTTGGGATTCATTCGCAGACAACACGCGCTGGCACATCGGGCACGAAACTTTCAGCGGACTGGATGACGCACTGAAAAATACGGTGCAATGCTATCGCCGAGACCTGTGGGCAAGACAATCTGCTCACGTTGAAATCTGGGGCGAGAAGGATGCTATCAGCAGCATCCTTTCCAGCGAGGCTTGCGACTGGGGCGTGAAGGTTTTCACCTGCCGTGGATTTGCCAGCCTGTCGGCGCTGTACAGCGCGGCGAACACATTCAAAAGGGCGGTTCAAAACGGAAAGAAGGTGTTCATCTACTACTTCGGAGATCACGACCCCAGCGGGTTGGCGATTGACCGGGCGGCAGTGGATTCCTTCCGTGACGACTTCCACGTTGACGTTACGCGGCCCACCAATCGACCACAGGAACGGCGACCAGAGGGTGTCTTTACCCGAGCCGGGACATCCGCCGTGCAGGACGGCATGGTTAATTTTGATATCCGCGTGCTGGCGCTTGTGAGCCATCACGTTAAAAACATGGTTGCGGTCGGACTCGTTCGGAATCATGCGCTCGGCGTGAGCGAGCCAGAGCGATACGTCACCGGGGCGACCCTTGGGGCGAGCATCACGCCAGCGGTTCCCGAAAACGTCCCCATTGCGGCTCACAAGGTTTCCCTCGCCTGCGGCAAACGTGACCCCCGACAGGGCATGGCCCCCTCGAGCTTTCCGGTTCTCGTCAAACCATAGGGCAGGATCGCAACGCTTGTTTTCGGAATGGATGCTGGTCAGTTTCGGCTCGTGCCGATACAAAGCGTTAAACGTCGACCGCGTGTACTCCGTGCGT
>RFVF01000264.1 GCA_009922615.1 Pseudomonadota bacterium
CTCTCCCCGACGATGGACAGCCTGGCCAGCACGCTGCAACAGCGCATGGCCTACAACGCCTCGGGTGTGGTGGCCACGCTGAACGCGAACAACACGGTGACGCTGACGGTCAAGACCGCGGCGCGCATCCCGGTGACGGGCCTCAAGAACGGCGGCATGGTGAGCCACACCGGCACGACCACCCCGGCGATCACGGCGGAGACCTACGCGGGCCAGACGATCACCTACCTCACCCTCGCCGCCGGCCAGAGCGTGACGCTCAAGAAGCTGTGAGGGGAAGTTGAGAGTTGAAAGACCCGAAACGTAAAACTCCAAACCCGAAACCCCAAACATGAAACGCCAAACCCTGAACTTGAACGTGGAAAAGAAACGATGAAACAAACCCCGGCCGCCCCTCGCCTGCCAGTGAGGGAACGGCTGGAACCGGAGCGCAGGGCGCTCCCAACCGCTCGCTACTGGCCCGGTTGACGTGGCTGTGGATCGGTCCGGTGGCGAGGAGGAAATATAGCAAGATACTGCGGCGCGGGAACTGTCACTCCCGCGCAGCAGTGCTTTTGGGGATTGAATCAGGAACGCAGGAAGGCAGGAAAAACTGCGGAGGCGCATCTCAGTTACTTGGCATCTCATGAGCTCCAGACTTGAGCCTGGAGTCCGGTGGCCTTCGGCTCCCTCTCCCTTTGCGGAGCAAGGGGAGAGATGTTCTCTGTACTGAAAAGTGCTTTTTCATAAAAGTTATTCACACGCTGGCGGCCTTGGGTTCGGCGGCGGCCAGGAGGCCGCTGACCCACGAGCCGTGTTGCTTCTGGTTGGCTTGGTGCCGGGCCTCGTCATAGGTCTGCCGGTCGGTCCACAACCGCCAGAGGATCTTGAGCCAGCGTTTGCCCAGGCAGCGCAGCGCGCTGGCATGGTCGTGGCCGTCCGCCCGTTTCTGGGCGTAGTAGGCCTGCGCCCACGGGCTCTTTTTACGGCTGCAGTCCGCCCACAGATGGACGGTGTGCCGCAGCACCACGTCACAGCCCCAGCGGATGCGGACCTTGTCCAGCTTGCCGCTCTGGATGCTCACGGGACTCACCCCGGCCTGGCAGCACAACGCGTCGGCGTCGGGATAAACCGCCCGCACTGCGCCCAGTTCGGCCAGCAGGCGCGGGGCCAGTTTCTCGCCTGCGCCGGGCAGGGAGCCGAACACGTCGTGGTCGGGGTGCTGGGTGAAGCCCTGGGTGATGCGCCGGCGGTATTCGTCGAGCTGGCCCTGGAGGGCTTGCAGGACTTTGACCAGCGTCGTGGCCAGCAAGCTTTTGGCGGTGACGACCGCCGCGCTGGCCGGCAGGGCCTGGGCCTGGGCGAAGCACTCCAGGCGCGCGGGCGCGGTGTCCGCGCGCCAGAGGCGGTGGGTGTGCAGGAACTGCTCCCATTTCCGTTGCCCGGCGTTGTGCAGCGCCAGCGGGGTGGGGAACTGCTGGATCAGGGCCCAGGCGTAAGGCTGCGTCCAGTCGTCGAAGGCTGCCAGCGCGGCGGGGTAGTACTCGCGCAGGGTGGCCTGGAGCTGGTTGACCAGGGCGGTGCGTTGTTCGATGAGGCCCAGCTCGTCGCGGCAGAGCGTGCGCAGGGTGGCGGTGGCC
>RFVF01000265.1 GCA_009922615.1 Pseudomonadota bacterium
ACAGGTGCAACTGGTCAAACAGGTCCAACTGGTTACACTGGTACAACTGGTGTAACTGGAGCAACTGGCTCTACTGGACAAACTGGTCCAAGTGGAGAAACAGGAGCGACTGGTTCAACTGGACAAACAGGTGCAACTGGTCAAACAGGTCCAACTGGTTACACTGGTGCGACTGGCGCAACGGGTTCTACTGGTTCTACTGGTTCAACGGGTACAACTGGTGCAACTGGACAAACAGGAACAACTGGTCCAAGTGGAGCAACAGGTACTACTGGCTCAACTGGACCTACTGGATCTACTGGTACCACTGGTGTAACTGGTACAAGTGGCGCAACAGGTTCCACTGGTCCAAGCGGAGCGACAGGTACAACAGGTCCCACAGGCTCAACAGGCCCTACTGGTTACACAGGTGCAACGGGTCCATTAGGAACTGGTGCGACAGGTTCAACTGGTTTAACAGGTCCAAGTGGTTCTAGCGGAGCAACTGGTTCCACTGGTTCCACTGGATCTACTGGATCTACTGGTTCTACAGGTGCAACTGGTACAACTGGATCAACTGGTGCAACTGGTCCAAGCGGAACAACTGGTTCAACTGGTTATACTGGTCCAACTGGTTACACTGGTGCTTCAGGTGTTACTGGTACAACTGGTTCAAGTGGTGCAACTGGTGCAACTGGATCAACTGGTCCAAGTGGAGCGACAGGTGCAACGGGTTCCACAGGTTACACTGGTACAACTGGTTCTAGCGGAGCAACTGGTGCATCGGGTGTTACTGGTTCTACTGGTTTTACTGGTCCAACTGGAGCGACAGGTACAACTGGCTCAACGGGTCCCACTGGTCAAACAGGTGCAACTGGCTCAACGGGTTCTACTGGTTTTACTGGTGCTTCGGGTGTTACAGGTTCAACTGGTTTTACTGGTACAACTGGTACAACGGGTCCAAGCGGATCAACAGGTACCACAGGTACAACAGGTGCAACTGGTTTTACAGGTGCAACTGGTTTTACTGGTGCTTCGGGTGTAACTGGTTCCACGGGTTCTACTGGTTTCACTGGTACAACTGGTTTCACTGGTACAACAGGATTTACTGGTACAACTGGTCCAAGTGGAGCGACAGGTACAACTGGTCAAACAGGTGCAACTGGTCCAAGTGGATCAACTGGTTCAACTGGTTCCACTGGTACAACTGGTACAAGCGGAGCTACAGGTCCAACTGGTGCAACTGGAACAACTGGTGCAACTGGTACAAGCGGAACAACTGGTACCACTGGTCCAAGCGGAGCGACAGGTCAAACTGGTACCACTGGTACAACTGGTACAACTGGTTCCACTGGTTTAACAGGTGCAACTGGGTCAACAGGGTTTAGCGGAGCAACTGGTTCCACAGGTGCAACTGGTACAACTGGTGGAACTGGCACAACAGGTACAACTGGACAAACTGGTGCTTCAGGTGTAACTGGTTCAACTGGTTTCACTGGACAAACTGGCTCAACAGGTGCAACTGGTTCAACTGGTTTCACTGGTACAACAGGTGCAACTGGATCAACAGGTTCAACTGGTTTCACTGGTACAACAGGTGCAACTGGTCCAAGTGGA
>RFVF01000266.1 GCA_009922615.1 Pseudomonadota bacterium
GTATGAAACAGTATTCTGCCAATGTAGAGGAAGAATATAAAACAGTGGTTAAGCTCTCGGAAGAGGGCCTTGTCCTGTACCCCTATAATAGTACCATGAGAAAGTAGACTATTTGATATAATAATCGTCAACTATATATGGAGGTAAAAATGACGAAAAGAGTAGGAACAAATCAAATAGTAAAAATATTAGGGATATTTAAGCAAGGTTTAAAGACAGCTGATGAGATCTGCCGAGAATATGGAATATCAAGGTCGACCCTATATAAGTGGAAGAGTAAATATGATGATATGAGTGTGTCTGAATTGAATCGCTTAAAACAACTAGAAGATGAGAACCGCCGTCTAAAGGCGATGTATGCTGATTTAAGTTTAGTGCATGAAGCTTTTAAGGATGCAGTAGCAAAAAAGCTATAACTCTTGGTAAAAAGCGAGAACTGGCTGAACATATGATAACTGCTAATAATATCAGTGTTCGTAGCAGTTGCCAAGAGATAAATATTAGTAGAACAAGTTATTATTATGTTCCAGTACAGAATAATGACGTAGTTGAAGAACAGTTGCTAGAACTAGCTAATAAGCATAAAAAATATGGTTACCGTAAGTTATACCAGAAATTACGCCAAAAAGGTATTAAGGTAAATCATAAGAAAGTGCTGAGGCTATACGGTAAAAATAAATTAAAATTGCGGATTAAAGCTAGAAAAAAGCTGAAAGTTATTAAGCAACCATTAGTAATACCTGCTCAAGCTCAAAAAATGTGGGCATTAGATTTTATGCACGATATTTTGAGCAATGGCAGTAAGATTCGTAGCTTAAATATAGTTGATTTATTTAGTAGCAAAGCAGTGGACATCTATGTTGATCGCAATATTAACAGTTACAAAGTTATTGATGTTTTAGAGCAATTAAAATTTGAACAAGGGCTACCTGAAATTATCCGCAGTGATAATGGTAGAGAATTTAGATGCAAGTTAGTGCAAGACTGGGCTATACGTAATCATGTTAAATGGGATTTTATTCAGCCTGGCAAACCGATGCAAAATGGTTATTGTGAACGATTTAATGGTACTTTTAGATATGAGATTCTTGATGCCTATATCTTTGATTCTTTAGCAGAAGCTAGAGCCATTGTTAAGGATTGGGTGACGGAATATAATTATGAAAGACCGCATAGTAGATTACAAGGGCTAACTCCTATGCAATATGAAAATAACATGAGGGAAAATTGTCTACTTTAGACTGGTACTAATAATGGGGACTTGACAGCCTTATAAAAAGTCAAAATCCTGATCAATCGGTTATTCTTGCTAAAGATATAGAGAGAGCCGTACAGTTTGTACTTGGAAAATACTGTAATGGTCAAGAGGTGAAATTTGATTATTCTAATGGTGGCAAAGATGTTGAATGGACCTTTAAATCTCCAGATGTGATTGACTCAATAGTGATTGCTTTTGGAGAAAAAGATAGTATAAAGTGTACAGTTGAAAAAAAATTCGCATTGGGTAGTAATAAATATGTTGTAAGGCTACCAGCCACATCCGTTTCAGAGCTAAATTTGCATATTCAGCCGAAATTAAAGCAAGTAGA
>RFVF01000267.1 GCA_009922615.1 Pseudomonadota bacterium
CGGACGAGAAGCCGGAACCGAAGAAGAAGGCCGCTGAACACGACGACGCGGACGAACTCCGCAAGCTGCACCAGAAGCTTGAGTCGGAAGCTGGCCCCGAGAAGTAACGCCCGATGACCCGTGATCTGTTACGCCTCCCGGCACACACCGAGTATCAACTGGGTGCGTCTGTCGGGAGGTTTTCGTCTGCCGCGATCCTCGCCTTGCTTCCCGGCTATCCGGTGCTTGTGGTAGAGGAAATTCCGAACTATCACTACGTAGGTGATGGAGAAATCGAACTATCGGGATTGACGACCGTCGAGTGGGGCGAGCTAGTCGTTCGCACCTGGCGAAGCTACGCCGGCAAAGACTCGCGGTGTTCTGCGTGGGTAGACCCTGACACCGAGTTCTCGAAGGAAATGCAACGCTGCAAGATGCGCCTGAAGCGCAACATCGGGCACGGCGCGGAGCTGCGAACCGAAGTCACGCGAGAATACTTCCACGACAACAAAATCTTCCTCGCGCCGTGGTTGACCGTCCTGCCGAACGAAATTCAACGCGCTCGCTGGCCCCCCGAAGAATCCTCGGCGTACAAAGTCAGGGCCACAGGACAGGACTACACGCTCTCAGCCCTTGAACAAGTCATCTCGCGTAGACCGATCGCGAAGGCTATTTTGAAGCGGCCAGCGACCCACTGGATCGAACAGCGGATGCAGACAGGCGAGAAGCGAGACGGTCGAGACATACATCTCGGGAAATTGTAGACTCCGCGCTCACGACGCTTTCGCGTCAGGCTGCTCATACGCCATCTTTCTAACGTCGTCCAGGGAGTCGAACCACTACGTACCCCCGCCATAGACGGAACGGGTGAGCGCGGCGACCCTAATTTATGCTAGACTTTCACTCGTTACAAGCTAATTAACAAGCGAACACCTGTGCGACAGACAAGCAAGTTGACAGGTAGTTCGCAAGTGTCCGCCAAGGATCGCCCTCTCAGACGATCCGGGGGTGCCGTGTTCACCGAGCGGTGCGGCGATTCGGTGGTTTACCTGTTGTGGAGAAAACTGTGCTGCCACCGTCTCGCAGAACCATTTCGATTCCGCAAGCCGTCGAGACGATGGGTATCTCTCGGCGCACGATCTACAACTGGATCGCGAAGGGCCGTATCGAATACTGCCGCACGGCCAGCGGCCTAATCCGCATCTACGCGGACACGCTCTACCGGGATGCCGACATGACCCTCAGCAACACTGAACCCCAACCTGAAAGGTCGTTTCTGTGAGCGATCCGTTGAAGTCTCTGCCGAAGACGTTGCCGCGCATCCCGAGCTTGCAGGAACTCGCTCACCAAGTCGTGAACAATCACGCGGAGTGTCGCGAAGGCGTCGAGATGACCGATGCCCTGCTCGATGAGTTGAACCTGAAACTCACGTTCCTGATGCGAACCATCCACATCACCGCGCCAGTTAACGGCGGCATCGTCGGACTCGATGGAAAGTCTGAAGTCGTGCGAAAGAATGCCGAGCAGGTCTATCACGAAGTCGGGCGAGCCGCCCTGTTGAAAGAACGAGAGGAACGACGT
>RFVF01000268.1 GCA_009922615.1 Pseudomonadota bacterium
TGATCAACGACGCGCCCGAACCGGTCCAGCCCGGTGTACTGGTCCCCGCCATCGCCAACGGGCTCACCCGGCTGCTTGATGTAGGTCAGTTCCATAACGTCTGAATTATTCAAACACCATTGTGCTTCTTTTAACAACAGGTGGCGACTGCGGTGGAACCTTCATCTTAAGTGTCCGAATTGCGGACTCTGGTTGCAAGAGCTTTATTGTTTTAATCGAATCTATGGGAACCAATGTGTTCATTCTCAATTTTTCAAAATCTTCGTCGGCTTTGAGAGTCATCACAAGCAATGTTGAAAGGCCAACTCCATACGATTGGTATTTCACGGAATATTTCCATTGTTTCCCGGAATCATAGAAATCGGACAATGGCGTGGTCAGCACACCCTGGAACTGGTTCCCAACCAGCCTTTCAACTACAAGCATTTCCTTGCGGGCGCTTGTTCCGCGACCATCGCCAATCATGAAGATAAATTCCTTCTTTCCATCTCCATCCAAATCGACAATATGAATGCTAAACACACCATAACTAGAGTAAAAGCTTTTTTCAGCAACCAATGAGCCATTCTTCCCATTCACCTTCAAAAGCAACCAATCTTCAGGGAACAATTCCCCACTTCTTCGGTTGTCATGAACCACCATCACATGGGCTAGAAGAGTTGTCTGAATCTGAACGGCAGTCTCCTTCCCAACTAGGTTTATTACAACAGGAGCAATTTCGCGCAATTTCTCATAAGAAGAGGTCAACGGCTCGGCAGCGTCGACCATTGCTGCCAGCGACATAAATACAACAACGTGGTAGACAAAAATATTACTTATTTTTTTTGGGATCAACATGGTAGAATACCATTGCACTGCAACCTGTCACTTTAACTTCATACGCTCTGCCTTCACGTATCGCCGTAGTAATCCAATCTGGAGTACTGCCGACATTATTAAAATAATTTGCCTCTCCGGCATATGATCCAGCGGCCGTAGACCCCCCTGAATTGGTTGGATCACATTCTGCGTTCTTGAACGCCTGATCGCGTTCAGTCTTATCTTGGGAACCTTTGCCAGGCTTATTCACGCATTTATCTTCGCAGCAAGGTTTGTAATTGGGGCCTGTGTAGCCATTGAATTCTTTCCCATTGCGTTCCGAGACGACATCACAAAAGGATCTTGTTTTGACCCAACGTCCGGACTTGTCTTTCGTAAAAGCGCGATTCTTGATTGCATCGGCTACGGCCTTCTGGCAAGCGTCTCCCGGTTTTCCTCTCGCTTCAGCGTACGTCATGCAGCCTAAACATTTGCACTCATCTGTTCCGCAAGGATTTGGTGCCAGCCCCATTTTATCGGTATAGTCTATAGAATTGTTGTCGACATAGGAATAAAGTTGTGACGCATTATCGGTTTGCATCTGGACATTGTTCGTCAGGCGAAACACCTGCTCCTCAATCGGATCCCTGCTGACCCATCTCCCTAATGTGGGATGGAGGTAGCGATAGCGGACCTGGTAGAAGCCGGTCTCCGCATCCCACCGGTAGGCATCAAACCG
>RFVF01000269.1 GCA_009922615.1 Pseudomonadota bacterium
GGCCGCCGCCCGCTCTTCCTCCTGCGGGAGGAGTTTGGACGGTCGTCTGATGCCCAGTTTTTTGCAGATGTAGTTTTGAAATTTAATGGCGGACTTCCGGGGCGACCCGGAAGGCTGCCTCTTTTCGTCGAGTAATGAAAATGTCCGGCCTGTGCTGGACCAGCCCGAAAGAAACCAATGGCCACGCGCAACGCAGAACGCATCAACTTCGGCAAGATCAAGGAACCCGTCGTTCCGCCGAACATGATCGAGATTCAGGTCAACTCCTATGTCGAGTTCCTGCAAACTCAGGTGCCGGCCAACAAACGCAAGAACCTCGGGCTGCAGGCCGTCTTTAACGAGGTCTTTCCCATCGAGAGCTACGATGGCAAGACCGTTCTCGAATACACCGGATTTGAGATCGGCGAGCCCAAACTTTCCTGGCTCGACAGCATCCGTGAGGGGTTGACCTTCGGCGCCCCGCTGCACGTGACCTTCCGCCTCCGCGATGAGGCGAGGGGCGCGAAAGAGGAAAAAGTCTTCATGGGTGAGCTGCCGCTGATGACCCCGCAGGGCACATTTGTCATCAACGGTGCCGAGCGCGTCATCGTTAGCCAGCTCCATCGCTCGCCTGGTCTCGCATTCGAGGAAACCACGCACCCCAACGGCAAGAAACTTCATAGCTTCCGCATCATTCCCGATCGCGGCTCTTGGTATGAGGCGCAGTTCGACACGAGCGACATGCTCTATGTCTATCTCGATCGCAAGAAGCGCCGCCGGAAATTTTTGACGACCACGCTCTTCCGCGCGCTGGCGTTTCTGGATGGCGACGAGAAACCCAAGAAGGACGCCGTGCGCGGCACCGACGAGGAGATCATCAAGCTCTTCTACGACATCGAGGAATTGCCGGTGAAGAAAGCCGAAGGTCTCGAAGATATTGCCAACAAAGTGCTCGTCGAGGACGCCATCGACGCCGACAAAAACATCGTCGTGGCTCGCGCCTTCGAGCCGCTTTCCAAGGCCGTTGTGAAGCAGATCGCCGAGCTCGGCGTGAGCAAGATCCGCGTCGTGGACACCTCGGTGGATGACGGCATCGTCATCAAGTGCCTCAAGAAGGATCCGACCAAAAACGAGGACGAGGCGCTCAAGGACATTTACCGCCGTCTCCGTCCGGGCGATCCCCCGACTGCCGCCAACGCGCGCGCGCTCATCAAGCGTTTGTTCTTCGATCCGAAGCGTTACGACCTCGGTCGCGTGGGTCGCTACAAGATCAACCAGAAGCTCAACTTCGGGGAGACTGCCACCTCGCGCATTCTCACCAAGGCCGACTTGGTCCATGCTACCAAGTATCTCCTCAAGCTAAAAAAAGGGCAGGGGAGCGTGGATGACATCGACCACCTCGGCAGCCGCCGTGTCCGCACCGTGGGCGAACTCCTCGCCAATCAGTGCCGCGTGGGCTTGGCCCGCACCGAGCGCCTCGTCAAGGAGCGCATGACGCTCTTCGATCAGGAAGTGGACACGATGACGCCCGC
>RFVF01000270.1 GCA_009922615.1 Pseudomonadota bacterium
TGTAACCCTCGTCCCGTGGCAAGAACTCGCTCTTCCGCGCAGCGCTCAGCTCGTAACGGGCAGCATCGACACGCGCGCCCGGCCGCACAGTTGCGGTCCTCCCGCGCTGGCCAACAAGCGTGCCGTCCTTCAGTCGCACGGTTCCGGTTTCCAGTGACTTGCCAAGCGATGCCACGCGACCGTTCTCGTCCTGTCGCGCGCGCCAGTGGTTTGCGGGAACAACCACCTTCTCAACAACGTCGCCACCCTTACGGCGCGTTCCGTGTTCCCGGATCGCGGCGGGCACCTCGCCCTTGCGCTCTTCCCGGACCCAGTGCGTTGCGCCGCCGTCGGCACCACGCACCCGGTATGCAGTCACCAGCGGCTGTGAGTTACGCTCCTGCTGCTTGATCCGCTTAATCGCGTGACCAGCGTCTGCGCGCACCCCCGGCAGTGCAGTGCGACCACGCTTGTCGCGGATCTCGCCGCGTTCCACGCCCTCCAGCAGGTGGATTTCCTGCTCCGGCGTAATCTCGCCCTTGTGGTCGCGCAACACGTGCGTTTCGTTGACAATCCAATCGCGTGCAGCAACACCCGGCGCGTTGTCAAGACCAGCGCGCGTTGCTGCGTCTCGGAACGTCTTGCCGATTGCACGGTCTGACGCAAACACCTTCCCCGAGCGGCGCATACGCTCCCACTGCGAACGCACCATTACGCGACTACGGCTCTCGCCAAGGTCGATCTTTTCGGCGTTCCCGGTAAGCACGCGCTGGCTAATCGTTGCGCGCTCGCCACGCACGTCACGCACGCCGCTCTCGTCGAGCCTGAACGGGTCGTGCTTTGACATATTGCGGTCAAAGTTGCGGCCGGTGTCAACAACCTGACGCACACGCGCAACGTGCTTTGAGTCGCCTTCAAGCTTTAGCAGCTCGTCCGGCATCGACTTCAGCAGTTCGATGTGACGAACGTTCTGCTCATACGACTTCGGGTCAGCGTTGGGGTGCGCGCGTCGCTCTGCGGCAAGGCCCTCTTCGGCGCGGGCAACCGCCCTGTCGCGCAGCTCAGACGCCGTCAGACCACCACGCTCGGTCAGGACGCCTTCAAGGTGCAAGGTTGCCGCAGCCTTGAGCATCGGGTCACGGCCCAACTTGCGCACGGCCTCGTCAAACTGGAGACGCCCCGCGTTGACCTGCACCTGTGCCGCCCGTTCCTTTGCGATGCGGTCGCCGTGCTCGACAAGACGTCTGCTGAAATTCCGCTCCGACAAACTGTTCAGTCGCGGCGACTTGTCAAGCAGCAGCTCGTACGCCTTGATGCCGCCCTTCTGAATCTGACGACCGACAGGTCCGCGCGCAAGCGGACGACGCGGCAAACTGGCGCTACCGGCCCCGTGCGAGGGAACAGTTAGCGAGTCACTGAGCTTTGCGGTGTCCGTCAGGAACTTATGTTCCAGCCCGCCGGAGAGTGCGGTGCTCTCGCTATTGCGAGTGTAAAGCACCGATTCTGTCTCTTATACACATCT
>RFVF01000028.1 GCA_009922615.1 Pseudomonadota bacterium
TTTCTCGCTCCGTCCTGGCGATGGCGGTGTTGAGGGGAAGCGTCTCCACGGCGATGTGAGCCAGAATGCTTTTCTGTTCTTCAATCTTCGGAATCGGAACGACCAAATTCGAGTATTTGTCTGCACCGATATTCTGAATCGTCGCCTTGCTGAAAATCTCATCCTTCCACTGCGCAAACGCGAGGCTTTGGGTGTAGGCAAAAAGGAACTCCGGCAGCACAACGTCCGGTCTTGGGCGGGCTCGAATCAAGTAGCCAGCATAGCAAGCGTTCGCCGTGTCTGTGCGCACCAAGAACGCCTTTCCAACCGTTGCCCCGCTTCTTGCGAACAAAATGTCGCCGTCTTGAACTGGGTAATCTTTGGCGATGTGCGGTGGCAAAGAGCGGAACGTGTCAGGCTTCAATGTGCCATCACTACGAAAGTCCGTGATGCGCAGATAACGCGGCCAATCAGGATTGTCGAACTCGGCTGCCTCGTTTGCACCGTAAGCCAGTTTGCCCTTGATGCAGAATCGGAGGCGGCGCGTTTCCCAATGCTTCGGGATGTCGCCGAGCCAGGGGATGCCGGAGGGTTTGAGGGGCGCGTGGGGATCGAGGCCGCGGGTGACGGCGCGGTGGATGATGGCCTGCTTCTGCTCGTTCAGCAGCCCGATCAGCTTCCGCTTTGCCCGAATGAACCCGTCGATCTTCCGGTTCGCATGCTCCAGAAACCGCACGATGGCCGCTTGTTCGTCGGGCGTTGGCTGAGGAATAACCACACGCCGTAATGCGTGCATCGGAATCCTCATCCGGATGGTATTAAACTTCCCAGTTGTCTTCGATTGAAGGAACAAGATTCCGTTCCCCAATCCCCAAAGGCTCTGCTGAAAACTCTTGTCCTGGAAGAGGGCGTCAAAAAAGAGGATAGAGTCTTTATCGTTCCGCGTGTGCAGCACGTAGTAGACGGGGCTTACTGCTCCAAAGTATTTTGAAAGCCCGACAGACCCGACGACTACATTCATGCTGTTGACTACGATGTCTCCCGGATAAGCCAGCGTGTATGCAGTCAAATCGTCCTTGGCTTTGTTACCGCCTGATTTCTTTTCTGAATAGGGAACGACGCCCTGCCGAAGACTTAGCGAAAGGATGTCTTTGGTTTTAACTGGTCGATTTTGCTCGATTCTTTGAACGAGCGGCCTTCCGAGTGGAACAGCTTCCCATCCTGAAGGAATCCTCCCGAGCCACTTCGAGCCCGACTCCTTGTATTCCGAATACGGCTGGAGTCCCTCGATCATGCTTTGACGCCCTTCGTGATTTCGGTGAGCAGGCTTTCAGTCTCCTGTTCCAGTTTGAGGATGTCGGCGCTGATCTCGGCAAGAGTGCGGAGCTGCGGCGGCTGGTAGAAGTGGCGGGTGAAGCTGACTTCGTAGCCGATCTTGGTGTCGGCCTCGACGATCCAGGCGTCGGGCGTGTAGGGCAGGACTTCGCGGCGGATGAAGGCTTCGATACCGCCTTCCTCCAGCAGCGGGATTTGCTCGAAGTCGCGCAGCTCGCTGTCGGGTTCGTATTCGACGAGGGCGGGCTTGCCTGCGACCTTCGCTTCATAGAGACCGCGCAGCGGGTCGGGTTGTCCCTTGCCGGGCTTGTGGACTTTCTTGATGACAGGCGGGGCGGCTTCGTCGCGCCAGCTCACGGCGTTGACGATGAGCTTTAGGTCGGAGGCGGAGAGTTTCAGGCCGAGCTTCTTCAGCGCGGCGTCCACCCGTTCGAGGAAGACGTTGTGGTCCTCGAAGAGTCCGTCGCCGAGGGCGGTGCGGAGTTTCTCCGCCGTCTCGACGAGCGCGGCGTCGCGTTTCCAAGTGTCGGGATCGAGGAGCTTTTTCCTGGTCTTCTCGGGCAGGCCTTTCTTGCCGCCGCCTTCGCCGTTTTCCTCGTCGTCGCCGGCGTCGTCCTGTCCCCAGTTGTCCACGAGCTTGGCGAGTTCATCGCGGACGGCGGTGGATTTCTCGAAGAGGTCGTCGCCGAGTTGTTCGTAGAGCGCGGCGCGGATCTCCTCGTCGCCGGAGGCGAAGCGAAGCGTCTCGATGCGCTGGCGGGTGAGCTGACTACGGAGGCGGAGCGGACGCTCGACCTTGACCTTCCAGTAACCGAAGGCGGCGTTGGGGAATATTTTCGACTGCGGGGTTTCCTTGAACGCGAGGAAGGTGTCGCAGATCTGCTGGATGTGCTCGGGGGCGAGTTCGCAGTTCTTCTTGCCCATGTTTTTGCGCAGCGGGCGAAACCATTGGGTGGCGTCGATGAGCTGGACCTGGCCGCGACGGTGCTCGGGCTTGCGATTGGAGAGCACCCAGACGTAGGTGGCGATGCCGGTGTTGTAGAAGAGGTTCAGCGGCAGGGCGACGATGGCCTCCAGCCAGTCGCTCTCGATGATCCAGCGGCGGATGTTGCTCTCGCCCTGGCCGGCGTCGCCGGTGAAGAGCGACGAGCCGTTGTGGACCTCGGCGATGCGGCTGCCGAGCGGCGTGTCGTGCTTCATCTTCGCCAGCATGTTGGCGAGGAAGAGCATCTGGCCGTCGCTGCTGCGGGTGACGAGGGAGTAGTCGGACTCGCCGGCGTGTTGGGTGACGAAGCGCGGGTCTTTGAGGTCCTTCTTGCCGCCCATGCGTTCGAGGTCGGCCTTCCAGCTTTTGCCGTAGGGCGGATTGGCGAGCATGAAGTCGAACTCGCGTCCGCGGAACGCATCGTTGGACAGGGTGCTGTGTTCCGAGCCGCCGACGATGTTGTCCGCCGCGTCGCCGTCGCCCTTGAGGAGCATGTCGGCCTTACAGATGGCGTAGGTCTCGTCGCTGATTTCCTGGCCGTAGAGGTGAGTGGCGATCTGTTTGCCACGCGACTTGGCGATCTGCTGGAGGGTTTCCTCGGCGACGGTCAGCATGCCGCCCGTGCCGCAGGCGCAGTCGTAGAGGAGATACGTGCCGCTCTCGATGCGGTCGGCCACGGGCAGGAACATGAGATTGGCCATGAGCCGGACGGCGTCGCGGGGCGTCCAGTGTTCGCCGGCTTCCTCGTTGTTCTCCTCGTTGAAGCGACGGACGAGTTCCTCGAACATCGTGCCCATGCTGTGGTTGTCGAGCGCGGGCAGGTCGCCGACGGGGTGTGGGCTGAGGTTGATGTCCTTATCGAGGAACTTCTCGATGAGCATGCCGAGCGCGTCGGCCTTGGAGAGCTTCGGGATCTGGTTGCGGAAGGCGAAGTTGTTCAGGATGTCCTGCACGTTGGGCGAGAAGCCGTCGAGGTAGGCCTCGAAGTCGTCCTTGAGCTTCTGCTGCGTGGCGCGGGACTTCAGGTCGCGCAGGAGAAAGGGCGAGGTGTTGTAGAACGCCTGATCGGAAGCGGCGCGGAGGGCGTCGTCCTGGTTGGTGACGCCTTCCTTGTCGAGGGCGGCCTTCATCTCCAGCACGGCGGCCTTGGTCGGCTCAAGCACCGCGTCGAGGCGACGCAGGACGGTCATGGGCAGGATGACGTCGCGATATTTGCCGCGGACGTAAACGTCGCGCAGGACGTCGTCGGCGATGTTCCAGATGAAGTTGGTGAGCCAGTTGAGTTGGGCGGAATCCATGAAGTTCTTTTCCTTTAAGAAGCAAAGCGGCGTGAATCGTTGGCGATGTCTTTCATGCCGGGATTCTTGTCGCCGAGGCCGATCTTGCAGAAGTGGTGCATTAGTTCGTCGAGGCAGTGGTTATCCTTGGCTGCGCTCAGGCCATGCGGTGCGGCTTCGCACGAAAAGCGGGTGCCGTCGCGCCGAGCAATGTCGAACGCGGGGCGGGAATAGTCCTTGCGGAGGACGACCTTGAGGCGCAGTTGTCGCGCTCGATGGCGACCATGGCATCGACCACGATCTTGCCGATGGTGGGCTGCTTAGCGCTGGCCTGAAGGTGGGCCCAGTGGCCTTCCTTCGGCACCCAGAAGACATTCTCGGCC
The DNA here is from genome assembly GCA_009922615.1 of Pseudomonadota bacterium. Lineage (GTDB taxonomy): Bacteria > Verrucomicrobiota > Verrucomicrobiia > Limisphaerales > SXTU01 > SXTU01. Next base: position 3,960 of record RFVF01000028.1, read on the forward strand.
TTGATTCGTCCGGGTCTTCGGCATTGGCCCCGGCGTAGTCACCCTCTGCAGCGAGGAGCTTGGCGCGGTGTTCCTCGAAGGTGTCGGAGATGTATTTCAGGAAGATGAGCCCGAGGACGACGCGCTTATACTCGGCCGCGTCCATGTTGTTCCGCAGCTTGTCGGCAGCGAGCCAGAGCTTGGCCTCGAAGCCGATGGTGGCGGTGGAGGCGCTTGTGTTGGCGTTTTGTTTTTTGGTGCGGGCCATGAAGGCGGTTGTTTGGCTTATGGGGGCTGCGATGCGCTCGGTCCCTTTGTCCTTAGTCTTGTTGGATTGCGCGACCACTATGAATTCGCCGGGCGCGGGCCGGCAAGCTGAATTCAATCCCCAATCACCGTCCGCAGCGGTTTCACTCGCCTGTCATAGCCCAACATGCAGGTGCAAAATGCGACTCCCCAAGCACGGGCAATGGCGCAACAGCCTTTCGCCTCAGTAACCTCGCACATTTCTCCGCATTTCCCCGCATTTCCCCGTCACTTTCCCGTCGGTTTACCGCGTGGTTCCCGCATGGTTTTCCGGTGCTGATCCATCCCAGAATCGCAGGCTGATGTGTGCATTCGGGAGACCCCCAAAAGCGCACCTACTTGCTGCGCGGTGAACTGTTGTGAAGCTGGTGGTGAAAGAGAATAGGATCTCAGCCTACGCATACCTTGGGGCAACCAAACTGGGCACGGTTTGCACCGTTCATTGTCGAACTGGTTTGGGTAGCGCCGCCACCAGCAGATCCAGAGCTTCACGCTCACCGCGATTCAGTTGCCAGCAGGCCGCGTCACGCGCCGCAGCGTAGGCGAACGCGGCGCAATCCCAATGTTTCCCCGGCCCGTCGTAGTAATCAGATTCCCGGCGCACCAGCCACGCCGTCAGCGGCCCCGGATGGTCTGCGCCCTGCCGAAGCAGATAGTCAATCACGAGTTGACGCGTGGCGGGCGTTGGACGTGGTTCCACCGGGATCAGGGGTAAACCGTCGGGCGGCACTTCGCCAGAACCGGGACAGGGCGGACGGTTCAGCCAGACGAGAAGTTCGCTTTTGTGGGCTTTGAGGGTGGCGGCAAAGTCGGGCGGACATAGGTTTGCTGGTATCACGGCGAGTTTGTCACCCACGGTTTTCAAGCGCAGACCGCGCCGGCTCGCCTCCTGAAAAAGCTCTTGCGCGGTCATAGGAGCAACGCTTCTTCCGGTTCGTCTGTCCCGTCCGGGGATTCGGAAGCGTGACAGCGTGACAAGTCAATGATGGCAGGGGTTTCGTGACTTTCCGAAACGTGACAGACGGGCGTGGTGTCACGGCTTGAAAAGGCCGTTTCGTCCACGCCTGCTTGATTTGTCACGCTGTCACGGTTCGATTCCTCCCCGGGGGGCAAATAGCGCAGAAATGCCTCGGTGAAGTCGGCGGCTTCGTAACCTTTGGCCCGCTCGTTAGCAATGCGGAGCGTGCGCGAGGCGATGCCGAAATCACGCAGGCGGCGAGCAAGCCACGTCTCGGTGATCGCCTTGCCCCGGTGTGCTTCCGGCCAAGGGCGGTCCGTCATCGCGCACAGCGCGTCAACGATGGACTTGGAGAACAAGCGGTCCGTCTGAGGCTCCACGAAGACGCTCCGAATGTCCGCGAGCAACATCGCACCGGTGCCCTGCAAATCGGTGTCCGCTTTGCGAGTGAGCTTGGCGAACGCTGCGGCGGCGCGCTGCGGCCAGTCACCGCCCGCGATTTCGGCGACGGCGAACAAGGGACGCCAGTTGTCCGCCAGCCGGTTGAACACGTTGGGCGGCAAGGCGGGGTCGCAATTTTCCAGAGCTGGGCGATTGTCGGCGCACCAGCGGGCGAGTTTGCGGCAAAGCTCCTGCTCCTTCGCCGTGCGGCGTGAGTCGAAACGCTGACGCAACTCGCCGGGCTTGGCGCGTTCCAGCCGAATGACAATGCTCCGGTCGTGAAGCGTGCCGGGCAGCGCGCCGATGCCGCACAGGACGGCGGGACCAAAGACGTTGAACGCCCGGACCTCATTGCGGTCGCCTTCACAGCGCAACGCCTGCCCGCCGCGCCGGTGCCCAGCGTTCAACATTCCCCGCAGTTCCTCGTTGTCGCGCAGCCAGGCGTCGCATTCATCCGCGAGCAAGGTGGGGCGGCTGCGTTCAACGATCCGAAACAGGACGGCCACGCTCAGGTTTTCCGTCGGCAGGGCGCGCGGACTGAGCACCGTGAGCACGTCCCGCAAGGTGGTCTTGCCGCAACCTTTTTCCGGTGAACTCACGTTCAGCCGGGGCGAGCACTGGAAGGCATCGAAGCAATGGGCGTGAGCCACCCACAAGGCAAGCGCGTCGGCAGCGCCGTCAGTCAGCGCGACATAGCGTGAAAACGTGTCGGCGACTTCGCCCAGCACGGTCGCGCCGTCCACGGCGTCCGGCCATAACTCCACGTCAGCCAGGGCAACGCTGCTGCCCTGCAAGCTGTCGGCTGATTTTGGGCGAATCTTGGCCACTTCCTTCCGCAGCGTGGCTACGCTGACGCCAAGTTTCTTCGCCTCTTGCTGGGCACGGCGGTCGAATTCCAGCGGGGGCAACGTAGCGAGGGCAGCGAGGGCTTCATCATCCGTCCCCACGCTCGCTGGTTCATCCGATACACGCGCAACGACCGGCGCGGCGTTTGCGTCCGCTGTCTGTGCTGGCGTGGGCGCGAACTCCGGCGCGACATTCACCTGAGCGCGCAGTTCCTCGGCGGTGCCGCCTGCGGCAAACCAATCGGCGGCGTCTTTCACAAACTGGCCGTTGCGGTCGGGAAGCTCGATGGACTTGACGCACTTGGCGACACCGTGAAGCGCAATGGCGACGGCGAGGGCGTGCTTGCGGCCCGGCTCGTCTTTGTCCGCGATGACGACAACTCGCGTCGCATCACGCAACGTCTCGGTGTGTTCTGGCTGCCACTTGCCCGCGCCCATTGGGTTGCACGTCGCGGCGAATCCGTTTTCCACCAAGGCCGTCACGTCCTTCTCGCCTTCGCAGATAAAGATGGTTCGGCCTGCGGTGAGCGCCGCCTTCAATTCGGGCAGCCGATAGAGCACCCGCCGCACGCCTGCCAAATTCCAAACCCAAGCACCCGGCTTGGCCGTGTCGGGCCGCCGCTGGCGGAAGGTCTTGGGCGTGAAACGAACACACTCGAAAAGGAGTTGCCCAGCTTCGTCCGTGTAGGCGTAGGTTGCCGCGATGCGCGGGGTGACGGGTGCAACACTCGCCGGATGCGGCGGAAACAGGTCCACGAGTTTCAGGCCGAGCGCGCCGACGATGTTCTCAGCAGTGCATCCCGCGTGGCATTTGAGCAGCACGCGCCCGCCCGCTCCGGTGGAGATGGACAAGGAAGCCGTCTTGTCATCGTGCCCGGCGCACCGGGCCGTCCACCCGGTGCCACTCTTACGGGGCGACAGGCCGCGTGATTCGAGGAGTCGGGTGAATTCCAAGGTGGTCACGTTAGGTCCTGTTGATGTCGGGGAGTGGCGCCAAAGAGCATGCCGGTGTGAAAGCGGGGTGATTTTCGCCGTAACTAGCACACACGCGGGAAACGAGTGCCAGGTTGGTGCGGCCACGGTTGATTACGTTGAGGTGCATGGCTGACTTTTCGCCCGGAAATCAATTCGCTATACGCCAATCGCCGCAGTCATTTGACTGGCTCATCAGGATGGCTCGCCAGGTCGGTGGGCTTCGATCCCTGCGGGCTTTTGACGGTAGCGGCAGCCGCCGCGAGCTCTGCGGTGGGGCCTTCTCGCCGCCGCCTAACGGTCATGGACAAGGCGCGGTTCTCGATTAGGTAGGCTTGAACCTCGTCGAGCCGGTAACGCACCGCCCCGCCCAGGCGGAAGCTGGGCATGCCGGACCGTTCGCAGTTAATGAGGTGGCGCTCGCTGATGTGGAGCAGGGCGGCGAGCTGTTTGCGGGTGAGGTATTCAGGAGTTGACATAATGGTTCTTTAACTACACAATGCATACGCTTATATGCATATGCAAGTAAAGCCAAAGCACACCAAGCACCCACAATCGAAACATACTCCTATGCCACCCCAACCTCGTTTCCATCATCCGCTCAAGACCGTCCGCGCAGTGCTCGGCGACTCGCAAACGCGCTTCGCACAGCGAGTCGGCTGCTCCGCGCCCAACATTCAGGCCATCGAATTGGGAAAACACAAACCCTCGGAAGAGCTGCTTGCCCAAGCCATGATTCTGACGGGGGCCGACCGGCAAAGCCTTTGCCAAAAGACCGGCAAAGCCCGTTCCGTCTTGGGCGGGCCGCTCAACGAGCGATCATTCGCCGCCTGGAAGTTAATCCTATCCGATGCGAGCGAGCATGTAGTGCCTCGTTACGTGGAAAATTTGCTGCCCTTGTTGACGACGCTATTCCTTGCCAGCGCCCAGAAGGACTGCGCCTTCGAACTAGGGGAATCGCTCCGGGACTGGATGCGAACGAACCAGAAGCGATTCAAACTGGAAGGGGCATGTGATCGACTGCTGGATGAATTGGGTGACACTAAAGGTTTGCGGTGGAGGGATTTGCGGTGGAGGGATTTGCGGTGGAGGGATTTGGATGTGCCTTTGACGGAAATCCCGGCGAGTCCAGTGGGGACAACGGCTGCTGAAGCCGAGGAGCTTGCGCAATGCCTAGCCCTGTTGAAGCGGTATGACGCTTTGAGTCTGGGCATCCTCGATCCCCGCACCATGGCACGAGGCCAGGTATTGGCGAAGTTACTCGAATCCTTGGAGGCCTTCATGTGGACGAAGCCTCATTACAGTGAGCATCTGCCGGACCGCTATACGGGTCGGTTTTCCGAGTCAGATGCGCCGGAGGGGCCGGGGTCTAAGAAGCGGTCATTTGAGGAACCAAAGGACCAACTGACTGAGTTGGTGCACCGGGCGAATCCGATGGCAGGGGTAAGGGGGTCCACGTCGGCTGGATCGAAAACCAAGCCTGTGCCTGTGCGCGGCTCGTAGCGTCGAGGTAGTGCTGGTCAAGCATGGCGGGGGAATTGCCTGCCTGACGGGCGGTCTCGTGCTTGTTCCCATTGAGCGCGTAATGGTAAGTGCAAAAACTGTGGCGTAGTCCATTGAGCGGCCAGGCAAAGCCAAGTTTCGCACAAAGTGCCGCCGTCATCTTTTGCGGCGTCTGCCGATCACTGTAGGACAGAATCCGGCCAGTCTGGTTGCGGTAGGGCAGGAGGAACTGGAGCGCGTTGGCCGGGATTTCCACCGACCGGCGGCGCGCAGTTTTGGTCTTCCGGCCAGGCAGAATCAGGCACCCTTGCTCCCACCGGATGTCCGTCCACTCCACGCGGCTCAATTCGGCGCCGCGCAATCCGCAAAATCCTCCCAGCACCAGCCATGGGAGGAGGGACGGCGCCGCATGGTCCAATAATTTCCGCATCTGTCCGGGAGTGAAAATCTGGATCTCACGCGCCGGCTCTTTACGCCGAGTCAGGCCCTTGAACTCCGTGGGCCGCTGCTTGGCTAGATGGCCTTGCTTCTGCGCCCAATGGCCCAACGCGACGAGGGTTCGGCGCAAGAAGTTCTTAGTGGAGGCCTGCCAAGGCAGGCTGTCGACCCAGCTCTCCAATTCAGCGGTGCGAAGCTCCTCCAGATTCCTGCCGGGGAACCGAGTTTGCAGGCAGCTCAAGTGACGCCGAATCTGGGCGAGGTGTCCAAGGGTGACGTTCATTTTTTCACGACTTTGGATAAAGTGGGGAATGGCTTCATCCAGCCGCACCGAAGTAATCTCGCGATGGTGCTCGGCGTAGAACCGGACAGCATTGGTCACATTCGCCGGCCCTACGATTTTGGCGGCTTCAGTGAAGCTACGGACGGCCTCGTGCACAGGCACGATTTGGGATAGTTCAGCCAACGCCTTGACGGCCGCGGCGTAAGACTGACTGTCGGCAAAGGTGAGCCCGCGGGCGAACTGAGCCCCACGAGCTAGGTCCGACTCCTTCTGCCGGGCAAAGCGCTGGGCGTCCGGCGCATGGGTGAAAGTCTTGCGCTCGCGCTTGCCACTTTCCCGCCAACAGACTTGATGCAGGGTTTGCTTCGCGGTGCGACTGACATGAATTTTGACGGAGGTGGACGCTTTCATCTGTGGTATTGACTAGGATTTGTCATTTCGACTTCGCCAACGGGCGTAAGTCGTTGCACAGAGGTATTTATCCTTACTTCGCGAAGGGAGAAGGCTTGTGTCGTTGCGCCGAACTGGATGCTTTTCGCACTGGCTTTCGTGGTTCTGCTCGCTGCTTCCGCCTCCGCCCAGACTCACGCCACGAACGAGTTTCTCCACGTCCAGCGCGGGGAATTGCCCATCATCATCACGGCCCCGCACGGTGGTTCGCTCGCCATCCCCGGTGTGCCGAAGCGTCTTGGGCCGGAGGGCGAACGCACGAGTGGAAAATTCGTCACCACACAGGACACGCGGACATTCGAGCTGGCCACCGCGACGGCTAAACGCGTCGAGGAACTCACCGGCCGGAAGCCTTACCTCGTGGCGAGCAAGGCGCACCGGCAATACGTGGACCCGAACCGCCCGGAGAAGGAAGCCGTAGAGCATCCCAAGGCGCAGGTGGTCCACGCAGCGTTTCACGGGCAGGTGCGGGAGTTCGTGGACGAGCTGCGGAAGAAATTCCCGCAGGGCGCGCTGCTGCTGGACATTCACGGTCAGGCCGCGAGCACGGATACGATTTACCGTGGCACGCAGAACGGCACTACGGTGATGAAGATGATCGAGCGGCACGGAGCCGTCGCGCTCACGGGCGAGGCGAGCATCCTCGGCTACCTCGCAGCCAAGGGCATCAAGATCGAGCCACCGAATACGGCGCCCGGCACGCCGCCGGAGACGAAGGGCTTCAACGGCGGCTGGATCGTCCGCAGCTACGGCAGCCACACGACCAACGGCGTGGACGCCATCCAGCTTGAGTTCGGCGGCTCGTTTCGCACAGACGCGAAGAAGCGCGAGGAGACCGCGCAGTTCCTCGCCGAGGCCATCAAGGCTTACACGGAGAAGCATCTTGCGCCGGCAAAGTAATCGCAGACTTCATCCTGCGCGGCGGGCGGGGCAGCGATTCGCAACCTAAAGGTTGCGATTACGAACCCGGTCACCGCACCAGCCGGTAGAAGCGCCGCGGGCCGCTGGCGCTGGAGTCAATCAGATCGAAGACGCTCGCCGGGGCGTTCGTGCTGAAGAGCGTCGTCCAGTTCGTGGCCGTGGCGTTCGTATTGACTTGAAGCGTGTAAGCCAGCGCGGGCGTGCCGGTGACGCCGAATATGAACTGCCCGCTGCCCAGCGTCTTGGCCAGCATCGTCGGGGTGGATGGCGTGGTGCCGAACACTTCGAGCTTGGCGCGCGTGAGCGAGCCGGTGTTGTTGGCGCGGCGGTCGGAAATCTGCACCTGCCAGACGCCCTTGGAATCCTCGCCCCAGTTGAAGGTCGAGCGGAAAGTCATCGCCTGATAGTCGGCATTGTTGTCGTCATGCAGTTCCGCCAGTGGACTGACGGTGCCCGAGGGCGAGATCAGGTTGATGACCAGGTCGCCGCGAAACGGATGCGTGATGTCCACTGTCACCACGGCCTGTTCCACGCGGAGGTTCGAGGCGCTCAGATCAAAGGAGCGGGTTATGCCGTTGCTGTCGTTGTCCGGAATGGCGACGCTGAGGCTGGCTTGCTCTGAGGCAGTGGAGGTCATAGTCGGAAGGTTGGCCCAGTTGGTGGCCAGCGCCACGGCCGCGCCTGCGTTGACCCGGCCCGCACCGAAGTTGGGGTTGAACTTGAACCCTGCCTTGTTCGTGCGCCACTCGGAGTTCGTCGGGTCCGTCTGTGTAGCGGAGCGAATCAGGATCTCCTGCACGTCGCGCCAGCCAAGATTGGGATTGGCCTGGAGCATCAGCGCCACCACGCCAGACACCACCGGGGCGGCGGAAGAGGTGCCATTGAAGTTTTGCGTGTAATTGCGGTCGGCAAGTTCGTCGGGGCCGACGGGACCGACGGTCTTGGTGCTGTTGTTGTAGCCGTCCTCACCCGCTACGTCGGTTGTCGTTGTGCCCTGCGGACGGCCGTTTTGCCCCGATTCGGCTCCGGAGGGCGCGGTGACCACCAGACAGGCCCCGCGCTCGCTGTAATCGGCCTTCTGCCCGAGGTCGTTCAGTGCGCCCACGCTGATGGTGTAGATGGAGCCGTTGTAGGAGTCATAGCCGGCGTTGTCCTTGTTCAGACCGCCGTTCCCCGCCGCCCAAACGTAGATGTTGCCACGGCCATCACGGCCGGAGTTTACGCCGTTTTTGAGTGCGGCCAGCGCCAGCGTTCCGGCCCCGCCCTTGGTCTTACCGTCGTCGTTTGGTCCCCAACTGTTGTTGTAAATGTGGATGACCGAGTTGCTGTGGGAGAGGGCGGCGCCTTCCTGAGTGTCGCCCGCCGTGCCGCCAATCAGGCGGAGGCCCACCAGCGATGCTTCGAACGCTACGCCCGCCAGGCCGATGCCATTGTTTCCGCGCGCCGCGATTACGCCCGCGCAGGCGGTGCCGTGCGAATCAGCATTGGCCCCCGTGCCCTCCGGCTTGGGATCGCTGTCGTTGTCCCGGTAATCGTAGTGGATGTTCGTGACCGCATTCGCAGCCAGGTCGGGATGCAGGTATTGGAAGCCGTCATCAATCACGCCGACGACGATGCCGCTGCCTCGGTAGCTGTCCCACACGTTGGTCACGTTAATGTCCGCGCCCGCCGTCGCGCCGTTCTGGCCGGTGTTGAGGAGGGTCCACTGCTGGCTGAACAGCGGGTCGTTGGGGACGAGGCGCTTTGAAAGCTGGCGCTTGAGCACCGGCTCGACGTGCTTGACGCCGGGCTGGCCGGCGAGCTGCGCCGCGACTTGCAGCGCCGTGCCGGTCTTTGTCATACGGAAAATGTAATGGCGTGGCGCGTAAGAAATTTCCGGGCCGGCCACCGCTCCGACGGAGCGGGCGAGCGCCGCCGCGTCCGTGCCGGGCGCAAGCCGCACCAGCACCTCGCGCGTGAGCACGCGGCGGCTCCACTCGGTGCGCGGCGCGTCCTTGGGATACAGCACGAGTTCGCGGACATCTGTGTCGCCGATCGCCTGGACACGCAGCCGCGGAGCCACGCCGCCAGTGACGGCCTCGGCGCGGTCGCGCGTGAGGTTGTGGATCTCATCTTCAGCCACCACGTATCGGGTGGATTGTCCTGAACCGTTCGTGACGACGTGTTCCTCTGCGGCAACGGCGGTTGAAGCAAACGCGACCAGCGCGGCGATGATGAAGTGAAATCTCATACCCGTTTTCTCCTACCCCGGCGGGGTTGTGCCTGTCCAGTGATTTGACGCGCCTTTTTTGCCGTGTGAAATCGCTTTTCCAGTAGGCCAATCCGTCATTCAATCGGCCCCCACATGGCCGGCACCACGCGCCAATTCGACTTCCTCGTCCTCGGCAGCGGCATCGCGGGGCTGACCTTCGCTCTCAAGGTCGCGCCGCGCGGGCGCGTGGCCATCGTCACCAAGAAGAGTCGCGCGGACTCGAACACCAACTGGGCGCAGGGCGGCATCGCTGCCGTCACCAGCCGCGAGGATTCCATCGAGATGCACGTGCGCGACACGCTCACGGCGGGCGCGGGCCTCTGCCGCGAGGAGGTTGTGCGCACCATCATTGCCGAAGGGCCGGAGCGGATTCAGGAGCTGATGGAGTTGGGCACGAAGTTCAGCGAACGCGAACTGCCCGACGGCAACGGCAAGGAACTCGACCTCACAAAGGAAGGTGGTCATTCCAAGCGCCGCGTGCTTCACGCCAAGGACGCCACCGGCGCCGAAATTGAACGCGCGTTGCTTGATGCCATTGCGCGGGAGCCGAACATCACGGTGCTGGAAAACCACTTCGCCGTGGACCTCATCACGACGCAGAAGCTCGGCTACGTGGGGCCGAACCGTTGCCTGGGCATCTATGTGCTGAACAAGGCTAGCGGCCAGGTGGAGACCTTCGCCGCGCCGGTCATCGTGCTGGCCACGGGCGGCTGCGGGAAGGTTTACCTCTACACGACGAACCCCGACATCGCGACGGGCGACGGCGTGGCGATGGCCTACCGCGCGGGCGCGCAAGTAGCGAACATGGAGTTCATGCAGTTTCACCCCACGTGCCTCTTTCATCCCAAGGAACGCACACTGCTCATCACCGAGGCGGTGCGTGGCGAAGGCGGCTACCTGCTCGGCACGGACGGCCAGCGTTTCATGCCGCGCTACGACTCGCGAGCGGAGCTGGCGCCGCGCGATATCGTGGCCCGCGCCATTGACAGCGAGATGAAACGCACCGGTGCGGACAACGTGTGGCTGGACATCACGCACCAGCCCGCGCGCTTCACCATCTCGCACTTCCCTACTATCTACGAGCGGCTGCTGCGCCTCGGCGTGGACATGACGAAGGAGCCGATTCCCGTCGTGCCCGCGGCGCACTACCAATGCGGCGGCGTGGTGACGGACGTGAACGGCGTCACGGACATCGCGGGGCTCTACGCCGTCGGCGAGGTCGCTCACACCGGCCTGCACGGCGCGAACCGGCTCGCGAGCAATTCTCTCTTGGAAGCGCTCGTCTGCGCGCACCGCGCCGCCCGTCGCGTCTTGGAAAATCCTTCGCCTCAGCCTGAGGTGAACATACCTCCGTGGCAGTCGGGTCGCGCGCATCACGCGGACGAACTCGTCGTCGTCTCGCACAACTGGGATGAAATCCGCCGCCTGATGTGGGACTACGTGGGCATCGTGCGGACGAACAAACGTCTCCAGCGCGCGAAGGCGCGCATCGCGCTCTTGCAGGAGGAAATCCAGCAATACTACTGGGACTTCACCGTGACGAGCGATCTGCTGGAACTGCGCAACATCGCGACCGTGGCGGAGCTCATCGTGAACTGTGCACTCCTGCGGCCGGAGAGCCGGGGCTTGCACTACAACTTGGATTACCCCCAGCCCGATCCGGCGTGGGCCCAGCGGGACACCGTGGTGCGGAAGAGTGGGTGATTCGTCTGGATGCGGTTCGCTTGCTTCATGGCGTGGTTGCGGCACTCTCGCCGCACGCATGAAAGCTGAGTTCGTTCTGCTCTTCGCGGTTACTGCCAGCGGGTTGCTGGGGTGCATCGCGCATCGCACTGATTCCCCCAAACCGACCCGTATGATGACGACGCGCCTTGGCTATCCTGAAACCGCGAAGCGGGAGGTTGTGGATGATTACCACGGCACGAAGGTCATCGACCCGTATCGCTGGCTGGAGGATGACAATGCAGCGGAGACAAAGGCATGGGTCGCTGCGCAGAACAAGGTGACGTATCACTATCTCGACCAGATCCCCGAGCGTGCGCGGTTGCGCGAACGGTTGACGAAGCTCTGGAACTTCGAGCGCTACGGCATCCCGTTCAAGCAGGGCGGGCGTTATTTCTACTCACGGAACGATGGACTCCAAAACCAGTCCGTGCTCTACGTGGCGGACGCGTTGGAGGCTGCGCCGCGCGTGTTGCTGGACCCGAACACACTTTCGTCGGACGGCACGGTGGCGTTGTCCGGCTACTCGATCAGCGAGGATGGGAACTGGATGGCCTACGGGCTTTCAGCGAGCGGCTCGGATTGGAACGAATGGAAGGTGCGCGATGTGCGGACGGGCGCGGACCTCAGCGATCATCTCAAATGGGTGAAGTTCAGCGGCGCGAGCTGGACGAAAGACGGCAAGGGCTTCTTCTACTCACGTTACGACGCGCCGAAAGAGGGCGATGCGCTCAAGGGCGTGAACAAGTTTCAGAAGCTATACTTCCACAAGCTCGGCACGCCGCAGAGCGAGGACGTGCTGATCTACGAGCGGCGCGACCAGCCGGACTGGGGCTTCGGCGGGCACGTCTCGGACGACGGCCGCTACCTCATCATTTCCATCTGGCAAGGCACGGACCGGCGCAATCGCGTTTACTATCGCGACCTCTCGCGGCCCGACGCGCCGGTGGTGAAGCTGCTCGACGATTACGACGCGGACTACCGCTTCGTGGACAACGACGGCGGCGTGTTCTGGTTTTACACGGACCTGAAGGCGCCGCGTGGTCGGGTCATCGCCATCGATACGGCGAATCCCGACCGCCCGAATTGGAAGGAGATCATTCCGCAGGCCGCCGAAACGCTGAAGGGCGTGAACTTGCTCGGCGAAAAGTTCATCTGCACTTACCTCAAGGATGCGCGCAGTGCGGTGAAACTCTTCAGCCGCGAGGGCAGGGCGCTGGGTGACGTGGCGTTGCCGGGTTTGGGCAGCGTGGGCGGCTTCGGCGGCAGGCGCACGGACACGGAGACGTTTTACTCGTTCACGAGTTTCACGACGCCGGGGACGATCTATCGCTACGACGTGACGAGCGGCGCGAGCACAGTCTTCCGCGCGCCGAAGGTGGATTTCGACTCCCCGCGCTACGAGACGAGGCAGGTTTTCTTCACCAGCAAGGACGGCACGCGCGTGCCGATGTTTGTGACACACAAAAAGGGCCTGAAGCTGGACGGCAGAAACCCGACGTATCTCTACGGCTACGGCGGGTTCAACATTTCGCAGACCCCGGGCTTCAGCGTCAGCATGGCGGTATGGTTGGAACTGGGCGGCGTGTATGCGGTGGCGAACTTGCGCGGCGGCGGTGAATACGGCGAGGAGTGGCATCAGGCTGGCACGAAGCTCAAGAAGCAAAACGTCTTCAACGACTTCATCGGCGCGGCGGAGTGGCTGATCGCGAAGCACTACACGCGGCCGGACAAGCTCGCCATCGCGGGGGGGAGCAACGGCGGCCTGCTGGTCGGCGCGTGCATGACGCAGCGACCCGATTTGTTTGGCTGCTGCCTCCCGGCGGTGGGCGTGATGGACATGCTGCGCTTTCACAAGTTCACCATCGGCTGGGCGTGGACGAGTGATTACGGCAGTGCGGACAACGCGGAGGAGTTCACGGCGCTCTACGCCTACTCGCCCTATCACAACCTCAAGCCCGGCGTGCGCTATCCCGCGACGCTCGTGACGACGGCCGACCACGACGATCGCGTGGTGCCGGCGCACAGCTTCAAGTTCGCGGCGCGGTTGCAAGAGATGCAACATCGGCTTGGCCCGCCCGTGCTCATCCGCATCGAGACCAAGGCTGGTCATGGCGCAGGCAAGCCGACCGCGAAGCTGATCGATGAAGCGGCGGACAAGCTGGGCTTTGTGGTGCGGGAGTTGGGAGTAGAGTTGGCCCCGTAAACGGGCATCGAAGCAGATGACACGATGGATGCAAGGCCGGGAGACGAAATACCAAATTACGGTTGTGCAGTTCTGCAGCTGAAGACGAGGTTGACTCAGGCTTTTGCCGGGTTGCGGTGGGCGGTGAATTGAGCCACCGTTCGGCGTGGCCAGCGTCAGCAACGTGATGAAAGCGCACTTGTTCATGATTCGGTTGAACTTCAGCGGCAGCCCCGGTGCGACCGCGCGGGGGGTGCTGCTCGCGTGGTTGCTCGTGAACGGCGCGCTGTGGCTCCGGGCGGATACGGTGCAGAATTTCGACGCGGGTGGCACGGCTTACGAGCTAGCACAAAACAATGTGAACCCGGCTCCCGCCGTGGTGGCGGGCGGTCCGACGGGCAATTTCCTCCGGCTCGCTTCGGCGACCGCTCAACAAAACGTCAACACGATTGCGTTCACCAAGAGTGATGCGGGGACTTACAAACTGATCACGGCAGAGTTTGACTTTCGCATCACCGGGCAGGCCGACGGGATGAGTTTCGCGTTAATCGACACGTTCACATGGGGGCAGGCCGGTCCGATTGCGGTGCCGGGGCAGTTCTATCAGGAGCCCAACATTACCGCATCGCTCGGGGTGGGGTTTGATGTGTTTTACAATGTCGAGGACGGGGATTTGAACGGGAACCACGTCTCAATTCATTTCAACGGAAAGAAGGTTCAGGATTTCGACGCCGGCGCGGTGAATCTCAAGAGCGGCCAATGGATTCATGCCAAAATCATCGTGCGTCCGGGGGGCGGTAACTCGGATGTCAGTGTGGTGCTCACGCCCAACGGTGGCGGACCGGTGACCGTCTGCACGAATTTTGTAGTGGCCGCGCTTCAGCCCTTCGAGTCGCGGGTGATGTTCGGCGCGCGCACCGGCGGGCTTACGGCGGACCATGATTTGGACAACGTGAACGTGAAGTTCGAGCAGCCGATCCTTGGCACGGTGGGCTTCGGGTTCTCCACTTATGCCACGCCAGAGACCTTTCCCGCTCAGATTTATGTGAGCCGTTACGGCGCGAGCACGGGGGATGTGACCATTGATTTTGCGACCTCGAACCTGACGGCGATTGCCGGCGTGGATTACCTAGCGACGAATGGAACGCTCACCTTCGCTCCGACGGATTTGGTGAAGTTCTTCCGGGTCACGCCGATTGACAATGCCACCATCCAGCCGAACCGGCAGTTTACCGTCCACCTCAGCAACCCCGGCGGCGGCGTCTCGCTCGACACCCAAACCGTGGCGACGGTAACCATTGTGGACAATGACGATCCGGCCCGTGTGGGCGCGTGGGACACGCCGATCGACATGCCAGCTAATCCGTATCCGGTGGTGCCCATCCATCTGAATTTGTTACCAAACGGCAAACTCCTCATGTGGGATCGCGGGGCTCCCATTGGCACTGCATTTGGCGGCACAGACGGCAATCCTTACATCTGGGATATTGCGGCGGGCACGTTCACTAAAACTCCGTTTTTAGGTTACGACATGTTTTGTAGCGGGCATGCGTTGCTGCCGGACGGGCGGCTGCTGTCGGCGGGGGGCAACATCGCGGATGGCGTGGGCGAAGCCAAGGTCGGCATCTTCGATTCGGCATTGAACACATGGACTCGCGGCCCGGATATGAACGCGGGCCGCTGGTATCCCACGCTCACCGTGTTGGGCAATGGCAATTTGCTCGTCGAGGCTGGCACGGTGGACATCCCCACCGATGTCAACCGCACTTCCCAAATCTGGGAGCTCACGACCGGCACTTGGCGCAGCCTTACCAATGCTGCGGCCCAACACGGGGTGTTTCCCGTCTGGGCGAATTATTATCCGTTCATACGACCGGAACAGGGCTGTGGACGGATGTTGCCGCGAGCAGTCTGGACTACCGCGATTACGGCACTTCGGTCCTCTATGACGATGGCAAGATTATGATTCACGGCGGCAACCCGCCGGAGGGCTACACGCAACCCAGCATCTACGCGCAGACGGCCACGGTCTATCCCAGCCGCGTCACCGAGGTCATCAACTTGAACGACCCGACTCCCACGTGGCGACAGACGGCTCCGGCCAACACCGGCCGACGGCTGGGCTCCGCTGTGTTGCTGCCCGACGGGAAAGTTTTCCTCTGCAATGGCAGCAGTTCGCCGGGGTTCAACATCGCCGCCGGCAAGATCCTCATGTCGGAAATGTGGGATCCGGTGACGGAGACATGGACGCCGATGGCTCCGAATGTCCGCTATCGTGGCTACCACTCCAACGCCTTGCTCCTACCGGATGGGCGCGTCGTGGCCACTGGCGGCGGACACCCGAACCCGCCGGACGACCTGGCCGAGGCGAGCGCGGAGATTTACTCACCGCCGTATCTCTTTCGCGGACCTCGTCCAACGATCGCGGCTGCGCCGGAGAACGTGACGTTCGGCGAGACGTTCGTGGTGAAGACGCCGGACGCGGCGAACATCACCAACGTCGTGTGGATTCGCCCCGGCAACACGACACACAACTTTGATCAGAATCAGCGCATCAACCGGCTGTCGTTTACCGTGGGCGATGGGCAACTGAACGTCACCGCCCCAGCGGACCCGAATCTGTGCCCGCCAGGCCACTACATGTTGTTCATCCTGAATTCTAATGGCGTGCCCGCCGTGGCGAAGACCGTTCGCATTGGCATGGGAATTCTGGCCGTTACCAAATTTGGTCCGGATAATTTGGTGACTGTCACCACGTATCCGGGAACAAAATACACTCTGGAACGCACCGACGCGCTGCCCTCCGCCAACTGGGTCACGGTTGCTGCGAACTTCACCGCCACCGCCAACACGGCGCTCATCACGGACGCCGGCGGGGCCAGCACGACGAGGCGGTTTTACCGCGTGCGGCAGGTGCCATAGACAGGGTTGACCATGCGCTGGCCGGGGCAGCGAGATGATCTCAGACTCTTGATCAGATGCCCAGGTTGGACAGCGTCGTGCAGATGCGGTTGACGATGTCCACGAGCTGTGGGTGGGTCGTCTTGAAGTCTTCCACCGAGGCGGAGAGGCCTTTCAGCGAGTGCGCGATGAGTTCAGGGTTGGGTGTCTCTCGCGTGGCTTCGTGGGTGGAAACTTGCGTGAAGCCGGCGATGCTTTGCGCCGCGTCGCCGTGCGTCTTGGACAGCTCGGCGACCTCCGATTTCAGCGTGCCCAGCAAGGTTAGCAGCTCCGCTTTGGATTCGTCTTTCACGCCGGACTCGGCGAGGCGGCTTTCGATTTTGGAAAGGATGTCTTGGATCATGGCACGTTTGTTGTTGGGGTCAGCATAACCGCCCGGCCGGCGGAAACAAAGGACGGAATGGCCGCTGAAAAGCCAAAGGCCGGCGGTGAAGCCGGCCTCGGTGCGGAAGCGCGTCGCTGAAAAACTATTTCATCTGCGAGAGCAGCTCGTCGTTGGTTTTGAATTTCTTGAGGGCGTTGGTGAGTGTCTCCATCGCCTCGACGGGGTTGAGGTCCACCATCATGCGGCGGAGCTTGCGGATGGCGTCAAGATGCTTCACGGGGAAGAGTTTTTCCTCTTTGCGCGTGCCAGACTTCGGGATGTCGATGGCCGGGTAGAGGCGGCGGTCGGAGAGCTTGCGGTCTAAGACGAGCTCCATGTTGCCGGTGCCTTTGAACTCTTGAAAGATGAGTTCATCCATGCGGCTGCCGGTGTCCACGAGTGCGGTAGCGATGATGGTGAGCGAACCGCCGCCTTCGATCTTGCGGGCAGAGGCGAACATCTTGCGGGGAATCTCCAGTGCGCGGGCATCCACACCGCCGGTCATCGTGCGGCCGGAACCGCCGTGGACGGAGTTGTAAGCACGGGCAACACGGGTCAGGGAGTCCAGCAGGACGACGACGTCTTTGCCGCCTTCCACCATGCGGCGGCAGCGTTCGATCATGAAGCGGCTCAGGCGCACGTGGGTTTCGAGGTCCATGTCGTTGGAGCTGGCGACGACCTCGGCGGTGACGCTGCGTTGGAAGTCGGTGACTTCCTCGGGGCGCTCGTCGATGAGCAGGACCATGACGAAGACGTCGGGGTGGTTGGTGGTGATGGCGTTGGCCATCTGCTTCATGACAGTGGTTTTGCCCGTGCGGGGCGGGGCGACGATGATGCCGCGGGTGCCTTTGCCGATGGGAGTGACGAGGTCGATGACGCGGGTCTCGAGCAGATCGGGCGTGGTTTCGAGACGGAACTTGTCGATCGGGTCGATGGACGTGAGGTTTTCGAAGCGCGCCTGCCGGGTGTATTCCTGAAACGGAAGGCCGCTGACGTTGATGACCTCGCGAAGCTGCGGGCTGGAGCCGCGATGCGGTGGCTGGAGCCGGCCCTCGACGAGCACGCCTTCGCGGAGGAAATTCTTCTTGATGCAGTCGGGCGTGACGAAGACGTCGGTGGGCTTGGGCTGGAACTTGTTCTCGATCGAACGGAGGAAGCCAAAACCCTTCTCGGCGATTTCGAGATAGCCGGAACCAATTTCCGGGGTGCGCTGCTGCGGCTGGGACTGCTGGGGCTGCTGATGCTGCTCTGATTTGCTCATATCGGTAACGGGCGCGATCCAACCGGGAGCCGGGCAACTCAAGGTTGCGTGTATGGTGGCTCCGGTAATACCGGAATGACCTATGGGTCTGCTCTCAGGAAAACCGCGCCCGGCGCGAATGCCGAAGTTGGCGCTAGTTGGTTGCGACGGGGCGAATTGATACTGCATGCCACCGCAGATGCAACTGTTATTTTGGGTTGCGTCGCCTATGCACGCACAAACAATCACGTCTCCGTGTGAGTCCAGATTGCCACACTGGGGCCACTCCAGATGTCCAGCGCACTGATCGTCGCTGGCTGTTTCAGACACATGAGCAGCTAAAGCTGGCACCACCTCACGGCGACGCGCCCGCTCCACTAGGGGGCACCGGACAGCCTTGGCGAAAAACTCTGCGCGAAGGGCAAACTGCTGCGTCCCGCCGTTGCGTGGGCACCCGTTGAAAGCATTGGCAATTGGTAGCGGTGCGCCCTTCAGATGATCGGCGTAAAAGTCGCCACCGGATCGGTCTTGCCTTTTACGGCAATCGGCGGGGCATCACGAAACGCAAATTGGTCACCCAAGCGACTGCGCGTTGCCTCGGACACGAGGATGGTGGTGTCATGTATTTTCGTAAGACTCTCGATGCGTGAGGCGAGATTTACGGTGTCGCCGATGGCGGTGTATTCGCGACGGTGCGGGGCACCGATGTCCCCCAGGACGGCGAGCCCGGTGTGAATGCCGATGCCCATGCGTAGGATCGGTTCGCCCCGGCGCGTGCGCTCGTTGTTGAGGACGGTGAGCTCGGTGTGCATCTCAAGCGCGCATTTCATCGCGCGGATGGCGTGATCAGCTTAGGCTACGGGCGCGCCGAAATAGGCCATGATGCCGTCGCCGAGATACTTGTCCAGAGTGCCGCCGTGCTTGAAGATGACGTCCACCATGAATGCATGGTATTCGTTGAGAACCTCGACGACGCGTTCGCTCGTCATTTTCTCGCTCATGGCGGTGAAGTCACGCAGGTCGCTGAAGAGGACGGAGATTTCGCATGCCTTGCCGGAGACGAGGCCGCCCTCTTGGCGCTCGACATGGCGGGCAACCGCAGGTGAGAGGTAGCGGCCAAGCCGTTCGCGGCGCGATTGCTCGAAGACCACCTGACGGACCAGTTCGATGCGGCGCTTGAGGGCGAAGGCACACAGCCCCGCGCCCGCGCCGAGCAACAGGACGGAAGCGACGATGCCCCCAACGGTGTCGCCGGCCAGCCGTTGCAGGGTGATCTGACACGCGACGCTAATGCCGGCCGTGAGCCAGATCTGCCGCGCCCGCAGCGCCAGCGCGGCCAGCATGATGAGGAAAAGGAAGACACCCACGGTGAAGACGCCGGCCGAACGCGTGTCCGTGGCGCTGCTCAGTGAGCCGGCTTGAATCAGGAACGCCATCGGCACATCGAGCAGTCCGACCACGTAGCCACTGAGCCGCGCGAACCGCGCGTGCTTGCGGCCGGCGGCGAACAGGAGCAAGGCCGCCACCCAGTAGAGAGCCAGCCCGTTCAAGGCTCCCCGCCAAGCCGGTTGTCCGAGTCCAACGCCGAGCACCAGATGCAGCAGCAAAAAGGCGGAGAGCACGCCAAGCCGGATACGATTCAGCAAACGGGCATTGCGGAGTATTTCTCCAGCCAGCGCGTCGCCAAAGGCCTCGTCGAGGAACGAACTGTCTGCCGGTCTCATAGTGCGTTGGCGATTTTACCCAGTAATGGGATTTTTCAGGATCCGAATACAACTGTTTTCAGACAGCGCAGCAAGGCTGTTTGCTCACCGGCGTCCATCATACCAAATCGGGCAGGCATCGCGGTTGCTCAACGAGCGGCCCAGACTGAACGCGGCCTTGAGCATGAACCGCGCGTGTTCCCAGGGCGTGTAAAGGTGGGCCTTGCGACCGGACGTGAGGATGGGGTGACGTGTGAGGATGCGCAGGGGCTTGAGCTGCCGCTGTCGTGCGAGCCGGTTGAGGCGCTGGCTTAAGTCAATTTCCTCGCTGGCGTAGAGTGTTTGGTTGAACCCACCGACAGCACGGAACGCCTCAGCTTCGACAAACACAAACGAGCCGGCCGCCCAGTGCGCGCAGCGGCTGATGGCCGTCCAAGTGTGCAGAAAGAAGCCCGCCCACCACGGCGCATCGTCGAGCCGAATCGTGGCGCCGCCCGCCAGATGCCGGCCAGCTCGGATAACGTCTGCCACGTCGGTGAGGAGCTCGCGGTTCACGTGCGAGTCGGCATCCACGAAGATGAGCCAATCGCCGGTAGCCGCCGCCGCGCCGGCGTTACGGGCGCGGGCGATTTGGTTCACCGGCTCAAAGACGACTTTCGCTCCGGCCGCGCGGGCGAGTTCCCCGGTGCGGTCGGTGGAGTTGTTGTCGCAGACGATGACTTCACTTTCCCAGCCGAGCGAGGTGAATGCCTCACGCGCCGCGTGGACGGTTTGCAGGGTGGCCGCGATGAGTTTCTCCTCGTTGAAGGCGGGCAGGACGATGGAGATGCGCATGGGCGGAGCGTAGCGGAAGCTGCGCCCGCTGCCATCTTTGAACTTCCTCCCGTGGGTTTACGTCGTATGTTCCCCGCGCGGCAAATCCCGCCGCTCCCGATTTATGACTGAAGACAATTCCGTTCCGTCGTCCCCAGCAGTCGCGCCAAAGAAGGCCGGCTGGTTGAAGAAGCTTGGCATCGCCGCCGCCGCCGGCCTCGTGTTGCTGGTCGTAGGCTATTTCATTGTGACGAGCGCGATGTTTCACAAAGGCGTCGTGCTGCCGCGCGTGGCCAAACTCATCGCGGCGGAGCTGACGGTCGAAGACACGGAGATCAGCCCGTTCTCCCGCGTTGTGCTGCATGGCGTGAAACTGCAAATGCCCGGCGGCGAGCCGATCTTCACCGCGAAGGAGATCCGCGCCCGCTACGACCTCATGGACATCATCCGAGGCAACATCACGGTCGAGGAAGCGGCGGTCAGTGGCGCGACTATCAACGTCGTTCAGCATCCTGATGGCACGTTCAACTTCACGCCGATCCTCAAAGCCACCGAATCAAAGGAGCCCAAGCCCGCCAAGCCTGCCGCCAGTTCGCCCTCCGCGCCGCCCAAGCTCAATCTCAAGTCCATCGCGGTGAAGGATTCGACCATCCGCTTCTCGAAGTCCGAGAAATCCGGTGCGAAACTCCTCGCCGAGCTGGCCGGCGTGAATTTGACGGTGGCGAACGTCCAGAACGGCCAGACTGCCAAGATGGCCTTCGGCACCGACGTGAAGTTCGAGCAGACCGCCGGCGGCACGAACAGCGTGGACGCACTCGTCGCCAAGCTCGCCTCGTCTCTCGACGTCACGCTCAAGCCCGACCTGTTGCCACAGGGACTCAAGGGTAATCTCCGCTTGGACCTCGCCCAGGCGCGCGGCGGCTTCGCCGATGCCAACGGCCTGGCCACCATGCTCGACCTCGACCTGACGATGACGGACATCAAGCAGCTGGCGCTCAAGGTCGCGCGCGGCCAGCAGCAGCTTGCGACCATTTCGGCGAGCGGCCCGTTCGATGCGCTGAAGCAGGAAGGCAAGGTGCGACTCGACATCGCCGGCCTCGATAAGAACGTGTTGAACCTTGTCGGCGCGAAGCTCGGCATGAACTTCGAAAACACGCGCATCGGTTTCAGCAGCGAAATCACCGTCGCCAAGGCCGGTAAAGCCGTGGCCGCCGCCGGACAATTCGCCGCCAATGATTTCAGCGTCACGCAACAGGGCACCACCACGCCGCCGCTGGACTTGAAGCTCGCCTATCAGGTCGCCGTCGATCTGCCCGCGCAGACCGCGACCATCGGCACCTTCAACCTCACCGGCACGCGCCAGCAGCAACCCCTCATCTCCGTTGCAGTGTCCAAGCCACTGCCTGTCTCGTGGAGCACGAACGCTGCGAACAACGTCGGCGATTCCGAGCTGGCGCTGAGTGTGACGGGCCTTAACCTAGCAGACTGGCGGCCCTTCCTCGGCAAGTTTGCCCCGGATGGGCGCTTGGACGTGGCGCTGCAAGTCGCCGCGCAGAACATGGGCAAGAAGCTCGGCGTGAACCTCAACGCGAACGTCGCCGGCCTCACCGCCATCGCCGGCACCAACAAGTTTTCGCAGCTCGGTGCCAGCGTGTCGCTGAAGACGACGGTTGACGATTTTAAGCGCGTAAATGTCGAGACGCTCGATATGAAGACGACTCAATCCGGGCAGGCGCTCGCCAATGTCGCTGCGGCCGGCACTGTAGATGTGGGCACGATGAATGCGAACCTCGGCGTCTCGCTCGGAGCCTCGCTCACCCGTGCGTCGATGCTCGCACCGGTGCCGGGCGTGAAGGTCGCCGGCGGCCAGTTCAGTTTCGCGGGCCGTGTCGCGCAGCAAGTCGTGATTGCGAACCGGCAGACGAACACGACGCAGACACTCAATGGCAAACTGAACCTCTCCGACTTCACCGGTGGCTATGAGCAGTATGCCTTCGACCGGCTGACGACCGCCGTGGACGTGGACGCCGACTTCGTAAACGGCGTGCAAGCCGTGGTGCGCAAGCTCGTCATTGCGCTCACGCACGCCGGGCAGGCGGCGGGCACGGTGGAGGTCGCCGCCAACTACGATTTGAAGAAAGCTGCGGGCACCGCCTCGGTAAAGGTTGCGAACCTGAACGAGCAGTTGCTCCGCCCGGTCCTCGCGCCGTCACTCGGTGAAATGAAACTGCTCTCGGGCAACCTCAGCCTCACGCTCGACGCGAACTACAACCCCGCCGCCGAATCGCTCGTGAAGGCGGATGTCCAGATCGCGCGGTTGCACCTCTCGGACCCGAAGGGCAGCGTGCCGAATGTTCCGCTGGACCTTCGCATCGCCACCGACGCCGCGCTGCGTCAGCCGGCGACCAACCAGATGCTCGTCACGATCAAGCAACTGGCCGGCGGCGTGAACGCGAACGGCAAGGCCGGTGGCAGCTTCGACATCACGGGCAACTTTGACACCAAGGCGCTGGCCGGAGCCGCGACGGTGAAGCTCACGGATTTCAACGAAAGCCTGCTCGGCCCCGTGCTCGCCTCGGCGCTGGGCGACAAGAAACTGGTGTCAGTCACGATCAACGCGAACGCGAACGCGAAGTTCGCGGCGAAGGGCGAAAGTTCTTTGATTGCTGATCTGTCGGTTGCGCGTTTCCTGTTGACCGACCCGAAGAACACGCTGCCCACCGTGCCGATGGACGTGCGCGTGGCGGTGGATGGCTCGTTCGCTCAACCGGCGACGAATCAAATGACGGTCGCCGTGCGCAAACTCACCGGCACCATCGCGCAGGGCACGGCGAGCGGCGGCAACTTCGATGTCGTGGGCAACTTCGACACGAAGAAGGGTGGGCAGTTCACGCTCAAGCTCGCGGACCTGAATCAAAACGCGCTCAAGCCCTTCCTCGGCACGGCGCTCGGCGACAAGCAGCTCCAGACCGTCTCGATCAATGCCAATGCCAGCGGCAAGTTTGACCTCACGGGCGATTCGACCGTGAAGGCCGACGTGACGGTGGACAAGCTGCTGGTCCGCGACCCAAAGGGCGGTTTGCCCGAGACGCCGCTGTTCCTTCAGGTCGTGCTCGACGGCGGCATGGCCAAGCAGATCGTGGACGTGAAGCAGCTCATGCTTTCGCTCACGCCCACACCGCGCGGCAAGAACCAGCTCGTCGTCACCGGCCGGGCCGACCTGTCGAACACGAATGCCTTCCAGGCCAACTTCAAGGTCAACGCGGAGTCGATCGACGTGACGACGTTCTACGATTTGTTCGACAACGCGCAGAAGAAGGCCGCCGCCGCGCAGCCCGCGCCCGCGCCCCAGCCGCCGGTCACCGTTGAGCCGCCGGCGATGAAGCTGCCGCTTCGGCAGACCTCGCTGGACGTGAACATCGGGAAGTTTTTCCTGCGCGACATCGCCATCTCCAACCTCGTCGTGGCGGCGAAGGTGGACAACAACCGCGTGACGGTGAAGCCGCTCTCGCTGGTGATGAACGGTGCGGGCCTGGCCGCCAGCGTGGACGCCAACCTCGGCGTGCCCGGCTACACTTACGACGTGGCGCTGAATACGGATCGCATTCAGTTGGAGCCGCTGGTGACGACGTTCGCGGCGACCGTGCCGCAGGGGGCGATCAAGGGCGAGGCGGTGGCGAAGCTTGCCATTCGCGGCGCGGGCGTGACCGGCGAGAGCTTGCAGAAGAACTTGCAGGGCAACGTGAACTTCAGCGTGACGAACGGCGTGATCCAACTCGGCCAGCTCGGTGGCGAGCCCAAGACGGCAATGGCGAAGTTCTTAAAAGCAGTCACCTCGGGCGTGCTGGCCTACATCGGACCGGTGGTGGGCATTCCGGACATCATGCGTCCGCCCGTCGATTACGTGGTGCTGGATTCGACGATTGGCAATGGCGTGGCCAATCTGAGCCAGTTCGCCGTGCACAGCCCGGTGGTGCTTGTGGAAGCGCGGGGCTCTGTCCAGCTCGCGCCGGTGACGACCAATTCGACCATGAGCATTCCGATCGAGGTGTGGCTGCCGAACGACTATGCGAGGAAATTCACCGGGGCGCAGTTCCCGGCGGGCTCCGCTTACGGCCGCCTGCCGCACTTCGTGGACGTGCGAGGCACCATCGGTTCGCCGGATGTGAAGGTGGACAAGACGAAACTGATCGGCAGCGCGGTCATCGGCAATGTGGGGGCGCTGGGCGGAGCGATCGGCGGCAAGGCGGGGGAAACCCTCAAAGGTGTCGGCGGTGCGTTGAACAACATCTTTGGCGGTGGTCAGCCCTCAGCCCCGGCTGGACCGACTACCAACGCCCCAGCGGCCAAGCCAGCCAACCCGCTCGACCTGCTGAACCCGTTCTTCAAGAAGAAGAAATAGTCGATTCGCGGCAGTTCTCAGTCGATCGGCTGCGTTCCGACGCAACAGGCCACGACGATGTTCCCGCGATTCATAGCCGGGCTGCCCCCCATTTTTGCTCGCCTTGCGTTCAAAATCCGGCCAAGTAAACGGCGCGTGAACTTGCTCGGGTCCATCCGGCGGACGGGTTTCCTCATGATCGTGGGGTGGCTGGTCCTTGCACTGGACGCGGCGGGGCAGGGGAAGTTTGCGGCGAGCAAGGAAAAGCCCTTCGTCAATGGCCTGGGCATGAAGTTCGTGCCCGTGCCCGAGACGCGCATCCTGATGAGCATTTACGAGACGCGCGTGGCGGATTACATGCCCTTCGCGGATTCGTTCACGAAGAACGATTGGGCGGCGTTGGGCTACACGGGCAAGACGAATCACCCCATCTGCAACGTGACGTGGGAGGAGGCGGCGGCGTTTTGCCGCTGGCTCACGGAACGCGAGCGCAAGGCGGGCGCGATCGGTGGCAAGGACCGGTATCGCCTGCCGACGGACGCCGAGTGGAGCGCGGCGATGGGCAAGAGCAAGTTCCCGTGGGGCGAAAACTGGCCGAAGATGGCGGACTGGCCCAAGCTGCCCGGTTACAAGCCTGTCGATGGGGATAACACGGCCCCGGTGGGAAGCTTCGCACCGAACGCGCTGGGCATCTACGATCTGGGCGGCAATGCGTTTGAGTGGGTGAACGACTGGTATGTGAAGACGATGAACGATCCGAAGATTCATCAGGAGGACAAGAAGCTCAAGGAGGACGGCGGGGGCCGGAAGTTCAAGGTGTTGCGCGGGGCGTCGTGGGTGTTCTGGGATCCGGTCAGCGTGCAGAATGCCTGCCGTCACATTGCGCTGCCCAATGGGCGCGGGGGTTTGTATGGTTTTCGCTGTGTGCTGGAACCGGATGGCGAGAAGTAGCCCTGAATCCCTCAACCGACCATGCCTGGCTTTCTAAAATGCAACTGCGAGCACTGCGGCGGGCGCATTGAGTATCCCGCCGAGGCTGTGGGCGCGAACGCCGCGTGTCCGCATTGCCAGCAGGAGACGCCGCTCAAGTTGGACGGCGGCGATGACGCAGAGGTGCTCCAGGTGGGCGGTGGCAAGGCCAAGATGGTCATCGGCGTGGTCGTCGCCAGCGTGGTGGCGGTGGCGGTGCTGGCCGGGGCGCTGTTCTGGGTGAAACGCAAAGCCGCGCAGAAGGAAGCTGCCGGCACCACGCCGACGCCGAGCGCAAAGGCGGAGAAAGCCGGTGCCGTCGTAGCGACCAATCCCGCTGCGCGTGTGGAACTCGATCCCCCCAAGGCCGTTGTGCCAGTCGTCGGAAAGTTCCAGAACGGCTTGACGGGCGCGCAGATCAAACACGGGCGCGAGGTGTTTGGCGGGGCCTGCACGGACTGCCACCGACAATACGATCCGGCCACCTACAACGACACAGAGTGGGAGCGCACCATCGGTTCCATGCGCGGCAAGGCCAAATTGCGGGGTGGCGATAGCGCGGCCTTGGATACCTTCGTCCGCGCAGTGCGGAACTGAGACTGCTACTGGAGCACGACGCGGAGCTTTTCCTTGTCGATGACATACTGCCGCCCGGCCGGCGGCGTGGGCACTTTGGAAATGAAACGGGCCTTGGCCAAATCTTCCAAATTTTCCGGGGGCCTTCCCCGAGAGGTGAACCAGACTTGGATGGCCTCGTTCATTTCCGCCAGAGTTGGTTCCTTGGCGTTGACATCCACCGGCGGTGGTGGCGGTGGTGGCTCGGGCTTCTGCCGTTTGCACGCGACTAGCGAAGTCACGCAAAGCAAGGCTATGATGTAAAGACGCATTTCAACTGAGCGGAAGGAAATTTTATAGTTTGTCCCACAACGCCCCGGGAGCACCGGCGGCCAGTTGCATTCCAGTGTCACTGGGCTTCATCAGGTCGGCATGGCCGTCCACGAAGCCGACCGGGGCACGCTTGTTGTGCCGAGCGACCAGTCGAACCGGATCGGAAGTGAACCAGATGCCGTTGGATGGCATGCGCATGTAGATTGTCGCGCTTTGAGGTGTTTCCACCCATTGATCAGGGTCCACTTGGGCGGGGTTGCTGACCAGTCCTGCATCGGAAAAGATCAGCGATTCGCTGGGTTTCGCGACCTCCGCCTCGCGCACCCGGCTCGTAGAGCCTGCCGGAAGCGTGAGTCCGAATTCGGGATGACTCATGGCGATGCCCAGCTTGTTCGGGTTGTTGGCTGTTCCGCCGGCATTGATTGTCGCGGGATAAACCAGGGCGGCGCAGTCGAAGGTTTTGGGGTTGTTGGGGACGTAATTGTTTAGTTTGTCCGGCCACCAGATAGTGCCGGCTCCGCTTTGCACCAAGCTGGCCGCCGAAGAGATTTCATCAGGTTGACGGGGCTGACGCCAAAGAAACACAAACGTGGAGTCGTTGTCCTCAAGATACATTTTGGAAGCGAGCGAGACTTGACGATTGTTGTTGAGGCACTGGATCCCCTTTGCCTTGGCTTTGGCTTTCGACAGCGCGGGCAGGAGCATCCCAGCGAGAATGGCGATGATGGCGATTACCACTAGCAGTTCGATCAGGGTAAAGCCGACATTGGGATGAGCGGGCTGACAACGTAGGCGGATGAACGTGTGCATGGCTAACGTCTAGGAGCGAACCACGGTCGGCTCTAGTTGTCCAGAGGCAACATCTTTGTGCTGTTGGTGGCGAGTCACTTCGCCTGCGCGGCCTTGAGGAGTTCCGCGACGAGGGCGTCGGCTTTCCATTCGTTGCCGATGAAGATGGATTGAACTTTGCCGGTGGCGTCGATGACCACGGTGCGCATGTTGTGGTTGAAGGCGACGGTCCCGGGGTCGCGGGCGAAGGCGAGGCCGAAGCGTTCGGTAATATCATCGATGTCGATCAACGCACCGGTCGCGAAGTCCCAGTGGCTCAGGTCGGTGTCGTGCTGGGCCTTGATGCCGTTGGCGTGGTTGCGCAGGACGAGCGGGGTGTCGTATTCCACGTCGAAGGAGAGGGAGAGGAAGTGGTAGTTGGTCGGGGCGTTGGGGGTGGATTTCAACTGCTTGATGGCTTGGGCAAAGCGCAGGCTCATGCGCGGGCAAAAGTCCACCAGCGGACAACGCGTGAAGATGAAGGTGAGGGCGAGGGCCTGGCCTTTGAATTGCGCGGTCTGGATGGCCTGGCCGAGGTGGTTGGTAAACCGGTAGTCGGGGAGGGCGTCGCCGATTTTAAGGACTTCGACCTCGCGCACGAGACGGAAGTCTTTGCGTTTCGGGTCGGCGGCGGGCGTGGCGGTTTGGCCGGTCTTGGTGACTTGGTCGATCCAGCTCTCGAATTCGGCCACGTTGAGGCGGAAGTGGATTTGGTCGTTGGTGCCCAGGCCGGCAAGCTCGTTGGTGGTGCGGACCTTGAACGGCATGGTCATCTTTTCCATGTAGTTCGGGATTTCCTCGTGGGCGACGACGACGGTGCGGCCGTCGGGCTTGAGTTCCTTCACGAAGCCTTTGACGAAGAAGACTTGGACGTTGGTCTTCGCGGGCGCGGCGATGGCGGGGGAACTGGTGACGACCGGCGCGGGCGGAGTCACAGCGGTGTGGCTGACGCGGACGAAGCCGAACAATGCAACCACCACGGCCAGCGCCGCGCCGATCAGACAGCCAACGACGAGCGGAGAGAGTTTCATGTCAAAATGAGTTTGCGGTTCCGGGCTTCGCGGAGATTCGGTTCACTTGAAGAACAGCAACTTGCCGCCGACCAGCAGGAGGAAACCGCCGAACATTCGTTTCAAATCGTCGGCGGGAATCTTCGTCGTGAGCCACGCGCCGGCGAAGCCCCCGATCAGCGCCGTGGGCACGAGGGTGAACACCACGGGCCAGATGACGTTCCCACGCGAATGGTGTTGCCAGGAGCCGACGATGGCCGTGGGCACGATGACCGCGAGCGAGGTGCCGATGGCTTGCTTGATATCGCCGACTTGCGAGCCGAGCAGGAGCAACATCGCGGGGACCATCACCACGCCGCCGCCGACGCCGAAGAGGCCGCTCGTCACGCCGCCGATGATGCCGATGAGCGCCGCCATGAAATAGTTCATGCGGAGTTAATGCCCGCTTGCCGGCGAGCGGGCAAGACTTACGCACGGGCCGCGTTGTCGGCAATTGCTCGGTCGGAACAAGAATTGTCCATTGCGCCCCGCGTGGGGCCGGGGCATTAAAAGTGGCACTGCATGAACATTTCACTGCTCGTCTTTCGATTCAAGGTGGTCGCTCGGTGCGTCGCCGCTGTGGTTTTGCTCGCGCCGCTCGCTGCGCCCGCCGCATCCGCCGGGAAGCTCCAATACAACCGCGACATCAAGCCGTTGCTTTCCGACAACTGTTTCGCCTGCCACGGCCCGGATGCCAACACGCGCAAGGCCAAGCTGCGGCTCGACACCAAGGAAGGCTTCTTCGGCCAGACCAAGAGCGAAGGCCCGTTGCTGGTGCCAGGCCAGCCGGAGAAGAGCGCGCTGTTCAAGCGTTTGGTGACGAAAGACCAGGGCGACCTGATGCCGCCTCCGGAGTCGCACAAGGTGCTCAAGCCCGAGCAGATCGCACGCATCCGGCAGTGGATCGCGGAGGGTGCACAGTGGCAGTCGCACTGGGCCTTCCTCAAACCGGAACGCCCGCCGTTGCCTGCGGTCAATGACAAGAAATGGGGACGCAATCCGCTCGATGCCTTCGTGCTGGCCCGGTTGGAGGAGAAGGGCCTCAAGCCTGCGTCCGAGGCGGACCGGCGCACGTTGGCGCGCCGGCTCGCGCTGGACTTGACCGGTCTGCCGCCGACGGTGGAGCAGGTCGAGGCGTTCGTGACCGACTCTTCACCGCGCTACTACGAGCGTTACGTTCAGCAGCTTCTCGATTCGCCGCACTGGGGCGAGCATCGCGGTCGGGCCTGGCTGGACGCCGCGCGTTACGCGGACACGCACGGGCTGCATTTCGACAACTATCGCGAGATGTGGCCCTATCGCGACTGGGTGATCAAGGCATTCAATCGCAACCTGCCTTACGACCGTTTCATCACGGAGCAGCTCGCCGGTGATTTGCTGGCCGAGGCGACGGACGATCAGCGTATTGCCACCGGCTTCCAACGCTGCGCCATGAGCACGAACGAGGGCGGCACCATCGACGAGGAGAACGTGGCCCTCTACGCCTCCGACCGCGTGCAGACCATCGGCTGGGTGTTCCTCGGTCTGACCGCGAACTGCGCCGGCTGCCACGATCACAAGTTCGATCCCGTAACGATGAAGGACTTTTACTCGATGGCCGCGTTTTTTCGGAACACGACCCAACCGCCCAAGGACGGCAACGTGAAGGACACCGCGCCCAGCATCGTGGTGCCGCAGACGCCGGAGGACGCGCGCCGCTGGAGCGCGTTGCCGGGTGAAATTACGGCCGCGAAGGCGAAGGTGGACGAGCGCAAGCGCGCCGCCGAGCCGCTCTTCAAAACCTGGGCGGCGAAGGCCCAGCCCGCCGACCTCGACGCCGATTTGAACTTCCCCGGATTGCTCGTGCACGTTCCGCTCAACGAAGGGCAGGGGAGCTTAGTCAAAGGTTTCGCCGGCCAGGCGGCGGACTTCGCGGCGAGCACGGAGAAGGTGGAATGGAAGACCGGGGGCCGATTCGGCGCGGCCCCGGTATTGACCAAGCAAACGCATTTCAAGCTGGGTGATTTTGGTGATTTCGAGCGCACCAACCGTTTCACGGCGGCTGCGTGGGTGAACGCTCCGCG
Source organism: Pseudomonadota bacterium (assembly GCA_009922615.1). Taxonomy (GTDB): domain Bacteria; phylum Verrucomicrobiota; class Verrucomicrobiia; order Limisphaerales; family SXTU01; genus SXTU01. The sequence continues at coordinate 34,473 of RFVF01000028.1, forward strand.
CGTCGGGCCAACGGCGCATGCGAGTCTGTTTGGTCGCATGGATTCTGCCAGCAATCATCCCGGCTGGGATCTGTTCCAGAGCAACGATGAGTTCGTGCTGCATCTCGTTCACCAGTGGCCGGGTAACGCCATTCGCGTGAGCACCACCGGCAAGGTTGTGAAGGCTGGCAAGTGGCAGCATGTCGCCGCGACCTACGACGGCTCGGGCAAGGGCAAGGGCGTGAAGCTCTACGTGGACGGCGTCGAAGCCAAACTCAAGGTGGACAACGACACGCTGACGCAGTCCATCCACACCGCGCAGGCGCTGCGCATCGGCCAGCGCAGCAGCGGTGAGGCATTTGAAGGTGGGCAACTGCAAGATGTGCGGCTCTACGGGCGCGCGCTGTCAGCCGCCGAGGTGAAGACGCTGCACGCGGTCGCGCCGCTCCAGACCTTGCTGGCTTTGGCACCGGAGAAGCGCACCAAGGCCCAAGTGGATTCGCTATTCGAGCACTGGCTCAACACACGGGACGAGCCCTACAAGCAGCTCGCCGCCACCTTCGCGGCGTTGGAAGCCGAGCGCACCGCGATCAAGGAGCGCAATCCCGTGACGCACGTGCAGCAGGAGAAGATGGATTCCCAGCCGATGGCGCGCGTGCTCTTTCGCGGCCAATACGATCAGCCGCGCGACGAGGTCAAGGCCGACACGTTTGCGGCCTTGAATCCTTTTCCCGCTGGCGCTCCCCGCAACCGCCTCGGCCTCGCGCAATGGCTCGTGGCTGCCGATCAACCGCTTACCGCGCGCGTGACGGTCAATCGTTTCTGGCAGGAGTTGTTTGGCACGGGTTTGGTGAAGACGACCGAGGATTTCGGCATTGCCGGCGAGGCCCCGGTGAACCAGGCGTTGCTCGACTGGTTGGCCGTGGAATTCCGCGAGGGCGGCTGGGATGTGAAGCGGTTGTTCACCTTGCTGGTGACTTCCGCCGCGTATCGCCAGAGTGCTGTGGTGACGAAGGAGAAGTTGGAACTGGACCCCTACAACCGCCTGCTCTCGCGCGGCCCGCGCTTCCGCATGGATGCCGAGATGGTGCGCGATTACGCCCTGTCCGTCAGCGGCCTGCTGGTGCCGAAGCTGGGCGGCGCGAGCGTGCGGCCGTATCAGCCCGACGGCGTGTGGGAGGCGGTCGCGATGCCCGGCAGCACCACGCGTTTCTACAAGCGCGATGCGGGCGAGGCGCTCTACCGCCGCAGCCTGTATACGTTCTGGAAACGCGCCGCCCCGCCCGCGCTGCTGGAAACCTTCAACGCTCCGAGCCGCGAGGTGTCCTGCACTCGCCGCGAACGCACGAACACGCCCCTCCAGGCACTCGCCACATTGAACGATCCGACGTTTGTCGAAGCCGCGCGGCGGCTCGCGGAAAATGCGCTGAAGCACAGCAATGATCCGGCCCGCGCCGCCGAGTTCCTCGCGCAGCGCGTCCTGGTCCGTCCGCTCAAAGCCACCGAGAAATCCGTGATCGCCGACACGCTGAAAGAGGCGCAGCGCTATTACCTTGGCCATGAAGCCGAGGCGAAGCAGCTCATCGCCGTCGGCGAATCGAAACCCGGCGATCAGCTCGCGCCCGCGCAGCTCGCCGCCCTCACGCTGGTCGCCAACCAAGTGATGAACCTGGATGAAGTGCTGAACAAGTAACTGCCTTTCGCCATGAATCCTTTCACCGACCACCGCCTCCTCGAAACTCGCCGCCAGTTCTTCACGCACGGCAAGCACGCCCTTGGCTACGCCACGCTGGCGAGCCTGCTGGGCGATGCCTTCACCGGCTCCACTCCCGCCGCCCCGGCCAGCGACCGGCCGTTGCTGCCGCACTTCCTGCCCAAGGCCAAGCACGTCATCTACCTGCACATGGTCGGTGGCCCGTCGCAGATGGACCTCTACGATTACAAGCCGGTGATGCAGGACTGGTATGACAAGGACCTGCCCGACTCCATCCGCAAAGGTCAACGGCTCACCACGATGACCAGCGGGCAGGCCCGCTTCCCCATCGCGCCGTCGAAATACCACTTCAGCCAGGTCGGTAAAAGCGGCGGCTGGATGAACGCCGAGTTGCTCCCGCACACCGCCAAGTGCGTGGACGATATGGCCATCATCCGCTCGCTTCACACCGAGGCCATCAACCACGAGCCGGCCATCTGCCACATGCAGACCGGCAACCAAGTCACCGGTCGGCCGTGCCTCGGCTCTTGGGCCAGCTACGGTCTCGGCTCCCTCAACGAAAACCTGCCCACCTTCGTGGTCCTTGTTGCCGAGCCGAGCAACCGCGAGCAGCTCCAGGCCATCTCCGGCCGGCTTTGGTCCAGCGGCTTTCTCCCCGGCGAACACGCCGGCGTCTCCTTCCGCAGCGCGGGCGATCCGATTCTCTTCATCAACAACCCACCCGGCCTACCCAGCACACTGCGGCGCACGCAGCTCGACGGCTTGAGCAAACTCAACCAGCTTGCTTATCGCGAAGTTGGCGATCCCGAGACGCACACACGGATCCAGCAGTTTGAAATGGCCTTCCGCATGCAAACCAGCGTGCCAGACCTCACCGACTTGAAGCACGAGACCGAGGCCACCTACCAACTCTACGGCGACGACGCCCGCAAGCCCGGCACCTTTGCCAACACCTGCCTGCTCGCGCGCCGGCTCATCGAAAGGGGCACACGCTTCGTGCAGGTCTATCACAACAACTGGGACCACCACTCCAACGTCGGTGGCCGCATGCCTTCGCAATGCCGCGACGTGGATCAGGCGACCTACGCGCTCATTCACGACCTCAAGGCACGCGGCCTTTTCGACGAGACGCTCATCATCTGGGGCGGCGAGTTCGGGCGCACCATTTACAGTCAAGGTGGTCTATCCAAGGAGAATTACGGTCGTGACCATCACCCGCGCTGCTTCTCCATGTGGCTGGCCGGCGGCGGCATCAAAGGCGGCGTGGTCTATGGCGAGACCGATGACTTCAGCTACAACATCGTAAAAGACCCCGTCCACGTCCGCGACCTGCACGCTACGATTCTCCACCTGCTGGGCATCAAGCACGACCGCTTCACCTACAAGTATCAGGGGCTGGACTTCCGCCTGACCGGTGTGGAGCCAGCCAGTCCGATCAAGGCGCTCATCGCTTAACACCCCGACTCCGATCAGGATGTGAAGCTCTTTGCCGCTGGCGTCGCACGGGCGATGTGGGTGCGCCGTTATTGTGCTCTCGGTCTTCAACCGGCTTGCTTTGTCCAATTCAGCGAGCAGTATTTCCGACGTCGCCATGCCCACTGCTGCACCATCGTCCAACGGCTCCCGCCGCCGCTTCGTTCAATTCACTACGACGGCGGCGTTCGCTGCAATCGTTCCCTCATTGCCTGCCGCCGCGCCCGCGCCGCGCTGGCCGATCATCGGCTTCAGCAAGCCGTTTCAAAGCCTCGGCCCCGAGCAGACCGCTGACACCGTGGCGGAGATCGGCTGGGATGGTATCGAGTGCCCCGTGCGTGCGAAGGGCCAGGTGTTGCCTGAGCGCGTGGAGGTGGATTTGCCCAAGTTCGTCGAGGCTTTGCGCAAACGCGGGAAGGAAATCTCCATCATCACCACCGACGTGAAAAACGTCGCACAGCCGCTCACGGCCAAAGTCCTTCGCACCGCCGCCAAGCTCGGCATCAAACGCTACCGGCTCTCGTTCTGGAAATACACGAAGGACAAACCCATCCCCGCGCAGCTCGACGAGATTCGCGCGGAGTTGAGCGATCTGGCCGCTCTGAACAAGGAGCTCGGCCTGCAAGCCGGTTTTCAAAACCACTCCGGGGCGGACTACGTCGGCGCGCCAGTCTGGGACATCTGGCAGCTCGTGCGCGAACTGGACCCGAAGCTCATGGGCGCGTGCTTCGACATCGGCCACGCCACGCTGGAAGGCGGTTACTCGTGGCCCAGCACGGCGCGCTTGATGGAGCCGCACCTGACCGCCGTCTTCGTGAAAGATTTCGCCTGGAAGAAGGGTGAGAAAGGCTGGAAGGCCGAGTGGTGTCCGCTTGGCGAAGGCACGGTGAACAAGTGCTTTTTCGCTTGGCTGAAGAAGACCCCCTTCAACGGTCCCATCTCACAGCACCACGAATACGACCACGGCGAGGGCAAGCCGATGATTGCCAAAATGCAGCAGGACCTCCGTGTCTTGCGTGAGTGGCTCGCGGCGTGAGGAAAGCTCCATGAACTCAGAACCCATCATCGCCACCTACTCCATCGTTGCGTTCGCTCCGGCCACCGGCGACCTCGGCGTCGCCGTGCAGAGCAAGTTCTTCGGCGTCGGGACGGTTGTGCCGTGGGCGCGTGCAGGGGTCGGCGCGATTGCCACGCAGTCCTCGGCCAACATCACCTACGGCCCGCGCGGACTCGACCTCCTTGCCAACGGCAGCACTCCGGAACAAGCCGTCCGCCTGCTCACCGAGACCGACGACGGTCGCGACAGCCGCCAGCTAGGCATCGTGGACGCCAAGGGCCGCGCTGCCAGCCACACCGGCGCGAAATGCAACGCTTGGGCCGGCCATATCGTGCGCCCGAACTTCGCGGTGCAGGGCAACATCCTCGCTGGCGAAGCCGTGGTGACAGCGATGGCCGCCGCCTACGAAAAGGCGCAGTCCGTCGCGGACAGTGAACTAGCCGACTGGCTCGTTGCAGCACTGCATGCTGGGGAAGGGCAGGGCGGGGATATTCGTGGTCGCCAATCCGCCGCGCTGCTCGTCGTGCGCGAAAAAGGCGGCTACGGCCGCGCCACCGACCGCTACATCGACGTGCGCGTGGACGACCATCCGGACCCGAACGTCGAGCTGTCGCGTCTGCTCGAAATCCACAAACGCTTTTACCCGAGCCTCCACCGCAGTCGTCCCGTGCGCTGATGGCCGCGCCCGTCGAGCCAACGTTGCCCAAGCGCATCGCCCTACGGCTGGCGCGCGCGGCTTTGATTACAGTTGCCGTGCTGGCATTGCTGTCCTTCACTTCCGCCATGCCCGCAAACCTTGGTCTCACCGGCGGCAAGCTGGCCCAATGTCCTGACTCTCCCAACTGCGTCAGCAGCCTCGCGACGGACCCGCGCCACGCCATCGCCCCGTTTGCACTCGACCGCCCGCCCGGCGCGGCGAAGGAGGAACTGCGCGCGGCCATCGCCCAATTGCCGCGCTCCAAGTTAATCTCCGAGACGGACAACTATCTGCACTTCGAGTGCCGCAGCCTTGTCTTCCGCTTCGTGGACGACGTGGAGTTTCACCTCGATGCCGCTACGAAAACCATCCACGTCCGCTCCGCCTCGCGCGTCGGGCACAGTGACCTTGGCGTGAACCGCCGCCGCGTCGAGGCCATCCGCGCGCTGTTGCCAGCGGCGATGCGCCAAGCGCCGTCGGCTTCGCCCGCGCGTTGACGCGGCCCCGGCTCGGCGTTTTACTTTCGGTGTGAAGCCCATTTTCCGTTTGCCGCTGCTCGTCTTGTTTGGTGCTTTCCACACGCACGTTGCCTTTGCGCAAGTCGTCAACCGTCCGCCAGTGCCGGAATGGATTGCGGCAACGGAGGCGCGAACGAACCAGCCCGTTCGCTTCCTCAAGGAATTCGTTGCGCCGCCGACCTTGCTCAAATCCGTCCTGCTCGGAGCCGCCGAGGGAATCGCCGAGGTTTCGCTCAACGGTCAGCGCGTCGGGGATTATTCCGGCGCGGCCAAGGCCGCCGGCTTCGACGTGACTGCTCGCATCAAACCCGGCCAGACAAATCTCCTCGTCGTGCATGTGGTCAGTCCGACCAACGCCGCCGCGCTGGCATTGCTCTTGGAATTGAATGCCGACTTGTCACGGCAAAGTTGGCTCATTTCCGACGCAACGTGGCGAACGATGACGTTGCCACAAAATATGCCAAGGCCGCCGGTCAGAGCGTCTGACTATTTGCAGGCCAAGCCCGCGCGCAGCCTCGGTCGCGCCGACGCCCGCGCGGGGGTGAATCCCTTCTCAGCGGACAAGGCAATCGACTCCTACAACAGTTGGAAGCTCGCTGCTGGCGCAGGGCAGGCGACGGACCCCGCCACGTTCACGCTCCTGCCGGGCTTCAAGGCCGAACTGGTCCGCAGTGCGCTGCCGGAGGAAGGCTCGTGGATTGCACTGGCCTTCGACCCGCAGGGCCGCCTCACGCTGGCGCGAGAGAAGAAGGGGTTGCTGCGGCTCACCCTGGATTCCGCCGGCGTCGCGAAAGTCGAAGTCATCAACGACACGCTGCTCGAATGCCGTGGCCTGCTCTACGCCCACGGCGCGCTCTACGCGAACGCGAACAACTCTAAGACCCTCGTCCGCCTGCGCGACACCAAGGGCACTGGCCAATTGGACGAGACCACCGAGCTGCTCAAGACCGAGGGCGGCGTCGGCCACGGGCGCAACCACCTGAAGCTCGGGCCGGACGGCTGGCTGTGGATTGCGAACGGCAACAACGTCCACTTGCCCAAGAACCTTTCCACAAACTCGCCGCTGCGGAACTTCGCGCACGACCGTCTCATCCCGTGCCCGTGGGACGCGGGCATGTTCGATGGCGACGTGCTGCTGCCCGCCGGCCATATCCTCCGCATGAAGCCCGACGGCAGCGAGGTGCAGCTCTGGGCCGGCGGCCTGCGCAACCCGCTCGATGTCGCCTTCAACGAGCACGGCGACCTCTTCACCTTCGATGCCGACATGGAGTGGGACGTGGGCTGCCCGTGGTATATGCCCAACCGCGTGCTGCACGTCGTGCCCGGCGCGGACTACGGCTGGCGGCGCGGCACCGGGCGCTGGCCCGCGTGGTATCCCGACACGCTGCCCAGCGTGGTGGACATCGGCCTCGCGTCGCCCACTGGCGTCATCTTCGGCCATGGCGCGAAGTTCCCGGCGAAGTATCAAAAAGCCCTCTTCCTCTGCGACTGGGCCTACGGGCGCATCCTCGCGGTGCACATGACGCCGCAAGGCGCGAGCTACACCGGCACGAGCGAACTCTTCGTCGGTGGCCGCCCGATGAACGTGACCGACGCGTGTATCGGCCCGGATGGGGCGATGTGGTTCACGACGGGAGGAAGAGGGACGCAGTCGGGGTTGTATCGGGTGACGGCAGTAAAAGAGGAGAAAATCATCAACCCGGCGAGCATTGTTGCAGCCGAGGACTCGCTCCAAGGTTTGGTAGTCGGAGGCGAATACATGGCTCCGGGCCAATTTCAGGACTTCATTGAACGCGTCCGACTTTTGCTGGTGCGGCGAGTGATTGCAGAATCGACACCTGGAGGAAGTTTCACAGTGGAGAGCGCCACGTCGAAGGCCTTACAAGCGTTGGAGTCGCCTTTCCCTTGGATTCGCCAAGCAGCCAGCTCCGCCATACAGCGACTGCCCATCCAAGCTTGGCAACGCGAGATTATGTCGGCGACCAACCAGACTACTTTCCTACTCGGAGGCCTGGCCCTTGCTCGTGGTAGTCTTCAACAAACCAAGGACAAGTTATTGAGTCGCTTATTCCTAGAACGCGTTACTCAAGAAACCTCCCAGGTTGCCGCCCTTCGCGTCCTTGCCCTCACCTTCATCCGCCTGGGCCCGCCCGATGAAGCCCAACGTCAGGCCAGTTTGAAATGGCTTGAGCCGCTCTACCCGAACGCCAGCCAGCGCGTGAACCAGATGCTCGTCGAGCTACTGGTCTATCTACGCTCGCCGCAGGTCATCGCCAAGACCGTCCCGCTGCTGCGCGCCGCGACCGCGAGCGAGGACTTGCTGCTCTACCCGTTCTACCTCCGCTACGCCCGCGACGGCTGGACGCCCGACGCCCGACGCGCCGTTTTCGACGCGCTCGACCGCGCTGAGCGCCTGCCCGGCGGCCGCACCTACTTCACGTCCGTCGCGAACGTCCGCAAGGAACTCCTCGCCTCGCTCACGCCGGAGGAGCGCGTCGCGCTCGGTAGTAGGGCAGCCGTCCCGGCTGCCGGTTCTACGGGCGTCCAGCCCGCGAATCGAGGGACTGCAGCCGGGACGGCTGCCCCACAACCGCCGCGCTTCGTAAAAGACTGGAAGCTCGCCGACCTCGAACCCCGCCTCGCCGAAGTCGGCAAGGGCCGCAGCTACGAGGGCGCGCGCTCCGCGCTGCTCACCGCGCAATGCGTCCACTGCCACCGCGTCAGCAACGACCCGGCGTTTCCGAACAGCGTCATCGGCCCGGAGCTGCTGGCCGTCGGCGCTCGCTTCAGCCGGCGCGATTTGCTCTTCCACATTCTCGAACCCAGCGCCGTGATCGACGAAAAATTCCGTCAAACTCGCTTGCTCCTGAAGGACGGCGACGACGTGAGCGGCATGGTAGAACGCGAGGCGGACGGGAAGCTATTCGTCCGCCCCAGCCCGCTGGAGGAGAAGCTCATCGAAGTGGCCGTGTCCAACGTCCGCGAGCGTCGCCTCTCCGAAGTCTCGCCCATGCCCAGCGGCCTGCTCAACAGCCTGCGCCTCGACCAAATCCTCGACCTCCTCGCCTACCTCGAAGCCGGCGGCGACGCGAAGCACCGGAATTTCCAGCCGTGAGGACAGGCCATGGGCGGCTTCGTGCCTGAGCAGTTCGGCACGCCCCCTATCGCCGCATAAAGCCGGCCCTCCTCCGCCGCACGCCACCGCGTTCGGAGAAGCGTTCGCCCCGACAATGACCGAATTCTTTTTTGCTGAGTTCATGGACCACATCCACGCAAGATGTCGGGACATGAAACACGTTGTTGCTTGGTTGGCTGTTGGGTGTTTTGGGCTGAGCGCTGCCGTCGCCGATGAGGCAGCGGTGGCAGCGGCCTTGCGGGCGCTGGGCGGGCAGGTCACGGAAACGGCCGGCGCGGTGACGAAAGTTTCTTTCAAGGATTGCTCCAAACTGGGCGAGGCGGAGTTCAAGCGGATCGGGCAGCTCAAGTCGCTGAAGAGTCTCACGCTTTACGGCCAGTGCCACGGGCTCACGGATGCGACGCTCGCACACCTCGCCGGGCTGACCGCGTTGGAGGAGCTGGGCACCGATGGCATTCAGGTCACGGACGCGGGCTTGAAGCATTTGGCGAACCTGCCGAATTTGCGTTCTGCGTCCTTTTTCCACATTGCGTTTCCCGACAAAGGTTTTACCGGCGCGGGGTTCGCGGCATTCAAGACCTTGCCCAAGCTAGAGCGGCTCACGGTGGCCGGCACGCCGTTCAACGATCTGGGCATGGCGGCCGTGGCTGAGCTGACGCAGCTCAAGGAGTTCCGCACCTGGCACACGTATCAGACGCAGGCGGGTAACGAGTCGTTGCTCAAGCTCACGGGTGTGCGCACGCTCTATCTCGGCCAGCGTTTGCGCCAGTATAATGGCAAACCGAATGCGTTGAGTCTCGATGACCGCACGCTGGCGACGCTGGCCAAGATGAAGTCGTTGGAATCGCTGACCCTCGACGAAGTTCGCCTCACGCACGCCGGGTTGGTGCAGCTCAAGGCGCTACCGAATTTGAAGAAACTTGCCCTGTTGCGCACGGACATCGCCGAGGCGGAGGTCGCGAAGCTCAACGCGGATTTGCCGGGCGTGAGCATCGAGTTCAAGCCCTTGACGGACGAGGAGCGGAAGAAGCTTGAGGGAATGCTGAAGCCGTAGAACAGCCGGTTGCTCGGGCAGTTGAGCCGTGCGGCGGGACCGGCTGCGCGCCGGGTGTGCTTGCTGAATGGGGTCAGCCCAGCCCGAGAATTTTCCGGCCTTCCGCTGAGATCATGGACTGGTGCCATGGCGGGTCCCAGACGACTTCCACGCTCGCATCTTCGACGCCGTTCAGAGAAAGAATTTTCTGCTGTGCATCGCGGGCGATGGTGGGGCCCATGCCACAACCGGGCGCGGTGAGCGTCATCTTCACGAAGACTTTGCGCCCACCGGTCGGCAGCTCTTCGATGCCCATGTCATACACCAGGCCAAGGTCCACGATGTTGACAGGGATTTCCGGATCGAAGCAGGTTTTGAGCACAGCCCAAACGGCCTGCTCGGAGACGGATTGCAGGGCAGGGGAGGCGGGCGTCGTGGCCGGCTCAGGCGTGAGGCCTAGCGCGTCGGCATCGCGGCCGTCGATCCGAAACAATCCGCCCATGCTGTGGACGGTGTAGGTGCCGCCGAGCGTTTGGACAATGTCCACGGGCGTGGCGGTCTTCAAAGTAACCTCGGTGCCAACGGGAATTTGGATGGCCGCGCAATCGCGGCTGAGTTTGATGGTCGTGCCTGCGCTCATGCGGCGGGAATATGCTACTACGCCGCCCAAGCTCCAAGCTCCAAAGTCAGTCGCATCTCCGGGTTTCGGAGGGGGCTGGAGTCCATGCCGGGAAGTTGGTGGGCCGGGAAATTTATGCGATCGGGTTTGAAGGTCAGACTTAAAGCTCACACTCAGAATGCTGGCCTTCCTATATCCCTGCCTGCGTTGCGCGTCTGACAAAAGTTTTGACGCCCGGTCCAGTCGGCGATTTAGTTTTCCCCATGCAGCAACCGTCCTTCTGTCCGGCATGAAACGCGCCGCCCAGATCACGGTCTTTGTTCCCGGTCCGCTGCGGGAATGCTGTGCGGGAGCGGCGGAATTGTCCCTCACCGCCGCGAACGTGCGGGCCGCACTGGCCGAGCTGGAGCGCACGCGCCCCGCGCTCCACCGCAGTGTTTGCGACGAGACCGGAGCCGTCCGTCGCCACATCAATCTGTTCGTCAACGAACAACACATGCGGGACTGCAACGGGCTGGATACGCCGCTCTCCTCTGGCGATACTGTCGTCATCCTGCCCGCCGTCTCGGGAGGGTAAACACCATGGCAAATCGTATCATCCTTACCATCGGCACCAAGAAGGGCTTGTTCGTCGCCGAATCCTCGTCGGCCCGCGAGCGCTTCCAATTACGCGGCCCGTTCGGCTCGGGCGTGTCCGTGTATTCCGCGCTCGTAGACTCACGCGGCACGCCCCGCATCTACGCTTCGAGTTGCAACCCCTTCTTCGGGATGAAGGTGCTGCGTTCGACCGATCTGGGCCGGACTTTCAAGCAAACCAAAGCTGCGCCCGCCTTCCCCAAGGACGATGGCCGCGCACTGGCCAACATCTGGTCGCTCGTTCCCGGCGATGGCAAAAAAGAGCTTTGGTGCGGCGTCGAACCGGCCGCGTTGTTTCACAGCTCGGATGGCGGCGACTCCTGGGAACTGGTCCCCGGCATCAGCAATCACGAGCACGCCCGCAAATGGCATCCCGGCAACGGCGGCCTTTGCATGCACACCATCGTGCGCGATGGCCAGCGCATGCACTTGGGCATCTCGACCGGCGGCCATTACCTCAGCGAGGACGGCGGCCAGACTTTTGCGGCCTCCAACAAGGGAGTTGGCGCGGGCTTCGTGCCCGATCCGTATCCCGAGTTTGGCCAATGCGTGCACAAGATCGCCCGGCACAAGGATGCGCCCGGCCGGCTCTACATGCAGAACCACGGCGGCTGGTCCGAGTGGTCCGGCCCCGGCGGCCCGCGGCCCGGCATCGGCGTGTTGCGCAGCGACGATCACGGCAAGTCCTGGCACTCCATCGCCAAAGGCCTGCCGTCTGATTTTGGATTCCCCATCGTCGTCCACCCGCACGACCCGGACGTCGTTTACGTCGCGCCGCTCGAACCGATGACGCGCACCTGTCCCGGCGGAGCACCCGCCATCTGGCGCAGCGAAAACGGCGGCAACTCCTGGCGCAAGCTCACCAAGGGCCTGCCGAAAAAAGAGAGTTTCTTCACCATCCTGCGCGATGGCATGGATGTGGATGAATTGAAGTCCCCCGCGCTCTATTTCGGCACCACCACCGGCCAGCTCTGGATCGGCCGCGATGGTGGCGAACAATGGGACTGTCTCTTCGATTCACTCCCGCCCATTCACTGCGTGAAGGTCGCGGCGGTGTGAAGCAAGTTAGCGCCGTCCGAGCTGACGCTTGGGATGCGGTTACGGCTTCGCCGGCTCCGCGTTCCAGACCTTGATATCGTCGAAGAAGCCGTCCTTGCCGGCGACGCCGAGTTCAATCTTGGATTTCGTGGCGTGCGCGATGCCGGAGGATTTGAGGTAGCCCGCAGGCTTGCCATCAATCGTCACACGCATTTCATCACCGACGGTCTCGACGACGAGGTTATACCACTTGCCGGCTTCAAGTTTCGCGGGATAGGTGGCCGTGCGGCCGACGAGGAGTTTGGCGCGCTCGGCCTTCTTGTTGGGGTCCTTGTTCATCTCGTAGATGTCGTTGCGCATCGTGCCATCGCGCTCGTCGATCATCGTCACCCCATTGAGACGGACCTGCGCCCGGCAGAGATGGCCATAGTGCGCGCCGGTGTATTTGCGGTCATCGAACTCCACGTCGATCATCGTCGCACCCTCGAACTTGATCTTCACCTCCACCACGCTGTCCTTCGTCGGCACTTCCAGGCCATACACAGCGGCGTGCGCGGTGACGGCGGGTTTGCCATCGGCGGCGGGGATGTTCTTGTCGCGCGTCTGCGTGCCCTTGAGCGTGCCCTTCTCGAAAGTGAACGTGTCCACCACGCGATGCCAGCGTTTGTCGTGCTCTGCGCCCTCGAAATCATCCGCGAAGAGCAACTCCTTCTTCTGCGCGATGGATTTGGCGGGAATCGGCGGCGGCTCCGCAGCGAAAGCAGTCGCGGTGGCCAGCAACGTGAGGGCGAACAAAGGACGCATAGTCATGCGGCGACACTAAAACATCGCTACGGAGAAGCAACGCCGTTCCGATTGGCCATCCCCGCATGGAGTCCTGCCTTCAGACGGCAACGCGTCCGAACTAACCCCAGCCGCTCCGCGCGCAAGTGCACATTGCCCGCCCGCCTCGTCGCTAAAGCCGGGGCTCCGTGCGCTTCACTTCTTCACCCAGTCGATTGCGTTCATCAGCAGGGTCTTGAACTCCGGCAAATCGTGGGCGCGGGCGTCGTGGCCGAGGGTGAGGCCGGCGATGCGGGCCTTGGCGTGCTTCACCACGAAGACTTGCGGGTAGGTCCCGGGCTTAAGCGTGGAGGTCGCGGTGGCGAGGACTTCGATGGGCGTGCCGGCGGTGTCGGGTATGAAGTAGTAGAGTTCGTCGGTGATGCGGAAGCTGGCGGGGACGCCCTTCATGATGGGATGCGCGGCGTTGGTGGCCTTGACTTCGTATTCGCCGAGGCGGTCGTGGCCGCGTGAGCCACCGCCGGCCAGCTCGCGATTATACTCCGGCCAGTCGGCGTAGTTATACCACACGCCGGCGTGCAGGAGCACGACGCCTTTGCCGGCGTTCACGTGGTCGAAGAGAGCCTTGCGCGCCTCGGGCGTAGTGAAGGCGGGGGTGTTCACGCTCAGGACAAGGACATCGACGTTCTTCACGTGATCCACGAAGTCGAGCGGGCTCTCGGTGTAGTTCACGGAGTATTTCCCGGCGGCTTTTAGCGTGGCAACGTCGGCGAGGTTGAAGAAGCGCTGGAAGTCGTGCGAGCTGCCGCCACCGATGAGCAGAACCTTGGTGCCGTTGCCCCACTCGATCTTCTCGGCGCGGGGCGGAGGCGGGAGATTCTTCGCGGCGGGTTGCTTGCCTTTCTTGCCGTCGCCCTTGGCGGCAGGTGCGGCCACGGCGGCGGGCGCGTTGCCGCCGGGGATGGGAGCGTCGCTGAAGTCCGCCGTCACGGCGAGCGTGGTGGGTGCGACGACGTTGCCCGCGCTGGCGAAGGTGAGCTTCTCGATCACGCCGGTGCCGGTGAGCCGGCGGCTGGCGTAGCGCAACTGCGAGCCGTTGCTGGTGAGGCCGCGCACGAGCTTGGATTTCTCCACGTCCACCTCGCGGATGTAGTCGGCGATGTCCTCGCCGTTCTTGAAGACGAGTTCCTCCTGCTTCCCGTCGGCGTAATGCACGGTGACTTTCAGCGAAGACTCATTTGCCTGGCCGTAGGGGAAGGCCCAGCCGCCGACATTGCCGAGGAAGTGCAGTTGCTTCGCGGCGAAGCCGACCTTGGCCTCGACGGTCTGCGGAAAAGTCTTTTGGGCGTAGACGTTTGGCGGGCCACCTTTGAGCACCATGATGTTCCGGCCGCTGGGAGACTTGTCGGCGGCAACGACGTTGAACGGCACGCCATAGGCCGGGAGAATGCCGGCCTTGGCCAGCGCGATGGAGCCGCCGTTGGGATCCTTGCTGGCGTAAAGGCCGTCGCGCGTGTTCGCGGTGAAGGCGGCGGTGAGATCAATGAACCGGAAGCGCGCGTCGCTCTCGCACATGAAGGCGAGGATGTCGCGCAAGCTTTCCGCGCCGAGCGCCTCGAAGCCCTCGGGCATCAGCGAACGGCCGGTGCTCCGGCGCACCTTGATGTCGGATTTCTTGATTTCCTTTTCGCCCGCGGCATTCGCGAGCGCGATGAGTTGGTTGTTTTCACGCGTCACGACGCCGTCGTGCTGCTCGCCGTCCTTGTTCTCGATGGTCACGGCCACGAAGCTCGCGTCCACCTCGCGGTTGGGGTCGAGCACCGCAACGAGCAATTCCGCCGGGCCGTGCGCGCCCATGCCGGTGAGCGGCGGGCCGACGCGTTTGCCGAGGTCGCCGAGCATGTGGCACACGGCGCAATTCACGGTGAAAAGCTCCTTGCCCTTGGCGACGTTGCCGGGCTTGGTGACTTCCGGCGTGAACTTCGCGATCAGCTCGTCCTTCTGCTTCGCCTCGGGGCCGCGCAGTTTTTCGATCAACGCAGCGGCGCGCTTCGCGATGTCGGCATTGGGGAAGTAGCGCAGGCGGTGCAAGTTCGCCGGCCCGAGCGACTCGGCCTTCAACGCGCCGCCTTCGAGCGCGTTGAGCAGCGCCGTGGCCCAGTCGTTGCGGCGCAGGAGCGTATTGAACGCGAGCGGCTGCAACTCGCCGGGCAGTTGCGGATACGCGGCGGCCAGGCTTGCGCCGACGTTCGCCTCGCTCAATTCCGCGAGCGCCTCGACGACGCGCTGCTGCAAGCCGGTCGGTGTCTTACCGCCGAGCAGCTTCACGACGGCAGGCAAAATCTCCGCACTGGCGGAACGCATCCCGATCAGATTGCTGACGAGCGCGACGCGCGTGGCTTCGGGTTGTGTGGCGTCGCAAAGTTTGGCGAGCAACGCCTTCACCTGCGTGTCCACGATGGCTTTGAGCGCGCCCGGCTTGTCCCACTTGGCGATGAAGGGCAGCACGGCACCGGCGAGGCGCGCGTCGCTGGACGCGGCGAGCTTGCGCAGCGCGGCTTCGAGTTCGCCGCTCCACGCGGGCGCGTCCGGCAAGCGCAGCGCGGGCGCGAGACTTTCGAGCAGTCCGGCCTTGAGCGCGTTGGCACTGTCGGGCTTGGCGGCGAGCGAGACGATGAGCTTGCCGGATTGATCGGCGGAGTTCGCGACCGCGCCGCTCAACGAGGTGACGAGGGAAATCAACTCGGGCCGGCCGCTGGCGAACGCGGCGTCGAGGAACGCACCAGGGGATTTCGCGGCGACGCCGAGGAACGCCGACTGCGACCACTTGTCATCGAGGGTCGGATAAACGGCGACTAGCTCAGCGGCTTCGTTCGCGGAAATCTCCTGCGCCGCCAGGGTGAGCAACGCACCGAGCCGCACAGTGGTGTCGCTGTCCTTCACGAGCTTCAGCGCGGCGGCCTTACTGCTCGCGGGCGCAGCGGCAGCGACCTTCATCGCGCTCTTGCGGAGCGATGGTTCCTTGTCGTTCGCCGCCGCAGTGAGTGTTGCGTCGTCCAGACGGCCGAGGCGATTCAAGGCCCACAGCGCAGCGACGCGGCTCGCCGGAGTTTTGGGCGAAGCGACTAGCTGCTTCAAAGCGGGCGCGACGTCCGTGGCGTTGTTTTCGGCGAGCAGGCGCACCGCGTTTTGGCGCACGTGCAAGTTGACGTTCTCCAGCGCGGTGACGAGTTCAGTTGCAGAAGCCTTCGCCAAGTTCGGCACCGTGAGTTTCTTCGCGTCCTTGTGATCCAAGCGCCAGATGCGGGCGTAGTAGTGGTCGCGGTCGGGGCGGATGGCGGCGTTGCGCGGGCCGTGCTTGGGGCCGCGCGTGTCGTTGTGGATGACGGCCTGGTTGTAGAAGTCCACGACGTAGAGCGCGCCGTCCGGGCCGGTGCGGACTTCGATGGGCCGGAACCAATAATCCTTGCCGCCGATGAATTCGATTTCCTCGCGGCCTTGCGCGCGCGCGGCGGCGTAGCTCACGCCGTTCCGCGTGACGATGGCATCGTGGACGATGTTGATGGTCGGTTCGGTGGTGAAGTAGCGGTTGTTCCACGCGGCCGGCCACGCGCCGCCGTCGTAAATCACACAGCCCGCCGCCGCCGTGAAGAAGCCGACCCAGTCGATCTGCACATACGGCAGGCGGTCGTAGGGAATCAGCGGGAAGGTCTTCACGCTCTTCTCGCACACGACGTAGCTCGGCGTGCCGGGGAGCTTGCCGCGCGAGAGTTGTTCCTCGCTCATCACGGTGTGCATGAGCAGGTCGCCGCTGGTGGGCTGCGTCCAGAAGACTTCGTTGTCCCACGCGATTTGCAGGCCCCAGGTGTTGCCGCCCTTGGAGGAAAACTGCTCGAAGGCCGAGCCGTCCGGCTTAAAGCGCACGACGCCCGAGCCGATGCGCCCGAAGTGCTTCGTGCCGTCACCGCTGGTCACGTCACTGCTGCCGCTGTAGCCGTGCGTCGCGTAAATCCAGCCGTCGAAGCCCCAGCGCAGGTTGTTGATGACTGCGTGCGTGTCGCCGTAGCCGAGATTCGTGTAAAGCTTGGTGGCCTTGTTGCACACGCCGCTGCCGCTGGTGTCTTCGAGCAGCCACACGTCCGGCGCGGCGGCGGCAATCACGCCGCTCTTGTGAAACACGAAACTCGTCACGCGCTCCAACCCGCCGGGCACGCCGTGCGCGTAGTCAGCGAACACTTTCTTCGTGTCCATCACGCCGTCGCCCTTCGAGGAAGTGAGAATGGAAATGCGGTCGTAGGCCGGGCGGTCGTAGTTCTTCCCGTCGTCGGTGAGCTTGTCGTCCTTCTGCCAGCGCTGCACGTAGTCGGTGCGCGGATTCACCGAGCGGCCGTCGGGATACTCGGGCGTCTCGGCGACCCACAAGCGGCCCGCCGCGTCCCAGTCCACGTTCATGACTTTGTTGATGAGCGGCTCGCTGGCGACGAGTGACATCTTGAAGTCAGGATGAATGACCAGTTGCTTGAGCGAATCCGCCGGACGCGACGGTCCGACTGCGGGGTAAAGCAACGAGTCAATTTCCTCGGGCTTGGTGAATTCATCCACGTTCGCGCGTTGGCCGGCCCACGCAATGCCGCGCAGCAGCACGGCGCGGTAATGCGGCATGTTGAACGTCGCGAACTTGTGGCCGGGAATGCTGACGAACGCGCGGTAGGGCTTGCCGCCGGCGAGCGTGCGCTCATAGGTCCACATCTGCGGCGCGAGGTCATAAACGGTGATCTTGCCGCGCTCGGGTTGGCCGTTCTTCTGGTTGCGGCGCGCGGCGGAGACGTTGGGCGTGTAGGCGGCGGCGAGCACACGAGCATCGGGTGAGAGGTCCATGTCGTAGTAAATCTCGTCATCGAGGTCGAAGTTCGCGACGCCGGTCGTGATCGGATGCGTGCGGTCCACGTAGTAAAGCGACATCGGACCTTCGAGCCACTTCGTCGTGCCATGCACCCACGAGCCGCCGATGACGGACTTCCAGTGCTCCGCGTTGTCCGGGATCGAGCGCGTCGGCACCGTGGCCGTGTGAATCACCACGAGGCCGCCGCCGCGCTTGAGAAACGCGTCGAGGCTCGCGCGCTGTTCGACCGGGAAGCCGCCGCCGTCCTGCGCGAACATCACGAGCACGTCGGTCTGCGCGAGCTGCGCGGCCGTGGGGAGTTCGAGGCCGCCGTCCACCTTCATGCCGCGCTCGGTGAGCAGCTTGCTCCACTCGCCGAGGAAGCGCGGGTGGGCGTGGACTTCTTGGCCACGGTTGGAAGCGTTGGCGCGGATGAACACCCGCAGCGGCTCGGCGGCGGAGAGCGTTATCGCAGCAAGCCACACCGTGAGAATGGACTGCGTCAGGGACGAAAGGAGGCGGTGCTTCATATCGAATGGTATCGGTTACGTGGCGGCATTTAACGGGTCGCCGGAGTCAAAAGCAACGGCCAGCCGATGGCTCCAGCGCACCAGCCGATATTTCAAATCCACCCTTCAGCGGTATGAAATTGGGGCGAGCCGGCGGGGTGCATTTTTTGTTTCGTGTTGAAAACTCCTGTTGCCAGTCCGCGTGCCGCTCGTGTAGAAGCCCGCGCTACTCATGGGCAAAGCACTCATCATTGCTGAGAAGCCATCCGTCGCCGGCGACATCGCCAAGGCGCTCGGTGGCTTCACCAAAGACAAGTCCGGCGAGTTCTACGAGAGCCCGACGCACATCATCTCGTCCGCCGTCGGGCATCTGCTTGAACTCGGCGTGCCGGAGGAGCATGACATCAAGAAAGGCAAGTGGACCTTCACGCACCTGCCACACATTCCGCCTCGTTTCGCGTTGAATCCCATCGAAAAGTCTGCCGACCGTCTCAAAGGCCTCCAGCGCCTTATCAAACGGAAGGACGTGGACACGCTCATCAACGCCTGCGACGCCGGGCGCGAGGGTGAACTCATCTTTCGCCGCATCACGGAATTCACGAAGGCCAAGCAGCCCATCCAGCGGCTCTGGCTCCAGTCCATGACCGCTGCGTCCATCCGCGACGGTTTCGCGCAGCTTCGCAGCGACGCCTCCATGCGTCCGCTCGCTGATGCTGCCGAGAGCCGCGCCGAGGCGGACTGGCTCATCGGCATCAACGGCACGCGGGCGATGACCGCGTTCAATAACAAAACCGGCGGCTTCAACCTCACGACCGTCGGGCGCGTGCAGACGCCCACGCTGGCCATCCTCGTCGAGCGCGAGGCGAAGATCCGCAAGTTCGTCGCGCGCGATTACTGGGAAGTGCTCGGCACCTTCGACGCCAAGGCTGGTCAATACGAAGGCCGCTGGTTCGACGAGAAATATCAGAAGAACACCGCGAAGGACGCCGACGCAGAAATCAAGGCCGAGCGTCTTTGGACGAAGGCCGAGGCTGATGCGCTCGCCGCGAAGTGTCTCGGCAAGCCGGGCATCGTCACCGAGGAGAGCAAGCCCAGCACGCAACTTTCACCCGGCCTCTACGATCTCACCACGCTTCAGCGCGAGGCGAACGGACGGTTCGGCTTCAGCGCGAAGAACACGCTCGGCCTCGCCCAAGCGCTTTACGAAAAGCACAAGGTGCTCACCTACCCGAGAACGGACGCCCGCGCGCTGCCGGAGGATTACATTCCCACGGTGAAGAAGACGCTCGACTCGTTGCGTGACCTTGCGGGCTACAGCGGACCGGCTGAGAAGATTCTCACCAGCGACTGGGTGCGGCCGAACAAGCGCATCTTCAATAACGCAAAAATCTCCGACCACTTCGCCATCATCCCGACGGGCGTGCTGCCGAAAGGTTTGTCCGAGCCCGAGCAAAAACTCTACGACCTCGTCACGCGCCGCTTCCTCGCGGTCTTCTTCCCCGCTGCCGAGTTCCTCGAAACCACGCGCATCACGCGCGTCGAGGGCGAGCCGTTCAAGAGCGCTGGCAAGGTGCTCGTCAAGGCCGGCTGGCTCGAAGTCTATGGCAAGGAAGCCGCCGGCGACGACGGCGCGCCCAGCCTCGTTCCCGTCGCGCAGGGGGAGTCGGTGAAGACCACGAACGTCGAGGTCAAGGGCAGCCAGACCAAGCCCCCTGCGCGTTACACGGAAGCCACGTTGCTTGGCGCGATGGAGAGTGCCGGCAAGCTCGTCGAGGACGACGAACTGCGCGAGGCTATGAGCGAGCGCGGCCTCGGCACGCCCGCCACGCGCGCGGCCATCATCGAAGGGTTGATCTACGAGCAATACGTCCACCGCAACCAGCGCGAGCTGGTGCCGAGTGCGAAGGCCTTCACGCTCATTGCGCTGCTCAACGGCCTGAGCATCCCTGAGCTGACCAAGCCCGAGCTGACCGGCGATTGGGAGTTCAAGCTCCGCCAAATGCAGCGCGGCCAGCTCGCGCGCGATCAGTTCATGGCCGAGATTCGCGCGCTCACCGAGCGCATCGTCGGCCAGACCAAGGCCTACGAGCACGACACCATTCCCGGCGACTTTGGCAAGCTCCAGACACCTTGCCCGAAGTGCGGCGGCGAAGTTCACGAGAACTACAAAAAGTTCCAATGCCAGAAGTGCGACTGGAACATGTGGAAGACCATCCTCGGCCGTGCGTTTGAGATCGAGGAGGTCGAGACGCTGCTGCGCGAGAAGCAGGTCGGGCCGCTTCAGGGTTTCCGCAGCAAGCAGGGTTTCCCCTTTGCCGCCGTGATGAAGCTTTCGCCCGAGGGTGAGGCGAAGTTTGACTTCGGCAACGACCAAAAGGACGAGGAGAACGCCGCGCCCGTGGACTTCACCGGCAAGGAGCCGCTCGGCCAGTGCCCCAAGTGCAAGGATGGCCGCGTCTTCGAGAATGGCATGAACTACGTTTGCGAGCGGGCGACCGGCGCGGACCGTAAGTGCGACTTCAAGACCGGCGCGATCATCCTCCAGCAGCCCATCGAAAAGGCGCAGATCGTCAAGCTGCTTGCCGAGGGCAAGACGGATTTACTGAAAGGCTTTGTGTCGAAGAAGACGGGCCGCAAGTTCGAGGCGTTCCTCAAATTCGATGGCAACAAGGTCAGCTTCGAGTTCGCGCCGCGCGAGAAGAAGTTCCCCGCCAAGGGCGCGAAGAAAGGCGACGCCACCCCCGCCGTGAAGCTCGACTTCACCGGGCAGGAACCGCTGGGGAAATGCCCCAAGTGCAAGGGTAACGTCTTCGAAGGCCCCGAGTCCTACCTCTGCGAGCGTAGCCAACTCGATGCAAAGAAGTGCACCTTCAAGACCGGCAAGGTGGTGCTGCAACAGCCCGTGGACCGCGAGCAGGTCAAGAAACTCCTCGCCAAGGGCAAGACCGACCTCCTCACGCAATTCATCAGCAAGGCCGGCAAGCCCTTCCCGGCGCACCTCAAGCTCGCCGAGCGGGGGAAGGTGGAGTTTGAGTTTCCGGAACGATAGGTAAAGCAGCGGGAACGAGAGGGCGTTGAAGCGTGGTATCAAAGCGGCTGTCGGATGACCAAGAGCCGTCAAAATGAGCAAGACTTACTGCTGACCGCTCCGTCAAACATTCGCCGGGCTGACACGTATGCTTATCTTCAATCCCGAATTTCCGATGCCTTTAGAGGAGCTGGCCAAGGTTTGGGGGATTAATTTGGCGCTCATGCAACGGATGGTCCGTGCGGGCTGCCCAACCGTTGACGGTGCCGTTTCTAACGCAGACTTGGTTCGCTGGCTTATAGAGCACTACTTGGCTGCGCTTTCTGAGTATTCAGTCGAGTCGCTTCCCAAGGATGGCTACTACTGTGAATTGAGCCGGTATTGGGTTCTGAGGCCTGTAACAGAGTGGGAGCTTCACGACGCGGAAGGCTGGCTCGCCGTCGGTGGACCAGGCGTGGACGGAATTGCTTGGGCCGTGAAGAAGAACGAAACTGGTTTGTTCGCTTTTTATCCGATTGAAAGGGAATTCGTGTATGTGGCTAAGGATGGGCCAGCACTCGTGTCGAACTGGAATTCAGGGACCATCGCAGTGTAAATACTCCGGGTGGACAGCCTATCCGGCCGGTAGTCGCAATCTTCAGGTTGCGCGTCCCTCGCGCCGTTCCCCGAGCCGGCTAACGCCTGCGACTTGCAGTTCGGGGTTACGCCTGCGCCAGCAATCACCAACCACGGCCGGGAACGTGGCATTCCCAGTTTCGAAGGCTTCTTTGGCTGACCAAAGAAGTTTCTTCGGCCGTCGCAACAACCCATCTCATTTCGTAGTTCGGATTCGACCGCCGAAGCACTGCGGAGACAGAAAGGGAATATCACCGGCTTTTCTTGGTGAACTCTGTGTCCCGGTGGTTAAGTCAGTGTTTCCTTAAGGCCGGGTCTTTTCGAGCTTGCGGATGCGGCCGTCGATTTCGCGGTCGATGGATTTGAGGAGCTTGTCGGCTTTGCCTGGATCGTTCGCCATGGATTCCAGCTTGCGCTGGTATTTGCTGGAGACGTAGTCGCGTACTTGATCTGGTGTCGCGGTGCGGTAATCGAGCTTTTGCGGAACGGAGAATGAGGGCGGCGGGGCAGGGGAGGGTTGATAATCTTCGGGCAGGGCCGCGATCTGCCATTCGCCGTGGCCTTCGCGGTGGCACTGCATCTTGAGGGGGAGGCAAACTTCGCGGTCGCCTTGTTGCAAGGTGACGCGATCGAGCTCGATCGCCGTGAGGGTGTAAGGGCCAAGGGTGTCGCCCGCCTGCGCGGCTTTGCGGTAGCCGGGGCTGGTGCCATCGAAGAAAGCGACGGAACCACGTTCGGACAGCAGGGTGCCCAGCAGGGCGAAGGCTTCAATGGCGGTGGGCTTGGGCGGCTTGGGCGCGGCGGTGGCGGCGGTCCCGGCGGGGCCACGGTTGGCGTTGAAGACGTTGCGCTGCGTGATCACGGCGAAGGGCTTGAAGCCGTCGTCGGTCTTGGTGGGTTTCTCCGGCTTGGGCTTGCTGGCGGCGCTGGCGACGAGCCCGCTGGCCAGCAGGAGCAGGGGAAGCAGCGCGCGCAATAGCATCGGGTCGGTTTGGTTCGTAGCTGTCGTAGGCCCAACCGGGAATCGTCACGGTGACGATGCTACGGTTCAACTCACGACGCCTGCTGGACGAGCCTAGGGGCAACGAGGTTTCAACTTCCGTCGCGCGGACGGTGGCGCTCAGGGGGCGTTGGCGCCAGCAGCTTTGGGGATGAATTTGAGGGCGACGCCGTTGATGCAGTAGCGCTGGTCGGTCGGGGTGTTGAACCCTTCGCCCTTGAAGACATGGCCGAGATGGCCGCCGCAGCGGGCGCAAAGGACTTCGGTGCGGGTGACGCCGAAGCCGCGATCCTCGCGGGTGCGGACGTTGGTGGCGTTGGCGGGGTCGTAGAAGGACGGCCAACCGCAGCGGGAGTCAAACTTGTGATCGGAGGAAAAAAGTTCCGCGCCGCAACCGCCGCAGACGTAAATGCCTGCACCCTGGTGTTTGAACTCCTCGTAGATTTTTCCGTGGGGCCGCTCGGTGCCCGCTTCGCGCAGGACGTGGTATTGCTCGGGCGTGAGCTGGGCGCGCCACTCAGCGTCGGTCT
>RFVF01000271.1 GCA_009922615.1 Pseudomonadota bacterium
TTGTTGTATCTGCTTTGCTGGCTGCTATGAGCCTGCCATGAGGGTGCTATGAGGTAGCGTCCGAAAAGTTCAGCAAAAAGACGGATCATGGTTAGTGGTTTGGTGAAGAAGCCAAAAACCACCAACGAAAGAAAAACCATGATCCGTCCGAAGCGAAATGATGAACCGATTAACCTCACGAAACAAGAACTGCTGCGTGTGCTCACCGAAGACGACTCTCTGAAGAAGCTGATGGAGACGATGCTCCAGGAAGTGTTGGAAGCGGAAATGGACGAAGCGCTCCAAGCCGGAAAGAGCGAACGCGTGTCTGGGCGGCTGGGATTCCGCAGTGGTCACTACAAACGTTCGCTGGTCACCCGTGTGGGCAAGCTCGAGCTACGCGTGCCGCAGGATCGGCAGGGACGCTTTTCGACGGAACTGTTCGCGCGGTACCAACGCAGCGAGAAGGCGCTGGTGGCGGCGTTGATGGAGATGTACGTGCAAGGCGTTTCGACCCGTCGGGTGAAAGCGATTACCGAGGAGTTGTGCGGCCACGAGTTCAGCGCCAGCGCGGTCAGCGAGATCAACAAGAAACTCGATGCCGAGCTTGCGCGCTTCATGACCCGGCGCCTCGACGAGGCCTATCCATATCTGATTCTCGACGCGCGTTACGAACGAGTGCGTGAGAACGGTGTCGGGCACAGCCGTGCGGTCCTGATCACGCTCGGCGTCGGCTGGGACGGCCGTCGGCACGTGCTCTCGGTGGAACTGGCGAACCGGGAAAGCACCAGCAGCTGGAAGGAGCATCTCGTGCGACTCAAAGAGCGCGGTCTCCACGGGGTCCAACTGGTCGCCAGCGACGACCACGCCGGCCTGAAGCGCGCCATCATGGAAACGTTGCCCGAGGCGCACTGGCAGCGTTGCTACGTGCACTTCCTGCGCAACGCGCTCGATTACCTGCCGCGCAAGCAAGCCGACGACTGCCTCACCGAACTGCGCTGGCTCTACGACCGCCACGACATCGCCGAAGCGCGCCGCGACCTGGCGGCCTGGCTCGCTCGCTGGCAGGATAAGCACCCGAAACTCTGCACCTGGGTCGAAGCCAACATCGACGAGACTTTTGCCTTCTACCGTCTCCCCCGCGAACACCACAAACACCTCAAGTCGACGAACATGCTGGAACGTCTCAATCAAGAGATCAAACGCCGTACACTGTTGGTGCGTATCTTCCCTGACGAGGAGAGCTGCTTACGATTGGTGCAAGCGCTGGCCGTCGAGATCCACGAGGAGTGGGTCGACGAACACCGCTACCTCAACATGGAACTCCTGCGCGAACACCTCAAACGGCCCGCCGCTCCTCAACCACAAGCGGCCTGAAACGGCGGGGAGGCTGACCGCCTCCCCTGCCACCCCTCCGCTCAATCCACGAAAGGGAGGGAGCTTCGCCCCCTCCCTTAAACCCTCCCCATAAATCTTTTTATCTCACCAAACCACAAAACCACCAATCCACTTTTGCTGAAC
>RFVF01000272.1 GCA_009922615.1 Pseudomonadota bacterium
GCTGGAAAAATGGCAGCGGCCATGCCCCGGCCAATGCCCCGGCTATGGCACAGGCAATGCCCCGGCCATCTCCCGGCCAATGGCCGAACGATGGCTCTCCGTCTCCGTCTCCGTCTCCTATAAGCATGAGAGAGCGCGCGGGCGCGGAGCGGCCAAGTCTGGCCGAGGTTCAAGCCCACGCTGCCAAGATCGGGCTTGCCCCGTGGAAGGCGGAAGACTGGTTTAACGAAATGGAAGGCTGCGGCTGGCTCGACTTCAACCATCGGCCCGTCGTGCTTTGGAGGCCGATGCTGGTTCGCGTTAAAACGAAATGGGAGGCCGACGGGCGTCCTAGCGCACCACCGGGAGCAAAAACGCCGCAAAAGCCAAATGCGGCGCACGGCGGGCCATCGTGGAAAGAGGTCTCGGCCTACGCGGCGGAGAAGGACGACGCAAGCAAGTCAGCGACGGTTTACGCGGCGTCTTGGTTTAGGGCATGGGAAGCGAGAGGTTGGAAGTCCAAAGACGGGCGGACGATTGATTGGAAGGTGAAGCTGTCGGCTGACTTGGCCGGGAGAGGAGTGAGATGAAAAGCAAACAATGGGCCGGAAGATGCGATTGCGGGCAACTTGGGTTTAAGCGCGCTGGGATAATCACATGCCAGAAGTGTGTGGAGTGGGACGAGCGCGCCGGCTACGGATGCTGCGGCACGCGTGGGCCAAGTCGCGAGCCTAAGCCGAGGGGGAGGGCGCAACTTCAACGCTTGAACTTAGAAGATGCCGCCGCATAACGATAGGCCCAGCGCGCACAAACAAACGCGCACAAGACTATGTCAAAGAAGCAACTTGAATGCCCTTGCGGAAACATAGCAGCAGGAAAGGACGGTGCTGGACTATACTGCGCCCGCTGCAAAGAGCTAGAAAACAACTGGA
This sequence comes from Pseudomonadota bacterium, assembly GCA_009922615.1. GTDB lineage: Bacteria > Verrucomicrobiota > Verrucomicrobiia > Limisphaerales > SXTU01 > SXTU01. Next base: position 912 of record RFVF01000272.1, read on the forward strand.
AACGCAAAGAAGAGGAGCGCGCAAAGGCTCAGAGAGAGGATGATGATACCCCCGCCGCTAAGGAATCTTTTTGGGACTAGGTTTTGTTCGGGGTTGTGACCTTCGACCCGTTTCTATGAAAAACCGTTTTTTCTTGTTTCAGTTTCACTAATGACCTAAACAGACCAGTCATGAGCAAGCGAAGCGGCTTTGTCGTGGCCGGCCACGGGCGACTGGCTGCGGCACAGCCACTCGCGGCGGATTTGGAAAACGCGTTGCGGCTGGGCGCACGCAGCGGAGATTCCCCGGCGGTCGTTAGTCACAAGCGGGGCGCGTCGCTTAATCCGCGCATTTTATGGCCGACACCATCCACGCCGACAAGCTTTGCGCCCTGACCGGCCTTACCGACCGGCGGCATCGGCAGCTTGCTAAGGCTGGATATTTCCCACCACCGGACAAGTCAGAATACCAACTTGCAGCCACGATCAAGGGGCTTTTCCAATACTACCGCGAGCAGAAGGAAAAGCGCGGAAACTCCGACGAGCGCATCAAAAAAGCCCGCGCGGAGAAGCTTGAAATCGGGAACGAAGTCTTGCGTCGTGACCT
>RFVF01000273.1 GCA_009922615.1 Pseudomonadota bacterium
CGCTGGATAACTCCAGCCAAACACATTTCTTGCCATAATCGTTCGTAGTTACTTTCGTTTCAGGTGAATCACGTTTTGCGTCAGCTTGACAACCTCAATCTCACAACCCTCTGGCATCAACTCACACAACGATTGTGTCTCAGCAATGTCAGCAGCGGTGAGCGCAAACCCATCGTTGATGAACAACTCCTTCTTGTCCATATCTTCCGTGAACTCCGCAACCTTCTCTCGCCAGTTCACGCTCAGCGCGTTACGGATAATGAACGCGTCATTACGAGCACGTGCATTGTAGATCAATGCTTGCTTCGAGTATCGATCAGCGTTCTCGATGAAGCACACAACAATCGACTTGTCCGTTTTCCGAATCACGATCTGCTGTCGAAGTGTTTCGAGAACATCACCCTCATCCATCTTGTCGATGCAATACGCAACCGATTGCTGCACCCGTTGATACACTGTCTCAAGTGTGCTGAACCTATCCTTCAAGAACTCCTTGTCCTGTCGTGTCTTGATCATGTCAATCAAATGCGGCAGCACCGCCTTAGCGTATTGCTCGTTATAGTAGCTCGCAGATGATTTGCCAGAGTATCGTTCGGCACGAGTCAGTTTCGGAATCATCCCACGCATCGACAACTGCGGCAGTTTACCCTCGACAAACTCCTTGGGTTCGATTGTTTTTGTTGACATAAGTATTATCACTATAGCATCCACTATGCCACAACACTATTCCCAATCGACTGTTCCAAGAACTCGCTTGCGGATAAAGTATTGCTCGACCTGACGCATGTTACCTTTCATACGACTTCGGTTGTTAAACAACCGCTCAGCATCCTCGTCAGTTCCTCCGAAATACTTCGATAGCTCCATGAAATCAGAGAGCGGTCGTTCGGCAAGAGGCTTAATCACGAGCATGAACGTGGATAAACGGTAGAACAAATCCAAGCGGAACGTCTCGTTGAGTTCCATCTGAATATCTTTGTGTGTCGCGCATACGATACGGCACGAGATGTCCTCGTCGTCAACACTGCCAACGCGACGGATTGTTTTCTGCTGGATAGCGCGAAGCAATTTTGCTTGAAGCGGATACGGCAAATCTCCGATCTCATCAAGGAACGCCGTGCCATTGTGAGCGCGAGACAGCAAGCCTTGCTTGTCGTTATACGCTCCAGTGAACGAGCCCTTCACATGCCCAAACAACTCAGACTCTACTAGTTGCTCACTAATCGCCGCACAGTTAATCGCCACGAAACATCCCGTGCGTGAGCCGTGTAATGCCCGTGCAATAATCTCCTTACCAGTGCCGCTCTCTCCAAGAATCATCACCGGATAATGCACTGGCGCAAGTAGCTTCACCTGCTCCTTCATCTTCAGCAAATCTTCGTCGGTCGTGATGAACTTATCTAGCCAACGCTGGCCCGGCTGCCCTTCCTGCATGCGTGCAGGCTCAGGTGGTTTCGCAGGTTCAGCGAG
>RFVF01000274.1 GCA_009922615.1 Pseudomonadota bacterium
TAGAAATCTGATTCGTCCAACCACTGAGGCATAACGAATGATTGCTCAAGCAGTCGCATGGAAAGCGCCATTGGTGCTGACCTTCTCAGCAGGGCCGAATGCGGCCCTGCTCACGCTCCCGAACGTGGGGCTGTGGGTCGCGGACTCGAACTGTGAAATCGTCTTCGCCAGCGAGATTCACGAAACGCTCGGCACGGACGGATCGGCAGTCACGGTCGATGTGGTGAAGGCGTCGGACGGGGCCGCGCTCTCGGCGGGCACGTCGCTGTTGGCGTCCACGTTCAACCTGAAATCCACGATCAACACGCTCCAGAAGCGTTCGTTGAGTCCGGGCACGCTCGCTGCCGATCGCACGATCCTGAACGGACAGAGGATCGGTCTGAAATTTTCAGGCACGCTGACCGCCGTCACTGGCGTCAACATCGTCGTTGTGCTGAACCGTTTGAACCGTCCGACCTGGTAGGGAGATTCTGACACATGGGTAATTCACTTCTCGCTTACGGCCATCGGAGCCGTGCCCCGTATCTCGGCCAGGATCAGATTCCGGCCCTTGAAGCGGGCATGTTGAAGGCGCAACAGTTCGGAAACGACTGGTACGTCAACAGCTCAGCGGCGGCTGGTGGCGACGGTGCAACGCCGGCCAGCGCGAAGACCACGCTCGCGGCGGCACTGGCAATCGCGCTCTCGGGCGACCGCATCTTCATCGCGCCCGGTCACGCGGAGAACATCACCGCCGCTGGCGGTATCACCTGGTCGCAGAGCGGCATCACCGTGATCGGCTTGGGCGTCGGCTCCAACCGTCCGACGTTCACGTTCACCACGACCGCATCGACCATCGCGATCAGCGGCAACAACAACATCCTGTCGAACGTGCGCGTCACGTCGTCGGTCGATGAGATGGTGCTGATGTTCAACGTGACCGGCTCGTTCGTCACGCTGGATCGCGTCGATCACTTCGAGACGACCTCCTGTCAGACGATCGCGTTCGCGGCGTTCACGACTGGTACCGACTGCGCCATCCAGAACTGCCAGCACTACCAGGCGACGGCGGCAGCGGCCACGCAGATTTGGATCACCGCGACGAGCAACACGCGCTTCCGCCTGCTCAATAACGTCTTCATGCTGGCGTTGAAGGACGCCGCCGCAGGTGCAGTTGCGTTCTTCGTGACCTGCACGAACATCCTCGTTCAGAACAACGTCGCGAAGATGACCGGCTACAGCGCGAACCTGTTGAGCGTGTATCTGTCGCTCAACACCACCACCGGCATGAGCTGCTACAACAGCTCTGGCGCGGACGTGGCCGCTGTGACCACGATCCACGACCTCCCCGGCTGCCGCCACGTTCAGGACTTGGCAACGCTGCTGGTGGACAAGAACGGCATCCTCGATCCCGTCGTCTAAGGATCGACTGTCTGATACGAACGCGGGGCTGGCTACAACGGCCACGCCCCGCGTTTCGTAT
>RFVF01000275.1 GCA_009922615.1 Pseudomonadota bacterium
TAGAAATCTGATTCGTCCAACCACTGAGGCATAACGAATGATTGCTCAAGCAGTCGCATGGAAAGCGCCATTGGTGCTGACCTTCTCAGCAGGGCCGAACGCGGCCCTGTTGACTGCCCCGAACGTGGGGCTGTGGGTCGCGGACTCGAACTGTGAAATCGTCTTCGCCAGCGAGATTCACGAAACGCTCGGCACGGACGGTTCGGCGGTCGCGGTCGATGTGGTTAAAGTGGCGGACGGTGCCGCGCTCTCGACGGGCACGTCGCTGTTGGCGTCCACGTTCAACTTGAAATCGACCGTCAATACGCTTCAGAAGCGTTCGCTGAGTCCCGGCACGCTCGCCGCCGATCGCACGATCCTGACGGGTCAGCGCATCGGGTTGAAATTCTCAGGCACGATGACCTCCGTTACGGGCGTCAACATCGTCGTCGTCCTGAACCGTCTGAACCGTCCGGTCTGGTAAGGGAGAGAATTTCGATATGGCTAATCTACTCGCATATGGGCACCGGAACCGAGCGCCCTATCTGGATCAGAGCCAGATTCCGGCCCTCGAAGCGGGCATTCTGAAGGCGGTTCAGTTCGGCAACGACTGGTACGTCAACAGCGCGGCGGCATCAGGCGGAGACGGTGCGACTCCACAGAGCGCGAAGACGACCCTCGCGGCGGCACTCGCCATCGCGCTGTCCGGCGACCGCATCTTCATCGCCCCCGGTCACGCCGAGACGATTTCTGCGGCGGGCGGCATCACCTGGTCGCAGAGCGGCATCACGGTCATCGGCTTGGGCAACGGCTCCAACCGTCCGACCTTCACCTGGTCCGGCACTGCCGCGACGATGGCGATCAGCGGCAGCAACAACACCCTGTCGAACGTGCGCTGCACGGTGTCGATCGACGAAGTGGTGTCGATGTTCAACATCACCGGCTCGAACGTGGTGCTGGACCGCGTGGACTTCTTTGAAACCACGTCGGTGCAGGCGATTCAGTTCGCCGCGTTCACCACGGGCACCGATTGCGCCGTCCAGAACTGCACGCACTATCAGGCGACCGCCGCCGGCTCCGCGCAGCAGTGGATCGCCGCGACGAGCAACACGCGGTTCCGCTTGAGCGGCAACAAGATGTTCCTCGCGTTGCAGGATGGCGCGACGAGTTGCGTGTTCCGCTTCGTGACCTGCACGAACATTCTCGTCGAGAACAACACGGTCAAGATGACCGGGTTCTCCGCGAACCTGTTGAGCGTGACGCTGGCGTTGAACACCACGACCGGCATGTCCTGCTACAACAACTACGGCGCGGACGTGGCTGCTGTCACGACCATCAACGACCTGCCGGGCGTGCGCCACGTCCAGACGTTCGCCACCCTCTTGGTGGACAAGAACGGCATCCTCGATCCCGTCGTCTAAGGATCGACTGTCTGATACGAACGCGGGGCTGGCTACAACGGCCACGCCCCGCGTTTCGTAT
>RFVF01000276.1 GCA_009922615.1 Pseudomonadota bacterium
CAATCCGAAGATTGACGCCTTGATTGAACAGAAGATCGTCAACGAGTACCCCGCCGCAGTAGCCGGGTTGGACGTGCCAGCCGCGCGGGAGTTTGGAAAGAGGTTCGCCGACGAACTCCGCCGCGAGTGGGCCGCGTTCCGGGAGGAGTGGCAGGGATGAGCCTCGCTGTGCGCGATGCGTGGGGCGCGTCGATACCGCCCAAAGACCGCCGCCCGATTTACGAGTGGGGTAAGGACCATATTCGGAACTTGCCGCCTGTGCTTTCCAAAACGGGCGCATTCGACATTGGTACAAGTACGCATTTCCGCGAACCGTTCGAGGCCATCGCGGATGACCGCGTGCGCGAGGTGAACGTGTGCGCCCCGCCGCGCTCCGGCAAGACCTTGCTGGCCGACGTGTCAATCCCGTGGCTCGTATCGGTCCAAGGCTCTTCGATCCTCTTTGTCATTCAGACGGACGAAATGGCGAAGTCACACGCGGAGCTGCGGACAATGCCGCTCCTGAATTCCGTCGCCAGCGTGCGTGCCATGCTCCCCGATGATCGGCACAAAAACCGGGGACAGGAAATCATCTTTGCGAACGGCCTGCCTTTGATCGTATGCGGTCCGGCCATCTCCAATCTTCAGAACCGGGGCTTCCGAACCGTTATCATTGATGAAGCTTGGCGCATTGCGGCAGACCATCCGGGGCGCATCGGGGAGGCTAAGACGCGGCTTGGCGATTTCCTCCGGGAGCAACTATCAAAGCTCCTCGTCATTTCGCAGGGCGGGACGTGGGACGACGATTGGCACATCCAGTTTTCCTCCGGCGTGATTCACGAATGGACCGTTCCTTGCGCTGGCTGCGGTCAATTCATCATCCCGAAGATTCACGGCAAGCACGCCGACGGGCGGAGGTGGGGGATTGTTTGGGATTCGCGGGACCGGCCCGACGGAAAATTTGACCGCGCGCACGCGCTCGCCACGCTGCGATTTGAATGCCCGTTGTGCGCGCACCGGCACTATGACACCCCCGCCACTAAAGCCGCATGGAGCGCGGCAGGGCGCTATCAGTGCACGGACCCAGAGGGCGACTTGACCAAGAAAAGCTACCATTGGGAAAACGTCATAGACTACCCGTGGAAAGAACTAGCCACACTTTGGTTCAGTGCGCGTGAGCAGGCACACATCGGCAACGAAGGACCGACCATTCAGTTTTTCCAAAAACAGTGCGCAAGCTTCTACAACCCGTCTTTCGGCGCGCACGTCGAGACGCTGCCCAGCGTCGAGATCATCACCCCCGCCCCGGAGACGACCGCGTCCATGGATTCTGCCCCGCGCCCAAAGGGACCGTCCGATACGCCACCCGCGTTCGGACGCCCGGGCCTGCCGATGGTGATCCTCCTGATCCTCGGTGCCATCGCCCTGGCGACCGTGCTTACCGGCAACGCCGCGACGGGCCGCGACGCCATCGCCTACG
>RFVF01000277.1 GCA_009922615.1 Pseudomonadota bacterium
CTCGAACACACCATCAGCCCGACGGCCACGCTTGCCACGGTCAAAAAGCTCCTCAAGCCCCACGGGCATTTCGTCGTCGAGGTGCCCAATGTCGAGGCTCCCGGCTCGCGGCTCTCGCACTTCTTCCACGTCGCGCACCACTACAGTTTCTCACCGCGCACGCTCCAGCGGCTCGCGCAGAAGTCCGGCTTCGCCACCAAGCGCGTGGATTCACTCGATGGCGACCTGCCCGGCACGCGGCTCAACGCCGTCTTCGAAAAGCCCGTGTCCGCCGAGGCTGGCGTGACCACGCGCTTCATCCGAGATGATGCCAGCGAACGCGCCGAGGCGCTGCGCCGCTATGAACGCTGGTATTGGCTGACCGCCGCCAGCTTCCGCAAAAAGATCACGCACTGGCAGCGGCAGCGGATTTAGGGCGTGCCGGGCGGAGGCTCCAAAGCAGGCGAACTGCTCAGTCAGTCTCCCTTTTCCTTCGCGCAACGCAGTTGCGCACAAACTACTTTCAAACAAAACAGTCCACCAGCCATCTTACTCCCCATGAGTATCCGGTTTTCCCTGCTGGCCTGTCTCGTCGCACTGCAAGTGTTCCTGTCGTGCGACGCTTCCGCCGCCGCCACGCAGATCGAGCTGCTCCTGGACAAAAACTCCGCGCTGCCCGGCGAATCTGTCCACGCGGGCTTGCGCATGACGATGGCCCCACGCTGGCACACCTACTGGCGCAACGGCGGCGACGTGGGCTTCCCCACGAAGATCATCTGGGAACTTCCGACGGGCGTGACGGCCGGAGAAATCCAGTGGCCCGTGCCGCACAAGTATTTCACCAACTCGCTCACGAGCTACGAATACGCCGGGGAAGTCGTCCTGCTCATCCCGTTGAAGCTCGCCGCGAACGTGCCCGCCGGCAGTCATGAAATCACCGCGAAAGCCTCGTGGCTTGAATGCGAAACCGGCGGCTCGTGCGTTCCCGCGAAGGCAACCGCAAAAGCCACTTTGCGAATCGGTGCACCCGCACAGCCCTCGGCCGCCGCCGCGTTGCTGGCCGCAGCGCAAAAATGGTTGCCAGCGACCAAGCCCGACCTCGCCGCGAGCGGGCGTTGGGAGAACGCCGCCGGCACCAACGACTCGCGCACGCTGCTCATCGAGTGGACGACGGACGCGAAGATGCCGGACTTTTTCCCCTATGGCGGCGAGGGCTTCGAGGTCGCCGGTCCCACCGAGATCGTGAGCCGGAACAGCGGCAAGGTCGTGCTCCGCAAGCAGGTCAAGAAGTCCGAAGGCGACTGGCCCAAGCAACTGCTCGGTTTGCTCGTGGACGTTTCCGCCACCGGCCACTCGACGGGCTACGAGGCCAACCTGCTCATTAGCGATGCCACGCCGGGGGCTGCGTCGGCCCCGACCGTCGCCGTGACGAAAACCGCCGCTGCGCCCGCCGACAGCGGCGAAGTCAC
>RFVF01000278.1 GCA_009922615.1 Pseudomonadota bacterium
AGATCGTGAAGCCGCGCAGCTCTTATCTGGCAATCCGGCGACCAAGGTAAAGAATGGCCACAGCAGCCCCCCAGCAATTTGTTGACTGGCACGTGTACGAGCGCGACCTTGCCCGCGTTGAGCGGCAGTTTGAGCAGCTGTACGGTCGCCTTGATCGACTTGCAAACGCGATCGAACTCCAGAACACCAATGCCAAGAACAATACGAAGATGCTGCAAGCAGAGTGGATTCGTCTGGTGGGCGCGTTTGTGGCCGGTTCGCTTCCTACAATTCTGCTGATCCTGATTCAGCGCTAGGAGTTCGTATGCCCGTTCCCGTTGGCCCCCAGTGGGTTGTCCGCAAGAAGCGCATGGTTGCGTACGCGAAGCGTCGCGGTATCGCAATCCCCCCGGGGCTGAAGGTCAATGCCCCCTATTGCGGAAGCTCGTGCAGGGCGCTCATTCGCAGAATTCAGCTCTCCGCGTGGGGCGCAAACGCCGCAACAGGAAAGTGGAACCAGCGGCTTAAGGACCTTGTGACTCCGAAGCTGTCGCTGAATCAGAAAGCGTTGCGACTGGCGCGCACGCAGCTGGGAGTCCGTGAGGACCCCGCAGGTTCCAACGACGGCAAGACCGTGCGCAACTACCAGCGCGTGACTGGTGCCTTCAGGGCACCGTGGTGCGCAAGCTTTATTGCGTGGCTGTACGCGTCGCTTGGCACACCGCTTAAGGGCCTCAACACCGCGTACGTGCCCTCGTACGTGGAGTCCGCGCGAAGGAAGCAGAACAACCTTACGACCGTTGGGCTTCCCGCGCTTGTGGTTCCGGGTGACCTTGTTGCCTACGACTGGGGTGGCGACGGTACCGCTGACCACATTGGCATTGTTGCCTCAAAGGTTGACGGCGCTGGCAATTTCACCGCGATCGAGGGCAACACCTCGTTCGGGAACAATTCCAACGGCGGTGAGGTGATGCTGCGGGAACGCAACATCAGGCAGGTGCAGGAGTTCATGCGAGTCAAGAGCTAGGAGAGCAGTTGAAGTTCTACAAGATCCCCATTGGCCCCTCCACGTGGATGCTCGGTGCGCTTTTCGTGGGTTCAGCGGTGGACGCGGTTATTAAGGCGATTGCGGACGGCGAAACGTCCGTCGCAGCGTTGGCAACCGCAGCAACGTCGGCGATTGTCCTCGCCGTGACCCGCGCGTTCCAGACGTGGGTTGCGTCCCGTGACCCGCTGATCGAGCCGGTTCCGGTTAACGAGTAATGCCTTACAAGGACCCACACGGCGGACTGACTGCGGCTGGGCGTGCGCACTACAAGCGGACCGAGGGCGCGAACCTAAAGCCCGGAGTCAAGAACTACAGCAGCGCATCACCGGCTGACAAGAAGCGCTGGATTTCGTGGGCCTCACGTTTCTACGGCCAGAAGAATCTTCCGCCGATGAAGAAGCCGAACGGTGAGC
>RFVF01000279.1 GCA_009922615.1 Pseudomonadota bacterium
CGAATTGACCACAGAAAACGGCAGAATAACCCTTTTAAACAACACTATTACGCTTGATATTACTGCCGATGACACAGAAGCGTTACCAACTGGTGCTTACAAATATGACCTCGAAATTCAGACTGGTTCTGATGTAATCAGACTTGTTCAAGGCAGCTTTACGGTTTCTCCCGAAGTTACTAGACCAACACCGTAAGGAGGCATCATGGCAACCGATATTTTCGCCAGGGTGACTGTTCTTGAAGACCCTGTTGGAGTAACAGTTTCTGCCCCACAGGTTGTTCCAACTCTATCCGACCCTGTTTCAACTGTTACAGTCTTAGATGATAGCAATATCGCTATTCTGCGATATGTTAGTTTTACTCCATCATCTTTATCGGTTGGATTAACTGCCCAATCCAATGTGTTTACGGTTAGTGGAAGCCCGATAACCACTAATGGAACATTTGATCTAAATTTTATTTCTACTGGTGCTAATACTTTTTTAGCAGGGCCAGTAAGTGGTTCTGGATTGCCATCGTTTAGGGTTATTAACGCAGCAGACATACCAGATATTTCCTCAACATATTTAACTGCTGTATCACATAACAATACACTTACCGGAAATGGAACTTCTGCATCACCGCTTCAGGTGGTCACAGGTGGTGCTGTAGGTTCTGTGAATTCAGTTGCAATGACCTCAACTGATTTTACCGTTTCCGGTTCTCCTATAACATCATCAGGAACAATCGTTGCCAACCTTGCAGCTACTGGTGTTTCTTCTGGAACTTATGGTTCATCAACCCAAGTTCCAGTTATAACAGTTAATGCCAAGGGGCAAGTGACAAACGCATCCACCGCATCGATATCAATCCCAACCCAAGGATTGACATCTGTTGGGATTCTTTCATCAAGTTTGACTGTTACCAATTCTCCATTAACAAGTAATGGCAGCATTACACTAGAAACTAAATCTACTGGTGTTACATCAGGTGTTTATGGAAGTAACTCTTCCATTCCGCAGATAACAATCGGGCCTGACGGAAGAATAACATCGGCAGTAAATCTTACGGTTGGAACCCCTGGTAGTGGAATTGGAACGGTAACTTCCGTTGGTTTGACTTCATCAACATTGTCTGTTTCTTCTACACCAATAACTTCAGAAGGGTTTCTTTCAGTCAATCTTGCGTCTTCCGGTGTAATCGCAGGTGTTTACGGAAATTCGTTTAATATTCCGATTATCACAGTTAATTCTTTTGGGCAGATAACTAGCGTAAGCACAAGCGAAATAAGTCCATTGCCACCTGGAGGCCTGACTGGTCAAGTCTTGACATACAACAATGAAAATGAACAGGCTTGGGTATATCCTGATGGAGGTACATGGTAATGGGTTTAACAATTGATAGTGTTACTGGTGGAACCGTAAATGGATCTGGAACACTTGCAGATCCTTATTCAAT
>RFVF01000280.1 GCA_009922615.1 Pseudomonadota bacterium
ACTGGTTCAGATGGTATTCAAGGTACTACTGGATATACTGGTCCTACCGGAGATCAAGGTATTGAAGGACCTACTGGACCTTCTGGAGGACCAATTGGTAACACTGGACCAACAGGACCTACTGGTTCAGATGGTATTCAAGGTACTACTGGATATACTGGTCCTACTGGAGATCAAGGTATTGAAGGACCTACCGGACCTTCTGGAGGACCAATTGGTAACACTGGACCGACTGGACCAACTGGTTCAGATGGTATTCAAGGTACTACTGGATATACTGGCCCTACTGGAGATCAAGGTATTGAAGGACCTACTGGATCTGATGGAAAACAAGGTATTCAAGGTACTACTGGATATACTGGCCCTACTGGAGATCAAGGTATTGAAGGACCTACTGGATCTGACGGAAAACAAGGTACTACTGGATATACTGGCCCTACTGGAGATCAAGGTATTGAAGGACCTACTGGACCTTCTGGAGGACCAACTGGTAATACAGGACCAACTGGTTCAGATGGTATTCAAGGTACTACTGGATATACTGGTCCTACCGGAGATCAAGGTATTGAAGGACCTACTGGATCTGATGGAAAACAAGGTATTCAAGGTACTACTGGATATACCGGCCCTACTGGAGATCAAGGTATTGAAGGACCTACTGGGCCTTCTGGAGGACCAACTGGTAACGTTGGACCTACTGGACCTACGGGTTCAGATGGTATTCAAGGTACTACAGGATATACTGGTCCTACCGGAGATCAAGGTATTGAAGGACCTACCGGACCTTCTGGAGGACCAACTGGTAATACTGGACCGACGGGTAATACTGGACCTACTGGTTCAGATGGTATTCAAGGTACTACAGGATATACTGGTCCTACCGGAGATCAAGGTATTGAAGGACCTACCGGACCTTCTGGAGGGCCTACTGGTCCTACAGGATATGATGGAAAAGATGGAACTACTGGTCCTACAGGATATGATGGAACTACTGGTCCTACTGGAAGTCAAGGTATTGAAGGACCTACTGGATCTGATGGAAAACAAGGAATACAAGGTATTAAAGGTAATACTGGTCCTACTGGTTCAGATGGTATTCAAGGCAATACTGGTCCTACTGGCAAAGAAGGTAATACTGGATCTCAAGGAATTCAAGGTAATACTGGACCTACTGGAAAATGTGGTCCAAGAGGCCAAAGAGGAATACCTGGAATATTTCAAAATACAGTTGAATATATAAATCCTGGTTCAATATCAAATACTATTAATACTTCATTTTTAGAAACATCTGGTAATTATACATTATCAGATGCAGTAGATGGTATGTATAAAAATATTATTAATACATCATCAGGAAGTACAACAGTAAGCGGAAATTTTTGGCTAAATGGTACCCCACAAGCAACTATTATTTTATCATTGACTCGCGTA
>RFVF01000029.1 GCA_009922615.1 Pseudomonadota bacterium
GATGACTTTTCCGGCAACGGCTTTGGCCCACGCTGGGGTCACTACAAGAGCGGCAGCGTGGTCAAGGACGGCATCCTCATCGGCATCACGCCGGAAGGCTCGGACCACTCGGCGGTGGACAACATCAAGTTCACTGGCGAACGCGACCTCGAGGTTTCGGTGAAGTTCCGCTTCGTCAGTGAGAAGGCGAAGAGCTTCAACGTTTGGTTCGATGACAAGGATTACAAAGGTTCGCACGCCGGCCACATCTGTCAGGCCTCCATCAGTCCCACGGGCGTGAATCTGTCTGACGCCAAGACGGGCGGCTTCGATCTCTCGGGCGGCCTGTATGACCGCAAGAAGGCCAACCAGCTCACCGATGCCGACAAGAAGTTGCTCGCCGCGAAGGCCAAGCGCATCCCCACCACCGTGAGCCTTAAAGACTGGCACACCTTGGTCGTGCGGACAAAAGGCGCAGAGTTAAGCGTGCAGATTGACGGCAAGCCGGTCGGCACCTTCGAGTCTGAAGGCATCGACCACGCCACCAAGTCCCTCGTGAGCCTCACCACCAACCCGGTGGACGTGCATTATGACGATTTCAGCCTCAAGGGCACCGGGGCCGCTCCGTTGGCGGGCAAGAAGTAGGCGGTCACTGCTGCCCTCATCAACCTACGGCGGCAGGACGATGACTCTCCGACCCGAGCCACGTCATGCACCACCTGCGTCACCCCTCGCACCTGGAAACGAACCATTTGCCAGCCCGCTCAACCATGAACCATACCGCGCTAACCCGTCGCCGATTCCTTTGCGCCACCGGCACCACCGCTTTTGCGCTGCCCTTCCTTGATTCCACCACCCGAGCGGCGGACACTCCGCTCACGCTCGATGAGCTCTGGGCCAGCTTTGCGGAGCTGGACCGCACGACGCCGCTGGAGATCGAAGTGCTCAAGGAGTGGGAGCAAGAAGGCGTGGTGTGCCGCATCGTTCGCTATCAGGTCGGCGTCTTCAAAGTAGCGCCGTCGAGGGTCGCGGCGTTTTATGCTTTTCCGAAAGGCGGAACAAAACTGCCCGCCATCCTCGAAATGCATGGCGGCGGACAGTCGGCGTCGCTCAACAGTGTGATGACGTATGCGAAGCGTGGTTATACCAGCCTCTCGCTCAACTGGGGCGGCAACAAGATGAGCCTCGGGCAGGAGATTTGGAACGGGCCGCAGACCGATTGGGGCAAGCTCGACGCCACGCATCCGCCGCAGCGCAACAAGGCGAACCATTTCGCCGGCGCGCTCACGCCGGATGAATTCACGCTCGATGCGGTCGAGTCACCGCGGAACAGCAATTGGTTTTTGGTGCTCACCGCCGCGCGCCGCGCCATCAGCTTTTTGGAAAAGCAGCCGGAAGTGGACGCGGCACGCATCGGAGCGCACGGGCATTCCATGGGCGGCAAGCTCACGACCAACCTCGCGGGCATCGACAAGCGCATCAAAGCCGCTGTGCCGTCGTGCGGCGGTTCGGGAGACCTCGTGGAGAGCGAGGACATGGTGCCCGGCGGCAGCCGAACCAAACACACCGCGATGGAGTTGGCCTGCGTTTCTGACAACGCCTACATCCCGCGCATCACTTGTCCGGTGCTGTGGCTTTCGCCGACGAACGACTTCCATGCGCACATTGACAACATGGCCTGGAACTGGCGCGCCGTGCCCGATGAGCGGCTGCGCTTCAGCATTTCCCCTCACCTGAATCACCATCACACCGATGAGCACGCCATTACCGAATACCTTTGGTTTGAACAGCACCTGAAGGGCGTGGCCTTCAAGATGCCGAAGACGCCCAAGATCACGCTGGAGCTGAAAACCAACGACGGTCTGCCGCGCATCACCGTCACACCCGATGACTCGCAAGCGGTGCAGCGCGTGGACATCTACTACTCGATCGACCCTCACGCGCTCACCCGCTTCTGGCGCGATGCGAAGGCCGTGCAGACTGGCAAACAATGGAGCGCAGCCTGCCCGGTGATGACGCTGGATCAACCCGTCTTCGCCTTCGCCAACGTGGTCTATAAAACACCAGCGGCCTATCGAGAGGGTCCGCAACCAGCCGGGCGAGGAACCAGCGCCACCTTTGCCATCAGCTCGCGAGTGCTCGCGGCCGGGCCCGCCCAGTTGCGCGCCGCAGGCGTGAAGGCCACGGACAAACCGGAGCGCGCCATCGACGACGGCTCGCGCGGCTGGCACGACTGGTATCAGCTCAACTGGGGCCATCCGCCCTTATGGACCGCCACGACGCGCAAGCTGAAGGACCCGAAATGGCGCGGCCCCGACGGCGCGACACTGAGCTTTGAGATCCAGTGCGAGAGCGACAACCAGCTTGTGCTCACCTTCAACTGCAACGCCTGGGGCGCGATGATTCCCAACAAGCCCGCGGTGGACTACACGGTCGCGAAGACGCTCAGCGGCTCCAAAGATTGGCAGACCGTCACGGTGAAACTCAGTGACCTCGTCGCCATCGATCCTAACGTCACCGCACCGCTCGCGAACTGGCAGACCGTCACCGAGTTCAGCATCTCCCCCAGCGGCACGACCTGGAAAGACGGCAAGAAAGTGATGGCTGAGGGCAAGGCATGGAAAGGCCCGCGCGAAATCCGCAACCTCCGCTGGGAAGGCGGCGAATACTCGCGCCAAGCGACCACCGGTTCCACGCTGAGTCCCGAGGAGTTCCAAAAGAACTTCAACAATGCCATCAAAAAATCGCTGGAGGAGGAGAAGCTCAATCGCAAGTGAGGGCGTCCGTGGCGCCTACCGAACTGCGCGCACCAAAACAATCTCAAGCCACCGCATGAAAGCAATCTACGCACTTATCCCCATTGTCGCGGCCGTTCTTTGCGCTTCCACGAGAGCGTCCGCTGCGCCAGGGGAGGCAACCTCGGCACGCACCACCGTGGTCATCCCATTGTGGCCCAAGGGGCAAATTCCTGGCCGAGTCTCCCCGGGACCGGAAAGGGAATTGCCGGCGAGGGGCGACAACGTGATTCGCCTCACGGATATCAGCGATCCTGCAATCACTGTCTTCAAGGCCCTCAACACTGACAAAACAACCCCCGCCGTCATCATCTGCCCCGGCGGCGCCTACAGCATCCTGGCTTACAACAAGGAAGGCACGGAAGTAGCGGCCTGGCTCAATTCCGTCGGGATCACCGCTGTCGTCCTCAAATACCGGGTGCCGGGCAATCAGGATGGCGCTTTTCAAGACATCCAACGCGCCATGCGGATCGTCAGGCATCGGGCGGCTGATTGGAATATCGCTCCAGACCGCATCGGCGTCATGGGCTTCTCGGCTGGCGGCCACCTTTGCGCGCGGTTGAGCACCAACGCAGACCAATCCACCTATCGCAAGCTGGACGATGCGGACAATGAAAAGCTCCGGCCAGACTTCGCCATCCTGGTTTACCCCGCATACCTCTCGCAGGCCCCGGGCAAAGTTTCCGCAGGGCTTCCCGTTAACAACCAGACACCACCGACGTTCCTGGTTCATGCCGAAGACGACAAAGCCTATGTCGCCGGAAGCAAAGTTTACCACGCTGCCCTGGAGCAAGCGAAGGTCTCGACCGAGTTCTTCCACTGCGCTTCCGGTGGTCACGGCCATGGCTTGCGCTCCGATAAAGAGGTCGGCGTGTGGCCGAAAAAGTGCCAGGAATGGTTGATCAAAATGGGGCTGCTGTAACAATAGTTCCCTTGAAGAACTCGAACCCTCTCTGGCCGCCAAGGCGTCCGCCAGCAAAACGAGCTAATAGCCAGATCATGATCGCCTCACGCCGCCACTTCCTCGCCACCGCACTCACCACCGCCCTCGCTGCCTCCGTGCGCGCCGCTGACAAGCGTCCGCCGCGCCTGCTGCTGCGCTCGTCGTGGCAGACGGTGAACATCGGCGACATCGCGCACACCCCGGGCGTGCTGGCGCTGATTGAGCGGCACTTGCCCGGTGTCGAGGTGCGGTTGTGGCCGAGCAAGGTGGACAATGGTGTCGAGGAAATGCTGCTGGCGCGGTTTCCGAAGCTGCGGCTCGTGAAGGGGCCGGAGGCGCTCAAGGCCGCGTTCGCCGAGTGCGACTTCCTGCTGCACGGCTCGGGGCCGTCGCTCGTGGCGCAGAACGACGTGGCGCGCTGGGCAAAAGAAACCGGCAAGCCCTACGGCGTCTATGGCATCACGCTGTCGCTGCAAGGCTCCACGGCCACTTCGCCCGCGTCGGACAAGAGCGTCGCGGCGACGGTCGCAGTGTTGAGCGGCGCGAAGTTCGCCTACTTCCGCGACTCGGTGTCGCTGGCGCTGGCGCAGCAACGCGGTTGCACCTGCCCGTTGATGGAGTTCGGTCCGGACGGTGCGTTCGCCACGGACTTGCGCGATGACGCGAAGGCGACGGCGTTTCTCAAGGCGAACGGCTTGGAGGAAGGGAACTTTCTCTGCTGCATCCCGCGCCTGCGCTTCACGCCTTACTGGACCATCCACAAGGAGCGCGCGATGGACCCGGTGAAACACGCGCGCAACGAGGCTTTGAAGGAGCAGGACCACGCGCCGCACCGGCAGGCCATCATCGAGGTGCTGCGCCAGACGAAGCTCAAGGTGCTCATCTGCCCCGAGGACCAGACGCAGATGGCCGTGGGCAAGGAGTTGCTCTACGACCCGCTGCCCGCCGACGTGAAACCGCGCGCGGTCTGGCGGCCCGACTACTGGCTCACCGGCGAGGCCATCTCGGTTTACACGTGCAGCGCGGGCCTCTTCGGCAACGAGATGCACTCGCCCATCATGTGCATCGGCAACGGCATCCCGGCCATCGTCTGCCGCTGGGCCGAGCAGACCAGCAAAGGAATCATGTGGCGCGACATCGGCCTCGGCGACTGGCTCTTCGACTTCGACAAAGAAGAGGAGCGCGCCAAGCTCGTCCCCGCCGTGCTCGCGATGGCCAAAGACCCGGCGGCGGCGAAAGCGAAGGCCGCGAAGGCCCGCGAGTTCGTGATGAGCAAATTCGCCGCGAGCATGGGCGTGGTGAAGCAGCACTTGCCCAGTTGACTGCCGGACATACACTCAGCCGCAGCACTCAATCAAAACCCACTCATGAAAATCGCCAGCCACATCGTTGCCACACTCTTCGGCCTCATGTTCCTCGCCGGAGGACTCTTCTTCTTCTTCGGCACCCTGCCGCCGGGGCCGCCTGAAGATTCCCTGCCCGGCAAGTTCATGGCCGCGTTCGGTCCGACCGGCTACATGGCCTTCGTGAAGGTCTGCGAAATTATCGGCGGGGCGCTGGTCATCGTGCCCAAGACACGCAGCCTCGGTCTGCTCATCCTCGGCCCCATCGTCATCAACATCCTCTGCTTCCACGGCTTCGTCGTGAAGGGCGGGTTCGGGCCGGCGCACGCGTTCATCACGGTGGCCGCGCTGTTCCTGCTGTGGACGGAGCGCAAAGCCTTCGCCGGGCTGATGAACCGTCCGTCGGAGCCAACGCCCGTCCAGCCACCGCAATGATTTTCTAGTGGAGCCGGACGCGCCCCTTGCGCCAAGCTCGCGCCGTGGAAGTCATCATTCAATCCACTCCTGCCGCCGCCGCCGAGTTGCTCGCGCGGCTTATCGCCCACGATCTCCGCGCGCAGCCCCGGCTCGTCCTTGGGCTGGCCACGGGCCGCACGATGGAGAGCGTCTATGACCGGCTCGCGCGGATGCACCGTGAGGACGGCCTGAGCTTCGCCGGCACACGCACGTTCAACCTCGACGAATACGTGGGCCTGCCCGCCAGCGACCCGCACTCGTATCGCCACTACATGCAGGAGCACCTCTTCCGGCACGTGGACGTGGACGTGCGGAACACCCACCTCCCGCACGGCGACGCGCCCGACCTCGACGCCGAGTGCCGCCGCTACGAGGAACTCATCCAGCAGTGCGGCGGCATTGACCTCCAGCTCCTCGGCATCGGGCAAACCGGCCACATCGGCTTTAACGAGCCGCTCTCCGCGCTGCGTTCACGCACGCGGGTGAAGGCCCTCTCGCCCGTGACCATCGCGCAGAACTCGCCGCTCTTCGCCGACCCGGCCAAGATGCCGCGCCGTGCGATCACCATGGGCGTAGGCACCATCCTCGAAGCCCGCCGCGTCGTGCTGCTGGCCACCGGCACGGGCAAGGCGGAGATCATCGCCAAGGCCGTCGAAGGCCCCATCACCTCGATGATTTCCGCCACCGCGCTCCAGATGCACGCGCGCTGCACCGTCATCGTGGACGAAGCCGCCGCCGCGAAGCTGCAAGGCGTGGACTACTACCGCTGGATTTTCGCGAACGAGCCGGAGTGGGAGCCGTATCGATGCGGCAGCGCACATGTTGGCTGACATACCGCAGCGGGCTGATCGCAGTTGCCCGTTGCATCGAGCGAGGAGCCCCAACTATGCTCAGGCCCAATTCCGTTGCTCAATGACCTCATGAAACCACTCGCCTTCGCCGTCATGCTCGCCACCGTCACCGCCTTGCTCGCGCAGCCCAAGGACGCCTTCCCGCTGTGGGCCAAGGACACGCCCGGCACGCTGGGCTCCGATCCGGCGAAGGACATTCCCACGCTCACGCCCTTCTTCCCCGCAGCGGACAAGGCCACGGGCGCGGCGGTGGTGATCTGTCCCGGCGGCGGCTACGGGGGCTTGGCGGCGCACGAGGGTCGTGATTATGCGCTGTGGTTGAATGCCCACGGCATCGCGGGCTTCGTGCTCAAGTATCGCCTCGGCTCGGCGGGCTACCGGCATCCGGTGATGATGAACGATGTGAACCGCGCGGTGCGTTACGTCCGCGCGAACGCCGAGGCGTGGAAGCTGGACCCCAAACGCATTGGCGTGATGGGCAGCAGCGCCGGCGGGCACTTGGCTTCGACGGCATTGACGCATTTCGGTGCCGGCAAGCCGGATGCCGCCGACCCCATCGAGCGAGCCAGCAGCCGCCCGGACTTGGGCATCTTGTGCTATCCCGTCATCACGATGGGGGCCTTCACGCACAACGGCTCGAAGAACAATCTGCTCGGCAAGGAACCCGCCGAGGAACTGGTTAAACTCCTATCCAGCGAGCTGCAAGTGACCAAGCAGACGCCGCCGTGTTTCGTGTGGCACACGTGGGAGGACAAGGGCGTGAAGATCGAGAACGCGATGGAGTTCGCCGCCGCCTTGCAGCGCAACGGCGTGCCGTTTGACCTGCATGTTTACCAAAAAGGCCCGCACGGCATCGGCCTGGGTGTGAAGGGCTGGGACCCGGACAAGATCCCGCTCGCCGCGCTGCATCCGTGGACACACGATTTGGCGGTGTGGTTGAAGGTGCAGGGTTTTGCCAAGTGAGGATGTCGACCTCAGGGCAGCACTTAACCGATTTTCAGTTTGAATGCCGGGCCGACCCGGCAGACTATGTGCCGACGTTGACGGAAGCCACAGTTTGGATCGTGGTGCCGCCACCTTGAAAGACCCATGCCGAAAATCCTAATCGTTGACGACGACGTGCAGCTTCGCTCGACCATCCAGATGGTCCTCAAGCTGAAGGGCTACGAGGTGATCGACGCCGACAACGGCACCTCGGCGCTCAAGCTCGCCCGGGCCGCGCTCCCGGACCTCATCATCAGCGACATCAACATGCCGCAGGCCGACGGCTACGCGGCTTTGACGGAATTGCGCAAGGACCCAACGACCGCCGCCATCCCACTGATTTTGATGACGGGCGAATCGGAAACCGCCGGCATGCGTAAGGGGATGGAATTGGGCGCGGACGATTTTCTGTCCAAGCCGTTCGCGATGAACGCGTTGCTCAAAGCCGTCGAAGCCCGCCTAAAGAAGCAGGACGTCGTCAAGGAATCCGCTGAGAAGAAACTTGCCGAGCTGCGGGCCAACCTCAGCCTCATGCTCCCGCATGAGCTAAACACACCGCTGGTGGGAATCCTGGGTTACGGCGAAATCATCAGCTCCTGCGCCGACTCGCTCCAGCCCGCCGAGTTGGCGGAGATGGGCCGTAACATCCTCGAATCCGGCCAGCGGCTTCAGCGGCTGATCCAGAACTTCCTGATTTATTCTCAGCTGGAACTGCTCCGGGCGGACGACAAGGAAATCGCGGCCATGCGGTGCAAACGTGTCGAAGACGTGCATGAGCCGTTGACGATCGTGGTCCACACCAAGGCGCAAGGCGCCAGTCGGCTCAACGATCTGCACGCCGAGATTTGCCACAGCCCCGTGGCTTGCTCGGAAGATCTGTTGAGCAAGATCACCGAGGAGCTGATTGGCAACGCGTTCAAGTTTTCCAAGCCCGGCACGCCGGTCAAATTCTCCGCCGTGCCCGAGGGCAAGGGCTTGAAGATCACCATCACGGACAGCGGCCGAGGGATGAAGTCGGAATACATCAATAGCATCGCCGCCTATGTGCAGTTTGACCGCCGCCAGCACGAGCAGCAGGGCAGCGGGCTGGGACTGGTCATCGCCAAGCGGCTCGTGGAATTGCATGGCGGCACGCTGACCATCGAGAGCCGGGAGAACGTGGGCACCACCGTCACCGTCCGCCTCCCGGCCCCGCTCACCTGAGTCAGGTTCCGCGCATGTCGGCCCGCAAGCACATCCTCATCGTCGAAGATGACGCCATCATTGCGGACCTGTATCAGCGCAAGTTCGTGGCCGAGCATTTCTCCGTCGAGCTGGCTGGCGACGGCAGCACGGCGATGGAATCACTCAAAGCGCGCCGCCCCGATCTCGTCCTGCTGGACTTACAACTCCCCCAGGTCAATGGCATCGAGGTGCTGAAGTTCATCCGTGCGACGCCGGAATTACGCACGTTGCCGGTGATCGTATTCACCAACGCCTATTTGGGTAACATGGTGCAGTCCGCCTGGAAAGCGGGCGCCAACAAGTGCCTCACCAAGGCCATTTGCACCCCGCGCCAGGTGGTGGACGTGGTCCGGCACACGCTGGCCGAATTGGCCGCCAAAGCCGCCGGCGAAGTTTCCGTCAGTGCGGCTCCGGTCGTGCCGGAACCCGTGCGCGTGGCTCCGCCAGCCCCGGCGGAAACCGAGCGGGAGGATGCCTTTCAAGGCGAAATCCGCCGCCAGTTCATGCAGACCTCGCCCCACATGCTCGTGGAGGTGCGCCAGCGGCTGCAGGCCGTCGTGAAAAGCGAAGCCGACGCCGCGTATCTGCGCTGGCTCGAGGAACGCGCGCAGTTGCTGCGTGAAATGTATCGCACGCTGCACTCGCTCACCGGCAAGGCGGGGCTCGCTGGCTTCAAGCAAGTGGCACAGCTCTCCAGCGCGCTCGAGGCGTTCCTCCGCGAGTTGACCGAAGCTCCGCAGAACGCCAACTCCTCCTCCCTTCGCACCTTCGCCCACGCGATGGATTTTCTCTCCCGGCTGCTCGAGGCCGAAAGCAATGCTGAGAACGAGAGCACGGCCACCCCGCTCGCCCTCATCGTGGATGACGAGGTTTTCTCCCGCCGCTCAATCATCTCCGGCTTGGAAAAGGCGGGTATCGCCTACGTGAGCTTGGACAACCCGGTCGAAGCGCTGGAGATGCTGCAGCGCCAGCATTTCGACCTCGTGTTCCTTGATATTGAAATGCCGGAGATGGACGGCTTCACGCTCTGCCAGAAGCTGCGCCAGCTCCCCGACTACGCCCGCACGCCGGTCGTCTTCGTCACGGGGCTGAACGACTTCCAAATGCGCGCCCGCTCGTCACTGGCCGGCGGCAGCGACATCATCGCCAAGCCCTTCCTGCCCATCGAACTGGCCGTGAAATCCCTCACCCACATGTATAAGGCCCGCCTGCTGCCGGCGGACAAGGCTGCCGGTGGCGCGACGTGAAGCGGTTCCGCAGCCTTGCAACTCCCGCTCATTTCATGAGAACGTCCCGCAATTGAAGAATTGCCCGCCCCGATGAAAAAAGTCCTCATCGTCGAAGACGACGTCATCATCGCCAACATCTACCAGCGCAAGCTCCAGATGGACGGCTTTCAGGTCCAGCACGCCGCCGACGGCGAGCTGGCCATGGAGATGATCAAGTGCAACCTCCCCACCATCGTCCTCCTCGACCTCCAGCTCCCCAAGGCCAACGGCATTGAAGTCCTGAAATTCATCCGCAGCCGCGAAGAATCCAAGACCCTGCCCGTCGTCGTCTTCACCAATTCCTACCTCGGCACCCTCGTCCAGTCCGCTTGGAAAGCAGGCGCGAACAAATGCCTCACCAAGGCCATCTGCACACCCAAGCAAGTTTCGGACGTGCTCAAGGCCACCCTCGCCGGCGAAGACTCCGCCGGCGGCCCGCCGCCCGAAAACGCCGGCCCCATCAAGATCAGCGTCCCCACTCCCGCCGCTCCCATCCCCGCCCCAGCGCTACCCGGGCCGGCCGATGGCCCCATCAAAATGGCTCCCCTGCCGGCGCCCCCAGCAGCCAAGACCGAGGAGACGCCACTTCTTTCGGGCCTGCTAAAGATGACTTCGCAGCCCAAGCCCGCAGGCCGCGCCCCACAAGCTCCTCGCTCGTTGCCCGCCCTGACGCCCAAGGCTCCCACGGGAGACATCCCGCTGAAACTCACCGGGGACAACGCGCCCATCGCGATGAATCTCGCTCCGGCCGCGCCCCAGCCCAGCGCCAGCGGGGCGATCGCCATGCCGGGTTCCGGTGCCATCAGCCTGCCCCTCCCCGCTGCGCCGGCCAAGGGCGGCTCTGCCGCCGAAGAGTATGTCGCCCCGAGCGAAAGCAACTTGCTCGAAGTGGAGCAAAACTTTCAGCATGAACTGCGGCGGGGCTTCGCGGAAAACCTACCGCAAGCCATCGCCTATCTCCGCCAACGCCTGCAGGCCTTCGTGAAGAACGAAAGCGACACCGCCAACCTCCGCTGGATGGAGGAGCGCAGCGCCATCCTCTTCGACATGTTCCGCAAGACCCATTCGCTCACCAGCGGCGCAGGCGTCGCGGGCTGCTCGGTCATCGCCCGGCTTTCGTCGGCCTTCGAAGCGCTCCTCACCGAGCTTTACGAGAACCCCAAGAGCATCAACCCATCCACCGTGCGCACCCTCGCCCACACCGTGGACTTCCTCGCTCAGCTCGCCAACGAAGTGGACGCCGCCGAGGCTATCGGCCTAGCCAACACCAGCGTGCTGGTCGTGGACGACGAAGCGCTCTCCCGCAAGGCCGTCATGCGCGGCCTCGAAAAAGCCGAACTGAAGGCCATGGACGTGGCCGACCCGGCAGCGGCCTTCGAGCAGTGCAAAAAACAGAACTTCGACCTCATCTTCCTGGACATCGACATGCCGGGCATGACCGGCTACGACCTCTGCAAACAAATCCGTGCGCAACCGCAACACGCCAAGACTCCCGTCGTCTTCGTCACCGGCCTCACGGACTTCGCCAGTCGCGCCAAGTCCACCATCAGCGGCGGCAACGACCTCATCGGCAAACCCTTCCTCATCATCGAGCTCGCGGTGAAAGCCCTCACCTTCCTGATGAAGGCCCAGTTCAAGCCCGCCCCCAAGGCCGCCTAGGCTCGGAGCAGTTTCATCACCTGATCCAAGGCCTTGGCCGCGCGTGCCGGGAGGCTCGTGACCGTCTTCGTTCCCGCAATCCACGGCAGCCGGCAAATCGCCACGCCCGGCTCCAGTTCCGCAAGCAGCGTTGCGTTCGTCCGTGCTGACGCATCCTGCGCGCGCTGATCCACCAACACCACGACCGCCTGCAACCGTGCCGACCTCGGCAAAGCTCGCAGAACCAGCCGCGCCTGATTCACCGCCCCGAGCCGGTTCGGCACCACGACGATCGGCCTCGCCCGCAGCGCCATCAGCAAATCACGATTGTCAAAGCCTTCCCCCAGCGGGCTCAGCAGCCCACCCGCGCCTTCCACCAACACGAACTCAAACCGCCGGGCCACCGCACGCACGCACGCCACCACTTCCCCCAATCGCACTCCCCTGCCCTGCTTCCGCGCCGCCAGCACCGGCGCAAGCGGCGCACGGAAGTGCCACGGGTTCACCTCGTCCAGCATGAGCACGCCGCCGCTCGCCGCGTGCAACGCTCGCGCATCCGCGCGGCCGCCAGAGCACAGCGGCTTCAAAGCCACGGCCTCGGTGCCCAGCGCCCGCACGCACCGGGTGAACCACGCCGTGAGCACCGTCTTGCCCACGCCCGTGTCCGTGCCGGTAACAAACACGACCCGCTGGCGCCTGACCGCTGACTGCTGACTGCCTTGCTTCATTGCCCCGCCAACTTAGAGCCCCACTTCGCCTAGGCAAGCCCCCACGCACCTTCCACGACCTCCCGCATCCGGCCCAACTTTTCAGCGTGCAGCCCGCGCCGACTCCGTGTTTCATCATCGCCCCGTCAGCCCCGCTGCCGGACACACTTTATGGACGACACGAATTCGCTAATCGAACAACGCCGCGCCAAGCTCGCCTCGCTGCGCAGCAAGGGCATCGACCCCTTTCAAAACAAGTTCACGCCCAGCGAGGACTGCGCCACCGCTCGCGCAAACTACACCGATGGCCGCGCCGTTGCCGTCGCCGGCCGCATCACCGCGCACCGCGACATGGGCAAGTCCATGTTCATCGACGTGAAGGACCAGAGCGGGCGCATCCAGTGCTACGCGCAAAAGAACGTCTTGGGCGACGAGCAGTTCCACATCTTCAGCCATCTTGATCTCGGTGACTTCGTCGGTATCAAGGGCACGCTCTTCACCACCCGCACCGGGGAAATCTCCGTGAAGTGCGAGTCCTTCACCATCCTCGCCAAGGCCCTGCGCCCGCCGCCCGCCAAGTGGCACGGCCTCGAAGACACCGAGATCCGTTACCGCCAGCGTTACCTGGACCTGATGGCCAACGACGACGTGAAACGCGTCATGCTCCTGCGGAGCCGCGTCATCCGCGAGATTCGCAATTTCCTCCACAGCCGCGGCTACATCGAGGTTGAGACCCCGATGATGCAAGCCATCCCCGGCGGCGCAGCGGCGCGGCCCTTCATCACCAAGCACGAGTCGCTCGGCTGCAATTTCTACCTCCGCATCGCACTGGAGCTTTACCTCAAGCGCCTGCTCGTGGGCGGCGTGGACAAGGTCTTCGAGATTGGCCGCAACTTCCGCAACGAAGGCCTCTCGCGGAAGCACAACCCGGAGTTCACGATGCTCGAAGCCTACGAGGCTTACGGCGACTACGAGACGATGATGGACCTCGTGCAAGGCATGGTCTGCCATGTATCGCAGGAAGTCCTCGACACGCTCATCATCGAACACAAGGACGCCGAGGGGAAGGTCACCAAGACTATCAACCTAACGCCGCCGTGGTCGCGCGTCCGCTACAAGGACATCGTCCGCGACACCGTGCGCGAGAAGACCGGCGGCAAGATCGCCGATTGGTTCGCACTCACGCCCGCCGAGCGTCGCACTGTGGCCATTGAAGACCTCAAGCTGGGCGGCGACATCGGCACGCAATACGAGGACTTCGAGGTCACCGGTGCAGTCTTTGAAAAGCTCATCGAGCCCACGCTGATTCAGCCCACCTTCGTCACGCACCTGCCGAAGCAGCTTGTCCCGCTCGCGAAGCTTTCCACCGACGACCCGACGACCGTCGAGGTCTTCGAGTGCTGCATCAACGGCCAGGAGATCGCCCCGGCCTACACCGAGCAGAACGACCCCATCGCGCAGCGCGAGGCGCTCGAACACCAAGCCGGCGGCGAGCAGCAGAAGCTCGACGAGGATTTCCTCACCGCGCTGGAGCACGGCATGCCCCCGGCGGGCGGCATGGGCATGGGCATTGACCGACTCTGCATGATGCTCCTCGGCCAGGAAAGCATCCGCGACGTGATCCTCTTCCCCCAGTTGAAGCCGAAGGCCTAACGCCGCCGACTTGGGTCGGCCGCAGGGGGCTCAGGAATTCCCTGAGCGCCGTGCGGCATCCGGTTGCGTCGAACGCTGCTCATGGGCAAAGAACCATTGGCACGCGCGCTCGTCGTGGACGACAACGCGGATATGCTGCGTATCGTCACCCAGACGCTGGAGCGCTTGGGCATTTCCACCACCATGGCCCAATCGGGTGACGCAGCGCTGGCCTTGGTGGCGCAAAAGTCCTTCGACCTGATATCCTGCTGGACAACAACATGCCCGGCCTGACGGGGATGGAGGTCTGCCAACAGCTCAAGGCCGACCCGCGTTGGTGGACCATCCCGGTCATCTTCATCACCGCGAACGACAGCCATCCGTTCCGTGCCGAAGCCCAGCGGCTCGGAGCCGTGGACGTGCTGGGCAAGCCGTTCGACATACTGGAACTCCTTACCGCGGCTCTCACCGCGCTCAAGCGTCCCGTGCCCCCGAACGCCACGCTGGAAACGCTGCTGCGCCAATACGCACCAACGCCCTGACCCGCCAGCCAGAGAGAATTCAGCCCCGTGGTGAAACGCTTTGCCAGAGCATGGGCGGGCGCTTACCGTCGCCGGACTTGAAACAATGAAAGTCAACCTCGCCTACGGCCAAGGCCACTTGCCGGTCGAATTCCCCGACGGTCGCACCACGGTCATCGAACCGTCGCACAACCCCGCCCTCGCCGACGAGAAGGCCGCGTTACTCGCCGCGCTGGACCATCCCATCGGCGCGAAGCCGCTGCGGGAGTGGCTCACGCCGGGCGCGAAGATTTGTATCAACTTTACGGACATCACGCGCGCCACGCCGAATCACCGCATCATTCCCTGGGTGCTGGAATACTTGGCGAAGCACGGCGTCGCGCGCGACCAGATCACGCTGCTCAACCAGACCGGCACGCACCGCCCGAACACCAAGGCCGAGCTGGAGAAGATGCTAACGCCCGAGGTCGTGGCGAACTACCGCGTCATCAACCACGAGTGCGAGCACGACGCCGACCTCGTGCAGTTCGGCACCACGCGCACCGGTGCGCCCGCGCTCATCAACCGCCATTGCGCCCACGCGGACGTGCGCATCATCACCGGCTTCATTGAGCCGCATTTCTTCGCGGGTTTTAGCGGCGGGCCGAAGGGCATCGCGCCTGGCGTCGCGGGTTTGGCCACCGTCATGAGCAACCACGGCGCGCACAACATCGGCGACCCGCGCGCGGCCTTCGGCATCACGGACGGCAACCCGTTGTGGGAGGAACTCCGCGACATCGCGTTGCGCGTCGGCCCGAGCTTCCTGCTCAACGTCACGCTCAACGAGACCAAGCAGATCACCAACGTCTTCGCCGGCGACATGCAGGCAGCGCACAAGACGGGTTACGAATACGTCCGCAAGTCCGCGATGCAACGGGTGAAGGATCCGTTCGAGATCGTGGTGACCACCAACAGCGGCTACCCGCTGGACATGAATCTCTACCAAGGCGTGAAGGGCATGAGCGCCGCCGCGCGCATCGTGCGGCCCGGCGGTCTCATCATCCTCGCGTGCGAGTGCAGCGAAGGCGTCCCAGCCAACAGCCCGCTGGACAAACTGCTCCGCAGCGCGCGCAGCTCAGAGGAAATCTTGCTTATGCTCGCCACGCCCGGCTTCGTGAAGCCGGAGCAGTGGCAGGCGCAGATTCAGGCGCTCATCCAGCGCAAGGCCGAGGTGCTCGTCTTCAGCAAGCTCTCGGATGAAGTGCTTTCCTCCGCACATCTGAAGCCCTGCCGCGACATCGGCGCGGAAGTCGCTCGCCGTCTCGCATCGCTCGGGCCCGAGGCGCGCGTGGCCGTGCTGCCGCAAGGTCCGCTGACGATTCCGTATCTGGCCTGAGCCAGTTACTTGCCGGACATGAGCTGGCGGTTCAACTCCAGCACCTTACTCACGATGCGTTCCTCGGTGGACTCCGCCCACGGGCCGGGATGCGTCACGCTGAAGCGCATCGCGCCGCCGCCCTCGTAGCCGCCTTCCTTCGCAATGCGCAGGCTCGGGATGTAGGCCATCACGTCGTTCGAGTAACCGGCGACCCACACGGCGGGGCAGGCCAACTCTTGCTTCAGCCGCAGCGAATAGTCCACCACTGTCTCCCCGCCCAGCGCCACGACCGTGAGAACATTGCCGAACTGCACGACCTGCACGGGATACGGATACTGCGTCGGCAGCTTCTCGCCCTTGTCCAACCGCTCCAGCATCCGCTTGGCGTGCGAGGCTTCGTATTTGTCCTTCGAGTCCAAGCGGGCCTTGAACTCCTCGCGCGGCGGAGCCGGTGCGTAGTCGATTGGGATTTCCGCATAGGCACTGCGGAGCGGGCCGTTCACCGCCTTGAGCGTCGTGGCCAGCGCGGCTTCCACCGCCGTGGCGAGCGAACGCCCGTGCTTTTGCGCCAGCTCCACGGTTCCGCGCGGATAAGGATTTTGGTCACCGCCGCAGCCGAGCATGAAGAGCGCGACCGCGCCCGGACGGTCGGCCTCGAAGTAGTGCTGCGCGTAGCCCGCGTAATCGCCGCTGAACTGGTAGAGCGCGAGCGTCGTGTTGTGGCACGCGTAGCCGAAGAGCACCGCGCGCAGCTTGCCGTCCGCGCCCTCGACGCGCAGCACGGGCACCGATTGGTCCACGGGGCCTTCGGGATACGGGCTGTTCGCGTAGCCAGTCTTCGTGGGCAGGCGGCGGTTCATCGCGAAACCCGCGCGCGCAAAGCTGTAGGCCAGCCGGGCCGGCGCGCGTGTCTCGAGCGCAGTGCCGATGAGCTGGAACAACTTCTCCTCCAGGTCACGCCCATAGTTGTCACCAAGAGAACTGGGTTTGAAATCGCCGTCGTCCGCCGGCGCACGACCGAAACGGAACTCCGGCCCGCTGTGTGTGTGCGATGCGTTGAGCAGCAAACCGCCCGGCGGCAACTGCCACGCCTTCTGCACGCGCGCTTCGAGTGACTTGCGCAGCGTGCGCGGCACGCCAATGAGGTCGAGCGTGACAAACACCATTCGTCCGCCCTGCTCATCTTCCAGCGCGAGCACTTTGGCGAAGAGGTCCAGCGTCTTGCCCTGGCTGACGTTGGTGCGGCTCGCGTAGCCGGCCATCCACATCGCCTGTTGCGGCGTGATGACGGCGGTGGCGACGCCGGCCTGCCAAACGGCGGGCGCGGGCGCGGGCGCGGCGAGGGAGACCAAGGCGGTGAGCACTGAGAGCAGGCAGAGAAGGAGACGCAGGTTCATGGTAAAGCGAGGTTCTGACGTCGCGTGGCGCAAAGTAAATTCACCACGCAGGCGGAACCGGAGGCGATCCGGGGTTGTTCGCTTGCAGGCCAGTGCTAGACTTCCCTCGTGATTCACGACGCGTCACTCGACGAGTTGCTCCAAAAAGTCTGGGACGGCGGGCGCATTGACCGCGCCGAGGCGCTGCGCCTCTACGCGCTGCCGCTGGAGGAGTTGGGTGCGCTGGCCGACCGACGCCGCCAGCTTCACCGCGCCGCCGCGCATGGCGGGCGCGGCGCGGACACGGTCACCTACATCGTGGACCGCAACGTCAACTACACGAACGTCTGCAACGTCTATTGCAAGTTCTGCGCGTTCTGGCGTTCAGAGAAGGACCTCGATTCCTATGTCATCTCGCACGCTGAGATGGACAAGAAAATCGAGGAGACGGTCGCGCTGGGCGGGAACCAGATCCTCATGCAGGGCGGCCACCACCCGAAGCTGACCAAGCAGTGGTATCTCGATTTGCTCGCGCACATCCGCGACAAGTTTCCCGGCTTCAACGTCCACGGTTTCAGCCCCAGCGAGATGGTCGCCTTCTCCGAGTTTTTCAAGGAGCCGGTCGAGCAAATCCTCAAGGACTTCGTCGCCGCCGGGTTGGGTTCCGTGCCTGGTGGAGGCGGAGAAATCCTCGTGGACCGCGTGCGCAACCGCATCGCCCCGCTGAAAGCCAACGCGAGCGAATGGATGGGCGTGATGGACGCCGCGCACCGCCTCGGCCTCGCCAGCAGCATCACGATGATGTTCGGCCACGTGGAGACGGTGGAGGATCGCATCGAGCACCTCGAAGTCGTCCGCGCGCAGCAGGACCACTCGCTGGCTCGAATTCGGAATTCGGAATTCGGAATTCGGAATTGGGCAGCAGCCCGTTCACCGCTTGAACAATCCATCGCCTACGCCCACGCCTTGGAAACCGGCGCGTTGAACGGCGGCGCGTTCACCGCCTTCATTTGCTGGACCTTCCAGCCGGAGAACGCGGTCTTGAAAACCCCCACCGTCGGCGCACACGAGTATTTGCGCACGCAAGCCCTGAGCCGCATCTACCTCGACAACCTGCCCAGCGTGCAAAGCTCCTGGGTCACGCAAGGCCAGGAGATTGGCCAACTCGCGCTGCGTTACGGCGCGAACGACCTCGGCAGCATCATGATCGAGGAAAACGTCGTGAGCGCCGCCGGCACCACGCACCGCATGAGTGTCGCCGACATGCAACGCCTCATCACCGACCTCGGCTTCACGCCCCGCCAGCGCGACAACTGGTATCGGCTGGTGAAGTGACACCATGCGCGCCGTCATCCAGCGGGTTGCCCAAGCCAGCGTCACCATCGGCGGACAAGTGCGCGGAGCCATCGGACACGGCTTGCTGGTGCTGGTGGCCGTGGAAGACGCCGACACGCCGGAGGACATCGAATGGCTCTCCGGAAAGATCGTGCGATTGCGCATCTTTGCGGACGATGCGGGGCTGATGAACCGCTCGGTGCACGATGTTGGCGGGGAGATTTTGGTGGTCAGCCAGTTCACCCTCTTCGCCAGCACCAAGAAGGGCAACCGCCCCTCGTATCTTCGTTCAGCGAAACCCGGAGCCGCCATCCCGCGCTACGAAGCGTTCCTCACCCGGCTCGGACTGGAACTTGGAAGGCCCGTCGCCACCGGCGAGTTCGGCGCGGACATGCAGGTGGCGCTGGTGAACGACGGCCCGGTGACCATCCTCATCGACAGTCAGGCCCGCGAGTAAGCCAGGCCAGCCACCAAACCGCTTGCGGCGTCGTGGCAGGTCCGTTACAAAACGTCCTCTTTGCGCGGCCCGTCGCGCAGCCCAAACGCAAAAAGCCGAACTCAGAACTCGAAACCAATTTATGGCCTATACCACGTGCACCGTTCCCGCCGGCGGCAAGATCACCATCGCCAACGGCAAACTTGTCGTCCCCAACAACCCGATCATCCCCTTCATCCGTGGTGACGGCACGGGGCCGGACATCTGGGCCGCGAGCGTGCGTGTGATGGATGCCGCCGTGGAAAAAGCCTATGGAGGTCAGCGCAAGATCGCGTGGATGGAAGTCTTCGCCGGTGAGGAGAGTTTCAAGAAGTTCAACAACTGGCTGCCCGATGACACCGTCGAAGCTTTCCGTGAATTTCTCGTGGGCATCAAGGGCCCGCTCACCACGCCAATTGGCGGCGGCATCCGCTCGCTCAACGTCGCTTTGCGCCAGATGCTCGATCTCTACGTCTGCCTGCGTCCCGTCCAGTATTTCACCGGAGTTCCTTCGCCCGTGAAGCGTCCCGAGGCCGTGGACATGGTCATCTTCCGCGAGAACACCGAGGACATCTACGCGGGCATCGAGTTCGCCGGCGGCACGCCCGAGGCGCAGAAGGTGTTGGACTTCATCGCGAAGGAATTCCCGAAAGACTTCAAAAAAATCCGCTTCGGCACGCAGCAGGCGGGTATTGATTATATGAAGCTCGCCGCGCCGGACCACACGCCGAAGAGCGCGGAGGTCTGCGTCGGCATCGGCATCAAGCCTGTCTCGGCGATGGGCACCATCCGCCTGATGAAGGCCGCCGTGGACTACGCGCTGCGCTTCAAGCGCAAGAGCGTCACGATTGTCCACAAGGGCAACATCATGAAGTTCACCGAGGGCGCCTTCCGCGACTGGGCTTACGGCGCGGCTGAACGCATTTACGGCGACAAGGTTTACACCTGGGCCAAGTGGGAAAAGACCAAGAAGGAAAAGGGCGAGGAAGCCGCCAACGCCGAGCAGAAGGCCGCGCTCGCCGGCGGCGCACTCCTCATCAAGGACGCCATCGCCGACATCGCCTTGCAACAAGTGCTCACGCGCCCGACGGACTTTGATGTGATCGCCACGCTGAACCTGAACGGCGATTACCTCAGCGACGCACTCGCAGCGCAGGTCGGCGGCATCGGCATCGCGCCCGGCGGCAACATTAACTACGTCACCGGCCACGCGATCTTCGAGGCCACGCACGGCACCGCGCCGAAGTATGCGGGCAAGGACCAGGTCAACCCTGGCTCCGTCGTGCTCTCCGGCGAGATGATGCTGCGCCACCTCGGCTGGGTGGAAGCCGCCGACCTCATCCTCAAGGGCCTCAATGGCGCGATCGCCAGCAAGCGCGTCACCTACGACTTCGCCCGCCTGATGGAAGGCGCGACCGAGATCAAGTGCTCCGCGTTCGGCGACAATATGATCACCAACATGTAAGCCATCCACCCAGCCCCAAAACTCGATTCTACTCGAGGCCGGCACAACATTGCCGGCCTCGTCGCGTTTCAAGCCCGGTCAGTGCGGGAAAACGGTTTGAAGTTTCGGTGGAAAACCGAAGTCCACTGTTGGCATTACCCAGCAATGAAGACAGGCCACACCCCAAAACTGCGGCGGAAGGGATTCACTCTGATCGAACTTTTGGTTGTCATCGCCATTATCGCGATCCTGGCCGGACTCCTGCTGCCCGCATTGGCCAACGCCAAGAAGAAGGCGAAAGGTTCCGTCTGCAGCAACAACCTCAAACAATGGGGGGTGAGCATTCAACTGTATGCAGGAGACCAGGATGATCGCCTCGTATTTTCTTGGGCACATGCCGACATCTATGGAGCTCCCAGCACCTCCCCTCCTTACTATAATGCCTGCGGTGCCGGCTCACTCCTTTCACCCTACTTGGCAACTCCCACCACGGTAGCCGGCGAGAACAATAACAACAATTTCGACTGCCCGGCATCACCACATGATGTCAACAATGCCGCGCCGAACGTCAGCTACACCTGGGGCCAGTTCAAATTCGTGCAAAATCAACGGTATCGCGTCAACCCCTACTTGGGCTGCTACGGATTAGGTCCCATAGCCAACTACCGATTCAATGGAACCACCCACTCAGCTGTCCGACTCACCGGAGTCAATAATCCTGTAATCAAGGTGTTTTCCTTTGATACACGCGATATCTGGCGGCCCTATGGCAACAGCCCGGGCACATCGGTTGCAACTTTCACTGGAGGTGATGCAACCGACTCCAACAATTACAACCCATACTGGCAGGCTCCCAACATCGGATTTCTGCACGAGAAGAAAACCACGACCACTTTCTTGGACGGGCACACCGAGATGCTTCCCACTTCAAGTCCCGTCACCTACGGAGCAATCGTCAGCGGGGCCGTTAATATTGACGATAATTGGACCTTGCAATGATCGGTCGTGCTGGATTTCAGGATTTTCACTCCACCGTCCCCGCGTAGTTCACCAGTGCATGTTGCACGGCGGAAGTGGCGGTGCGCATTGCCTTCTTGAATTCCAAGGACCGCAGATCTTTCCCCGCTGCGTGACAGAGGCTCATCGCCTGGACGGCGACCGATTCGTCGTAATCAGCCAGTGCCGGGAACAACTTCGTGGCGTCGGTGCCGTGACGTTTCACCAACTGCTCCGCGTAGGCCCGGGCGGAGGTGAACTTTCCGTCGCCATCCGCATCCACCCACACCGGGTTGGTTGCGCCAAGGACGCGCGGTGTGAAACGCTTGGAAGTCGGCTGATACGGTCGCGGCGTCTCCCCAAACGGCGCGGTCACGCCCGGCCCGCTCGCGATGGCGACGAGATGCACATCGTGCTTGAAGCGCGGGAGCTTGAACGGCACGCGGGCTTTTATCACCCCTGCGTTCGGCGCAATGCGCTGCTCGGCCACCTTGATGCCGTTGGCGATTAACTCCACGCGGTCCGCCTGCACCCAAGCGGGGCCAAGCACGGTCACAACCGCCGTGGCTCCGCGATGCACGTGCGTCGCAAGTTCGCCAACACCGAAGCGGCCGTCCACGACGAGATCCGCCAGCAGCCCGAAGCTCACCAGCGCGCGGCCCTCGCGCAGGCTGCGGCAGGCTTCTGCGACATCGAGGGCGGCGACGTTCGTGTCCGCGCATTTCACGTAAGTCCGGCCCTGGCCGAGAATGAAGCGGCTTACGTCATGCGAATCGCTGGAACCCAGCGCCGTGATGCGATGGCCGTGGTTCAGCAGCGCGAACCAATCGCGGAAGAGCAGCATGATGTCAGACTGCATCGCGGCGGAGGTGATGACTTCCAATCCGTCGAACGCAAATTCCTGCCCGCGCAGGGCGGTCCCGGAGACTGCGTTGAAGTTCGCCGGGCCCAGCGGGACGAACCCGCTGTGCAAATCGCGCGGGTGGTTCAGCGTGATGACTTGCACGCCCGGCGTGGCTCGGATGGCGGGCAGCAGCGCGTTCCAGTTCGTCACGTTCGCATCGACGACGTCGCTGCCGGGTCGGATGGGAAACGCGTTGAAATGCCCGGCCTTCGTCGTGACTTCGTTGCCGATGACGGAGGTGAAGTGCGCGCTTGTCAACGTGCGCGCCATCGCGTCGCCGTAGTCGGCATGGTGATTGTGGTCGGTGGCAACGGCGAGTTCGATACCTTCGCCAGCGATGGTCAAAATCCGCTCGTCCTCGGTCGCGTCGCCGTGTCTGCTGTGCGTGAACGTGTGGATGTGCGTGTCGGCGGCGACCCAGCCAGTCGTCGGCACCGCGCGACAGATGGCCAAGGCCAGGGCCTTCGTTTCATTGGCGACAACCGTCACCGACTGTGTGGCCACGGAATACTCGAAGCCGCGCGACGCAAAGACGGTGTAAGTGCCGGGCAAAAGTCCGATGCGTGCCAGGCCATTCGCGGTATAAACCACCCCGGGGCGGACGGCGGTCTGGGTTTCGTTGGTGGTGTTCGGCAGCAGAGCGGCGAGTTCACCAAATTCGTCCACAATCGTGATGCGGCAGGGAATGGGCGGCGCGTCCTCCCGCGCAGCATCGCTGACCGAGAGTTGGAGGAAGGCTCCACCAAGCGTCGCCCGCAGCGGCGTGGGCACCAGCCGGAAGTCGCCCACGACGATGTCATCCACTGCCGTTGGCGGCAGGACGGCCAGCGTGTTTGTCCCGTCGCGCAACGCACCCGGCGGCACGGCGAGCGCGTGGACGAGCGACGTTTCCTGCGCGACCAGCGAGCCGAGCCGACGGCCGTTGAGCTGCACTTGCCAGGTCTGCTTCACGTCGCGCTGGCGGAGCAGGAGCGTCTGCTCAGTGTCGTTGCGCGACGCGGCGAAGATGATCTCCAATTTGCGGCCGTGCGGTTTCTTGCCGGCGAACTCCTCCCACTCGGGAAAACCTTCCGTGCCGAGATGATAACGCGCCGCGTCCAGCACGCGGACTTGAGCCCGCGCCGTCAACGAGCTGCCCAGCCCGATCAACAGCGCGATCCAAATGGGGAAAGTGCGCGGCATCAGGGCGACGCTACGCCTGCGTAGCAATCGAGGCAAGCGCCTGGCCCGTTCACTGCAACTTTGCCAGCTCGCTGCGCGTGAGCGCGACGAGCGGGCGCACGGTCTCCGCGCTGAAGTCGAAGCGGCAGCCGGCGGCGGCGAAAAGTTCCGGCAGCGGACGCGAGCCGCCGAGCGCGAGGCCGGCCTTGTAGTCGCGCAGCGCCTTCGCCGGGTCACGATGCGAGTTGACCCAGACTTGCAGCGCGCCGAGCTGTGCGATGCCGTATTCCACGTAGTAAAACGGGTGCAGGAAGATGTGGAGCTGGCGGTGCCAGAGGTTTGCCCGCGCGGACTCGTGGCCGGACCAGTTCACGTCGCCGCCGAAGCGGTCCATCAGCGCGAGCCACGCGGCAGTGCGCTCGGCGCGCGTGTGGCCGGGACGCGAGTAAATCCAGTGCTGAAACGCATCCACGGTGGCCATCCACGGAAAGAAGCCGATGATGCCTTCGAGGTGCGTCTTGCGCGCGCGGTTGGCCTCGGCGGGCGCGTAAAATTCTTCGAGGTGCTGGTTGCCGAGGAGTTCCATCGCCATCGAGGCAACTTCGCAGAATTCAATCGGCGCGCTGCGGTAGGCGTAGAGGTCTTCGCTCTTCGCTGCGAGCGTGTGGAAGGCGTGGCCGGCCTCGTGCAGCATCGTTTCCACGTCGCGCTGCACGCCGACGGAGTTCATGAAGATGAACGGCAGCCGCGCCTCGGCGAGCGTGGATTGATAGCCGCCGGGGGCTTTGCCCTTGCGGTTGGCGAGGTCGAGCAACTTCAAATCGCGCATCTGCGCGAAGCCGCCGGCCAGTTCCGCATCCACGTGGTCGAACACGCGCTGCGTGCGCGTGACCATCTCGTCCACGTCCGTGAAGGGCCGCAGCGGCGCGCGGTTCAGCGGGTCCACGGCGGTGTCCCACGGGCGCAACGCGTCCACGCCGAGCAGGCGCTTGCGCTCGGCCTGCAACTGCCGCACGACCGGCATGAACTCCGTGTCCACGGCGGCGTGAAACTTCCGGCAGTCTTCCGCCGTGTAGTCGAAGCGGCCTTTGGCGCGGAACGCGTAGGCGAGGTAGTTCGGAAAGCCGGCGTTGCGGGCGATCTGCTCGCGGAGCTTGAGCAGCGCCTCGAAGTTTTCCTCGATTTGATCGGCGACTTGCAGGCGGCGCTGGGCGACGAGTCGCCACGCTTCTTCGCGGAGCGCGCGGTCCGGCTCTTCGAGGTAGCGGCCCATCTGCACGAGCGTTTTCTCCTCGCCCCGGAAGTTCACCGTGAGCGAGCCGGTGAGCTTTTGATATTGCTGCCCGAGCTTGGCCTCTTCGGTCTGCAACGGCACGTTTTCCTCGCGGAAAAGTTCGACGAGCAGCGCGGTGTCACGGTCAAAAACCTCGTAGCGATGCTTGTCGAGCTGGCGGCGCAGCGGGTGCGCAAGGAACAACTTGGCGAGGTTGAACTGCCGGGGTTTCAGCTCCGGCTCGACCTTCTCGACGAAGTGCAAGTAAGCCTGCTCCGCCTCGGGACTGTCCGTGTGGCAGGTCATCGCGATGTAGCGCTGGCTGCCTTCCTGGTCGAGCGCGGCGAAAAGCTCACCCTGATCAAGAATCCAGCGCTCGAACTCCGCCAACGTCTGGCACTGCGAAGCCCGGGCGTCGAGTTGATCGAACAAGGGCGCGATCCGGCTCCAGTCCCCAAGATCAATCTGGGCGGGCACGAAGCGGCGCGGGGCGTGAGTGGGCAGGTTCGCGAACGGCAACAAATTCATAGCGCCAGAGCGTGGCGGAATGACACCGCGCAACAAAGTCATTTTTGAGCGCAATCTGCCGCCGCGCCCGGCGCAAACCCCGGCTTGCCTCCGGGGCGCGAAAGCCTAGACTGCGACCATGCGTTTCTCGCTTGCTCTGAGTTTGATCTGGCTCGCGGTCTGGTCGGCCAGCGCTGCCGCACCCTTCGCGCTCAAGCCCGCTCGGAGCTCCGTCCAGTTCACAACCACCGTGCAGCAGAAACTTTTTTTACCGGGTGAATCCGTGCTGGTGGAACTCTCGATCCGTAATAACTCGGGCCGGCCATTGAGCTTCAAGCCCGA
The DNA here is from genome assembly GCA_009922615.1 of Pseudomonadota bacterium. Taxonomy (GTDB): domain Bacteria; phylum Verrucomicrobiota; class Verrucomicrobiia; order Limisphaerales; family SXTU01; genus SXTU01. The sequence goes on from RFVF01000029.1 coordinate 25,512, forward strand.
GGAGCATTGGCTGGACTTCACGGTGTGGAACCAGACCAAGGCCAACGGCGAAGGCGTGCCCGTGGGCCGGGTCAAACCGGTGGTCGTCAACGAGGCGTTCACGATTGAGCACACTGCCCAGGCGAAAATGCAAGTGGACCTCATGCCGTGCTTTGCGCTGACCCGTCCGGGCCGCTACAAAATCACCGCCGCGCTGATGCACGAAGGCGCGGCCGTGCCAGTGCAAGCCGAGTCGTTTATCATTGAGTTGACGCCCGGGTTCAAGATCGCCGAGCAGGAATTCGGCATGCGCGCCTCCGAAAGTGAGTCAGCCCCGGAGATCAGGAAGTTTTCCCTCCTGCGTTTGACCCTCACCACCCCCAGCGAAATCCGCCTTTATGCGTGCGTGACTGACGCTTCCGAGGAAACGATCTTTCGGCTGACCAAAATCGGCCGCGTGTCCGGCAACGACACTCCGCCGACGAAACTCGACCGCCTCAGCAACTGGCACCTCCTGCATCAAAGCGATTTTCGCACCTTCACCCACACCGTGATCAGCCCGCGCGGCGATCTCCTCGTGCGCGAATCCTACGAGCCGACCGGCCTGCGTCCCGGATTGAAGACCGACGACAACGGAGAGGTGGTCGTCACCAGCGGCGTGCGGCGCAGCCGGGCGGATGACATCCTGCCCTTGCCGCTCACGAAACCCGCGACCCCCGCGCTCGCGCTGCCCTGATAAACGGCACCACTAGCGGCAGCTCAATTTGGCTTTCCGTGGGAAGATTCCTTGCCTCGCCGCCGCGCCTGTGAAATTTTCGCCGCCTGTTTTATGGCGCACGTCAAACTCCACATCCCGGGTCCGGTCGAAGTCAGCGAGAAAACCTTCAAGGCATTCTGCTCGCCGATGATCGGCCACCGCGGCCAGGGCTACAAAGACCTCGTCGCAAAGATCCAGCCGCAGCTCCAGGCGCTCCTCGGCACCAAGCAGCTTGTCTATCTCTCCACCTCCAGCGCCTGGGGCGTGATGGAAGGCGCGCTCCGCAACCTGACGCAGAAAAAGGTCCTCTGCTGCATGAAGGGCGCGTTCTCCGACAAGTGGCTCGACGTGGCCAAGCGCTGCGGCAAGGACGCCGAGGGCCTCCAAGTCCCATGGGGCTCGCCCATCCGCGCCGAGGCCATTGACGCGAAGCTCGCCACCGGCCAGTTCGACTCGCTCACGCTCATCCACAACGAGACCAGCACCGGCACCATGTCGCCGGTCGCGGAAATCGCCGCGCTCAAGGCCAAGTATCCCGACGTGATGTTCATCGTGGACGCCGTCAGCTCCATGACCGCCGTGCCGCTGAACTTCGACACGCTGGGCATTGACGTGCTGCTCGCCGGCACGCAAAAAGCCTTCGCCCTGCCGCCCGGCCTCACGGTCTTCACCTGCTCGCCCGCTGCGCTGGCGAAGGCCGCAACCGCCAAGGACCGTGGCTACTACTTCGACTTCATCGAGTTCGACAAGAACGCGAAGGAGAACATGACGCCCAGCACGCCGAGCATCTCGCACACCTACGCGCTCGCGAGCAAGCTGGACGAGTTCTTCGCCGAGGGCTTGGAAGCCCGTTACGCCCGACACAAGCAGACCAACCAGATGACCCGCGACTGGGCGGCCAAGCACGGCTTTACGCTCTTCCCCGAGGCCGGCTTCGAGTCCATCACACTCACCTGCGTGAACAACGGCGCAAAGCCCGGCGGACGTGTGGTTGACGCCGCGAAGCTCCAGAAGTTCGTGAAGGAGCAGGGCTTCCTCATCGACGGCGGCTACGGGAAAATCAAAGGCACCACCTTCCGCCTCTCCAACATGGGCGACGAAACGCCCGCGACGATGAACCAGCTTTACGCCGCGCTGGACAGTGCAATGGCGAAGCTCTGAGTGAATTCATCCTCTCCCCACAGGAGTAGAAAGTCCAAAAGCCATCTGAGTTCGAGGTGTGGCCCTTGGGCCAAGGGCTGGTAGGGCGCGGTGTCCTCACCGCGCCGCCGAGGTTCCGAAGTCTCCGAGTATTAGGCGGCGGGCTGAGGACAGCCCGCCCCACCCACCGCTCTACTTCTTCAGCGTCTTCAGGAACGCATAGAAGTCAGCCACCTCGGCATCCTTCAGCCCCGCCAGCAAGCCCGTCGGCATCAGCGACACGCGCGAGTCCGTTACGCTGATGACTTCGTCGCCTGTGAGCCGCACCGTCGTGTCCGGGCCGGTCTGGATGAGGCGTGCGGTGGGCGCGTCGTAGACGAGGAAACCGGTGTAGGTCGCGCCGGACTTGGTGGTGAAGAGTTTTGCCACGTAGGCCGGCGAGATGTCGCGGCTCGGGTCGAGGATGGCGATGAACAAGTCCTCGCGCGACAACCGGCTCGCCACGCCCGTCAGGTCCGGACCGATGCGCGTGCTGGTGGAATGACAGCGGTGGCACATGCGTTCTTCGTAGAGCTTCTGTCCGCGCTTCGCGTCGCCTGCGTCCCACGCGATGGCCGGCAGGCGCTTGAGAAACGCCGCCGTGTCTTCGTCTCCGCTGAGTTCTTTGGCCGCTGCCGGATGCGTCTTAGCGAACCACTCAAACCACGGCGCGTAGGCTTTCAGTAAATCGCCGGTCTCCGTGAGCGCGACCGACTGTCCGCTCCATTTTGTCAGCAGGTCGGAGAGCGCTAGGCGCGCCGCTTTTTCCTTTGGGGCAGCGCAATGGCGGCGGAGTGAAGTCAGCGCGGCGGCAAGCTCCTTCGGCGAAGCGTCGCCCTGAAGTTTGAGCAGTGACTTCGCGGCGAGTTCCACCACGGCGGGCTGGAAAGAGCCGAGCGCGGCGACGAAGCGGTCGCGGTCCTCAACTTGGGGGTTGCGGGCGAGCACGCGCGCGATGGCGTCTTGTAGCCTGCTTTGTGGCCATTGCTGACGCAGCACTGGGAACAACTCGGCATCAGACAGAACGGCCAGGAATGCAACTTGTTCGCTGTTCCAGTTGCGCGCGGTTAGCAGCTTGCGTGCGGCTTCTGGCTGGACTGACTTCTCGAAGCGCTGCGCGAAGAGCGCGTGGTCCGGCAGGCCGAAATTCGGCGACGCTACCAACGCAGCGTCGAGCTTTTCGTCGCGCTCCAACAGGCGGCTAAAAAGGTTCGCCACCCGTGCGGGCCAGTAGGTGCTCGGCTCCTTCTTGTCCGCGTTCATCTTGTGGTGCAGTCCGGCAACGGCGTGGGCAATTCGCGCGGTGGTTTCTGCGTTTCGGGGCGTGGGCAAGCGAGCGGCGACCATGAGGAAGTGGATGTCATCCTCAACGGGACTGCGGTCGGTGAGTTTCGCGGTTACGCGTTCGAGCAAGCCCGGCGCTTCGGCGGACAGCATCGCGAGCAGGCGGCCCAGCTCGCGGTCGAGATCCGCCTCGCCCGACGGGAAAGCGGGCGCGAGGCGCTCGACGACGTGCTGGCGGAGCGGCGTGGGGATGTCCTCGGTCTTACTGGCGACGAAGCCGTCGTAGGTGTCGGGCTTGTCCTGCACCAGCTTCACGTCGCCAAGGCCGAGCTGGAGCAGGCGCACGGCATCGAGTCGCGTGACCGGATCGCGCGACGTGGCGGCGACGAAGGCGGCGTTGTTGAAATAGTGGGCCTGCCAATTTGGGTCGTCCGCTCGCTCGGGTCCGTAGATGCGCAAGATGCCAAGGCGCTGACGCTCGGTGAGCTGGCGTGGAATTGGGGTGGTAGCAAACGAGTCTTTTCCGATCGCCCTCGCGGCAAGCGCGGTGGCAGCGCGAACGCGGCGGTCGTCAGAGTTCAAGCCTCGAAACCAATCAGGCGTGGCTTCGGCTGACGGTGTCCTTGAGATGAGCGCTTCCCACGCAGCGCGGGCGATGCGCGGGTCATCGCGATGAGTGAGGTCGGCAAGGAGTTTGACAGCCAGGTTCGCATCGGTGCTGCGAGCGAGTGCCCACGCGACACGGGCGATGAGTTCGGGTTCGTTGGTCGCGGCCAGCTTGCGGCCAAGTTCGGGTGAGACACCGGCGAAGAGTTCCACCAGCACTTCCACGGCGCGGATACGCTCAACGAGCGGTAGCTTTCCGTTCAGCGCAGCTTCCTCGAAGGCAGCTTGACCAAGCTCCTTCGCGAGCGGCACCCACTTAGCGCGCGACCAACTGGCGAGCGGTTGTGGGGCGGTGAGAACTTGACGCACTGGATCGGTGACGGGCTTCTCTACAGGTAGCTTGCCCGTGTAATGCACACGGAAAACACTCCCAATCGTCCCACGTCCGCCGATGGCCACGAAGACATCACCGTCGGGTCCGACCACGGCGTCCACGGGCGCGAAGCCGGTGTCGCCCGCCGTCTCCATGAAGATTTCCATCTGCGTGTCGAACGTGCTGCCGCGCCGCGTGAGCGGGAAGAAGTAGATGCGGCCGAAGGTCCAGCAGACGGCGAAGAGGCCGTCGCGGTAGCGCGTGGGAAAGGCGCGGTGGCGATAGACGAAGACGCCGGTGGGCGAGCCGCGGCCGACTTCCCAGAGGCGCTCAGTGTTGTCCGGCCACGCGGCGGGACGATTCCAAGCGTGACCCCAACCCTTGAGCACCCAGCCGTGATGCGCGCCGGTGGCGATGTCGAAGATGCGCGTGCCAGAATACCACGGCAGATGGTGATCGCGCTCGCCGTCGGCGTCGTAGGTGAAGACTTGGCCGAAGGGATGGAAGTCAATGTCGTAGGGATTGCGGAAGCCATGCGCGAGGACTTCGCTGGTCTTGCCGTCGGGCGAAATGCGGACGAGCGCACCGGCGTTGACCTGCTTGACGGGCGAACCGGGGAGCTTCGCGTGTTCGCTGGAGATGCCCGAGTCGTTGCCGCAGATCATGTAGAACCAGCCGTCCGGGCCTTTCACGATGCCGTTGGCGGAGTGCTCGCCGTCGCGTTCGGTGCGGAGCCAGAACTCCGGTTCACCATCGGCCACGCCGACACCGTCCGTGTCGTGCCAGCGCCGGATGCCGCCGTCGCCGTTCATGATGAGGTCGTTGCCGTCGAAATACATTCCGTGCGCACCGGTCTTGCTGGCCTTCACGAAGAGCGTGGCCTTGTCGGCCTTCCCGTCGCCGTCGGTGTCGTGAAGTATTTTCACGTAGTCCTTGCCCGCGACGACGATGCGGCCCTTTGAGTCCGTGGTCATCGAGAAGATGTCGTGCGCGAGGTCGTCACCGGCGTAGAGCGAAACCTCGAATCCCTCCGGCACGCGGAAGCCGTGGCTGATGGCGGCTGGGCAAGGAAGTGCGAAGGCGGCGAAGAACAGCAGGAGGGCAGCGCGACGGTGCATGGTGAACAGACTTTGCCCGGAGCGTAGGCGTTCACGCGCCGGCGGCAAGCCACGGGAGAACGACTTCGCAAGTCTGGGCGAGGCTTGGGCAAGGCACGGTGAGCCGCGCAGTCAAAACGACTGCATCGTCGCGGTGTATGAGACGAGTCCTCTCCATCAGCGAAGTCGTGGAGACGCTGGCGACTCCCAGCGGAACGGTTGAGGTGCTGGCCACCGGCGATGCCACCTACGACGAGGACAGAGCGCAGATGGAGATGCGGCTGGACAGCCGGTTCCGTCCAGTCGAGGTAAAGTCAGACGGTCGCTGGCCGCTGCCAGCCAGGCTTCCGCGCCAGGATACGGTGAAGGTGGATTTGGATCGGGCGGAAGCGCTGCCGGCGGCCCGCGACATTTTCCGGGACTGGGCGAAGCGGGTGCACCAGTCAGTCAGCGACACCAAGAACCTTAACTGAACAGGCTTATGCTTGCGAAATACCACATCGAATACGCGATGTACGTCGGGCGCAACGCGCACGTGAACCACTACCAAACCGACGACCCCGTGGCCGCCGAGGAGTTTCTCGTGCATGTGCTGGAACACGGCTATCGGTTTCATGCCCTGCGCCATGAAGGCGTGGCATTGCCGCGCCACGAATCCGACAAGATGCTCAAGACGGCGGCGGGCGTGCTGGCCTCAAGGCATTTGTGCACCTCCCTCGGCATCAAGCCCGAGGAAGAACACTTCCGTTTCGGCTTTGCGGCGTAAGTTAAGCGGGCGGTAGCGGCCGCAAGAAATGCGCCTGTGGGTCGGCCCTGCGGGCGCGCAGCCGGAGTTGTCTTATGAAAACTAAAGTTGCCCTGTGCGGATTGTTGAGCATTGCATTGCTGGCTGGTGTCGCGGCCACCATCGCTCCGAACGACCCGAAAATCACCGCGCGAGATCATGAAGCTCAAGCTGGAAAGCTCGCAGAAAGTGCTTGAAGGCATCGCGGTGGAAAACTTCGCCGCCATCTCGGCCAACGCGCAAAAGCTCGCGGTGTTGAGCCAGGCCGCCGGCTGGCAGGCGCGGCAGACGCCCGAATACAAGCAATACACCGCCGAGTTCCGCCGTCACGCCGAGGCGCTGCAAAAGGCCGCCCGCGATGAAAACCTGGATGCCGCGTCCGTCGCGTATTTTCAGCTCACCATCAGTTGCGTGAACTGCCACCGGCACATGCGCGGCGTGCGGACGGAGAGCAATTCCGGGCTCTGATGCCTGATCAGACGCTGATCATCTAGGTAGCGGCTTGAAGCCGATTGCCCGAAGCGCCTCCCGCGCGGCTGCCATATTCGTGGCAGCCTCAATGGCCATCATTTCGCGGTAGGACGGAAAGATGCCGTTGTCCGACTCGGCGCGGGATACTTTGTTCGTGTAGAGTTCGGGATATTTTTCTCGCATCTCTTTCTCAGCAGCCTCGGTTTCCTTGAGGTGCGGCCAGAACGACAGACTACCGCAGAAGTGACGATCACTTTCGAACCAGTTTCCCTCGCTATCCCTTGCAACAGCACACGAAGCAACCATACCGTGGTGCGTGTCGTGGTAGCGAATCGCAATCCAGCCACCGTTGGTTAGTTGCAACAGCAAGCCGTAGCGTCCCACCGACTGAGCCAACTCGTTGGTCCCTTTTGCCTGAGTGAGGATTTTGAGCGACTCTCGCCTTGTGAGCGGATACCACATCGCGGGGTAGATGAACAAAGCGTAGACAATAAAGCCAACGACGAGGAACAACGCGCCTAGAAGTGAGTATTTGAAGGAGCGCCTCATCGATCCTCAATCTAGATACAAAAACTCGTTCGCCCCCAGCAGCGCGCGGCTGAGGCTGGGCCAAGCTTGGTCGGCGGGGAGCTTCTTCGCCGCAAGCTTGGCGCGGAATTGTGTGAGGTAATCCGTCGCCAGTGCGAGTTCGTCCGGCTGCGGCGGGCGGGCGTAGAGGGCGAGGAAGGCGCGATTGATTTGACGGGCTTCGTCGGCTTCGCCCTGCTGGACGCGCGCGGCGAACTTCGTAGCCTGCTCGTGCGCGAACTTGTCGTTCATCATAAAGAGCGACTGTAGCGGCGTGGTGCTGGGCTCGCGCGTGGCGGTGCTGGAGTTCGGGTCCGCACCGTCGAAGAGCGCGAGGAAGGGGTGTTTCCGTAAACGCTGCTGCATCTGATAGACCGTGCGCTGGCGGTTGTCGTAGTTGGCGAAGAACTGGTTGTGCTGCGTGAAGCCCCACGTGTGCACCGGCGGAAACGGATGCGCGCCGCCCACCGTTTCATCCAGGTCGCCACTGACGAAGAGCAGCGCGTCGCGGATGGACTCGGCGTCGAGGCGGCGGCGCTCGGCGCGCCACCAAAGGGTGTTGTTCGGGTCTTTGGTGGAGTTCGCGGCGAAGGCTGTAGCGGGTGAGGGCTTTGATCTGCCGAACAATCCAAAAAACGAACTCCCTCGCCCCTCGCCCCCGGCGGGGGAGAAGGGATTCGCATTAGGACCGCTCGCGAGCTGCCAGGTGTGCGAGGTCAAAATCAGCCGGTGCATCGCCTTCACGGACCAGCCGCTCTCGATGAACTTCTTCGCGAGGAAGTCCAACAGCTCGGGATGCGTCGGGGCTTGGCCGCGCGTGCCGAAGTCATTGGGCGTGGTGACGAGTCCGCGACCGAAGTGGTGTTGCCAGAGCCGGTTCACCAACACGCGGGCGGTGAGCGGGTTGGCCGGGTCGGCGATCCAGTTCGCGAGGTCGAGGCGGCCGCTGTTGCCGCAGTCTTTCGGCAAGGGCTGGCCGCCGAGCACTTGGATGAAGCGGCGCGGGACTTCTTCCCCGAGGCGCGTGGGGTCGCCGCGCACGTGGATGCGGGCGTTGGCGGGCTTGCTGTCGGCGACGGCATAGGCCAGTTCATAGGGGACCGTTTCGCTGAGTTGCTTGTGCTTGGCCTTGGCAGCGGTGATGGCTTTGGTGAGTTCGTCAACCTTCGCCTTCTTGGCGGCCGCGTCGGTGAGTTTGTCGGCTGCCGTCTTGTCGGCTTCCAGTTTCTTCACCTCGGCATCGAGGGCGGCGAGTTGTTCCTTCCACGCTTTCGTCGCGGCCTCAACTTCCGCCTTCGGGCCGAGCACGACGAGGTCCTTCGGGCGGTTCATGCCCTCGCTGCCGGGATGCGGAAACGTCGTGCTGCTGAAGATGCCGTAGAGCGCGTAGTAATCAGTGCTCGCGATGGGGTCGAACTTGTGGTCGTGACAGCGGGCGCAACTGAGCGAGAGGCCAAGGAAGGCGCGGCCCATGTTCTCGATGCTGTCTTCGATGGTCAGGTGCGGTTCGCCCTTGCCGCCGCCGAAGTGCCGTGCGATCGCGAGATAGCCAGGTGCAACGACGAGTTCCGAGTTCGGCGTTTCGAGTTTCGCATTGAGCAAGTCGCCAGCAAGTTGCTCGCGGATAAAACGGTCGAAGGGCTTGTCCTCGTTGAAGGACTTGATGACGTAATTGCGATACTTGTAAGCCTGAGGCACCGGATAGTCCGAGGCGTTGCCGCAGGTGTCGGCGTAGCGCACGACGTCGAGCCAGTGGCGGCCCCAGCGTTCGCCGTAGTGGGGCGAGGCGAGGAGACGATCCACGGCATTGGCCATTGCCGTTTGCAGATTGCCGATTGGGGAACACGCGCTGACGAACGCTTCGGTTTCCTCCGCCGTCGGCGGCAGACCGGTGAGATCGAAGGTAAGGCGGCGAATCAACGTGCGCGGATCGGCATCCGGCGCGGGCGTGACGCCAGCCTTCTCCATGCGGGCCAGCGTGAAGTGGTCGAGTTCGTTGCGCGGCCAGGCTTTGTCCTTGAGCTTCGGGAGCGGTGCAGACTTCACCGGCTGATAGGCCCAGTGTTTGCGGCCTTCTTCGAGGCTGATGCCGTAGGTGGGTTTCGCGGGCGAGGTCGCGGCGAGCGCGGGCGCGTTCGTGCGCGGGTCAGGCGCGCCGAGCTTCACCCACTCGACGAGGTCGGCCACTTGCGCGGGCAAGAGCGGTTTCTCGGGCGGCATTTTGAATTCCTTGTCCCAGTGGCGGATGCCCTTGATGAACAGGCTGTCGTCGGGCTTGCCAGGAATAATGGCGGTGCCGGAATCTCCACCCTTGACCCAGCCTTCGCGCGAGTCGAGCCGCAGGCCGCCCTTGGTCTTCTTCGCGCTGGCGCTGTGGCATTCATAGCAATGCTCAACGAGCACGGGACGAACGCGCTTCTCGAAAAAGGCAATGCCCTCCTCGGGCGTCGCGGCGCGCACCGTGAGTGAGAGGCCTCCCGCCGCCAGGACGGCCAGCCACCGGTCAGTTCTGAAGTTGAGTTTCATAATGCTTCAACCGTTGCATCGGCGGACAGCGACGTGCGCAGGCGATTAACGAAACATGGACGCGATCGTGGCGACATCCTTCAAGGGCGTGTTGCTTTACCTTCCCCGCCACTCGGCTCGATCCGCGCGTTCAATGCGGCGACGAACTTCGCCGGTGAGTCAGGCGTGAGGACAATGGTGCGCGTGCGAAGCTTGACCACCACGCAGAGGCTCAAGTCCGTGCAATAAGCGCGATAAATTCCAAGCGGACGGTTCCAGAACCAGCCGAAGTAACCAAACAACCCGCCACTCCCGCACACCCGCACCGAGCCGTTCATCGCGGATGGATCGGCGCGGGCCGAGACCAGCTCGGTGAGCGGAATTCGGTTGCACCAGCCGAGCCGGAGAATGGTCAACTCGCGGTCGCTGACGAGGTAGCCGCTCACTTTGAAAGGCAGCGAAGCGAGCAAGATCAACGGCGGGAGCAGAACGGCAAACCACTGAACAAACGCCGGTGTGCGCGCGGGCAGCCCAAGGCAGCCAGCCACAGTCGCGGCCAACAGAATCACCACGACAGTCGTGGAAATCACTTTCACTGACTTCGCCAACGGAGCCTGAAAATGCAGCGGTGAGTTCATGCGATGAAAGGGCTGGCCCGGCGGACGATGAAGTCCGCCGGGCCAGAGGGTTACCGAATTCCCGTCGCGCCGGGCAACGGCGTCTGCACGAGCAAACTCGGCGGAGTCGCGCCGCCGCCGAAATACCACGTCGGATACTTTCCGTCCCAGCGCTCGACGCGCGCCTTCTCGATTTCGAGCTGCTTGATTTGCAGGAGCAGCGGGTTCTGTTGCGCCTCGGCGAGCGCGCGGCTGACTTCGCGGATGGCCTCGGCCTCGCCCGAGGCAGCGGTCTTGCGGGCGTCCGCCAGGCCCATCGCTTCGCGACGCGCTTTTTCGGCCGTGGCGTTGGCTTCGAGTTCGATGCGCTCGTTTTCTTTTTTCTGCGCCTCGAACTTCGCCTCGGACACGACCTTCAACTGTTGCGCGATGAAGGTTTCGTCAATCGCCTTTTGAATCGCCGGGTTCTCGTAGGTCATGCCGCCGAACATCCCGACGGTCGTCACCGTGACGCCGCGCAACGAAAAGAAGTTCGTTACGTCGCGCCGCACGGAGTCGGCGATTTCCTGCTTCCGTGCGCGCAACTGGTCGAGCGGATACTTCGCGGCGACCTCGGCGGCGACTTGCTGGATGCGCCCGCGGACTTCGCTGTCCATGACGTTCGCGAGCGAGCCGCTGGGATACCAGTAGAGGAACTTCGCCGCGTCGTCCTCCGCGATGAACGCCGTGCAGGTGAAGCCCATGCTGAAGCCCACGCTGTCGGCGCTCTCGATCCAGATCGCCTTGTCCACCAGGCCGCGCGCGATGGAACCGTTGTGCGTCGGGCCTTGCGGCATTGTCCACTCGCGCGTGACGGGCGAACGGTTCACCTTCACGAGGCGCACGGAGGGGATCCAGCGGCCTTCGGTTTCGTAGCGGCCTTCCTGAGACCAACGGTGCGTGATTTGCACGCGCTTGGCCGCGACCTTGCGCTGCGCGAGGTAATCCTCGCTCTGGAAGCGTGTCTGCGCCGTCGTCTCACCTTCGAGCGGGATGAGGAAGCCGGTGTCCGACGTGTCGATCTCGACGTATTCCGGCCGGTCGTAGGGCTTCACGCAGCCCATGCTCAAGAGCGGCAACGCGAGCAAGGCGAGCATCGTCGCGCCCTTCGTGAAGCGCTCTCGGCCCTTCGCCCAGGCCGCCTTCGCCCACGCGCCGAAGCACGCCCACGCGAGCAGCAGCGTGAGCACGCCAACGGCGATGTGCAGCACGTCCTTCGTCGCGGTGAACTCTCGCAGCGCCAGTGCGGGCGGATTGCCGCCGGACAGTTGCGCGAGCGCGAGCGCGGTGGCCGTGTCGGCATGCCGCGCGTTGAGCCACCAGTTCTCCGCCGTCCACAACGTGGCGGCAGCCGTCACAAACACTACGATGCGTTTCATAGGAACACACTGCATTGGAGCGGCGCGCCGGAGCGGACGGGGATGGCTGGATATGAAACTGCTGCGACGAAAAGCTTTCGCCGCTCGCAGGCGCACGCCGCACCAATCCCCGCCGCGCCCAAGCGCGACGCGGGTTTGCTACACGGGGAGTTCGTGGGTGCCGCGACCTGCGGTCCTAGAGGAACGCCCTTCCAATTGCCTGCGAGGTTAGCTGACGGGCTCGGTCCTGGAAGTGACCTGGGCGGCGGTTGTTACCCCGCACGCCGTCGACTTCGGCTGCATACTTCAGACGAGGGAGCAAATCGCACACGTGCCCGCATCTGTCAAGTGGAGGGGGTGAAATTCCGAAAACCCAAAAGCTCAAATCCCAAGCTCCAAATTCCCAGAGCGAATCGAGCCACCACTTTCCCAATCACCGGCTCAACAAACCGAGCGCGACCTCGGTGTTGGAGCTTGGTGCTTTCTCCTGCGCACGAACCATTTCCCCACTCGCCCACCGTTGCGGCCGCTGCTAAAACTCCTGCCGTGATTACCGTCGTCGGCAGTTTCAACATGGATTTATTCATCGAGGCCCCGCGTTTTCCTGCGCCCGGCGAGGCGATCCTGGGAAAGAACTTCCGCCGCGCGCCCGGTGGCAAGGGCGCGAACCAAGCCTACGCCGTCGCCCGCATGGGCATGCCCGCCGCCATCATCGGCGCGGTAGGGCAAGATGACTTCGGCGACGAAATGGTGGCGAACCTCCTAGAAGTCGGCGTCAGCACACGAGGCGTGGCGCGACGCGCGGACGTGGCGAGTGGCACGGCGATGATCGTGCTCGATTCGACGGGGCAAAACCAAATTGTCGTAGCCAACGGCGCAAACGACACGCTTACCCCCGCCGATGTGCAGGCGCACCGCGATTTGTTTGCACAGTCCAAGGCCGTAGTCGTGCAGTTGGAGACGCCGCTCGATTCCGTCGAAGCCACCTTGCGTCTGGCCCGTGAATCGCGCGTGCCGGCCATTTTGAACCCCGCTCCCTTCGCGCCCGTCGGCGACGCGCTGCTGCACCTGTGCGACTGGATCATCCCGAACGAAAACGAAGCCGCCAAACTCAGCGGATCCGACGTGCGCGATGCCGCGAGCGCCGCGGGAGCAGCCGTCGCGATCAAGATGCGTTCGGCCTGTCCGCGCGTGCTCGTGACCCTCGGCGCGAACGGCGCGTGGCTGGACACACCGGAGTTCACCGGCCACGTGCCAGGCTTCAAGGTCAACGCGGTGGACACCGTCGGCGCGGGCGATACGTTCATCGGCGCGTTTGTCACGCGGCTCGTCGAAGGCGCAGGACCGCGTGAAGCGGCGCGCTTCGGTTGCGCGGCAGCGGCCATCGCAGTCACGCGGCGCGGCGCGCAAGCGAGCATCCCGACGCGCAGGGAGGTTGAAGCTTGGATGAAACATCCTGAGGCAACCGCGTGAGCCCCATCACTCACTTCCTTGCCGGCTGGGCGGTGACGCACACCGCGAAACTCAACCCGCGCGAGCGCATGCTCGTCAGCATCGCGGGAATCATCCCGGACCTCGATGGGTTCGGCATCGTCGTGGATTTTGCCACGCGCGGCGCGACAGACTGGTGGGGCAAGTACCACCACGAGTTGGGGCACAATCTCGGTTTCTGTCTGCTGGTGACGGTGGCGTTCGCCGCCTTCGCGCAGCGCAAAGGCATGACGGCGGTGCTCGTGTTCCTGAGTTTCCACCTCCACCTGCTGTGCGACATCGTCGGCGCCCGCGGGCCGGACGGCGACCAGTGGCCGATCCCTTACCTCGTCCCCTTTTCTCCGGAGCCACGCCTGATCTGGAGCGGCCAATGGGCACTGAATGCGTGGCCGAACCTGCTGATTACCGGGATCCTGATCGCGCTCGCCCTGCGTTGGGCGTGGCAACGCGGCTACTCGCCGCTGGAGATGGTGAGCACAAGGGCGGATGCGGTGTTTGTGGAGACTCTCCGCAGGCGTTTCCCCGGTGCTGACCGCCAAAACAGTTGACGCTCCGCCGCTGGACTTGAAACTCTGCGCCGCGCGGAGTTCGCCACTCGACATTCGCCCTTCGCCATTCCACATGCCTTTGCCGCCGCTCATCGAGATTGTCCCGCTCACGGCCCCCGTGCGCGCGGAGATCACCGTGCCCGGCTCCAAGAGCATCACCAACCGCGCGCTCATCCTCGCCGCGCTGGCCAATGGCCGCACCACGCTGCGCGGCGCGCTCTGGAGCGAGGACACGCAGGTGATGACCGACTGCCTCCGCGCGCTCGGCTTCACCGTGGACGTGCAGCCCGACCCCGCCGAGTCCTGCAACCGCACCATCACCGTGGACGGCCTGGGCGGACGCCTCCCACGCGCGGGCACGGCGGAGCGGCCGCTGGAGCTGTTCGTCGGCAACGCGGGCACGGCGGCGCGCTTCCTCGCGGCGATGGTCTGCCTCGGCGACGGCGTGTATCGCCTCAGCGGCGTGCCCCGGATGCACGAGCGCCCGCAAGCCGCGCTCTTCGCCGCCCTGCGCGAGCTGGGCTACCGCGTGGACTCGCCGAACGACAAATTGCCGGCCGTGATTTTTGGGAATCCAGAATCCAGAATCCAGAATCCAGAATCGAAGCGCTGCTCGGTCAGTGTGGTGGAGAGTTCGCAATTCGCCTCGGCGCTGCTGCTGGCGGGCGGCGTGGGCGGGTGGCAGGTGGAAATCACCGGCGCGAACGAGGACGAACTGCCCTACGTGGACATGACCCGCGAACTGGTGAAGGTCTTCCCGGCCAAGGGCGGTGAGTTTCAAATCGAACCGGACGCGTCGAGCGGGAGTTACTTTTGGGCGGCGGGCTTGGTGTCTTCGTTGGCACCCCACTATCTTGATGCGCCGACTGGCAACATGACTGTGGCACTAGGCGCTGGAACGACGGTCACGGTTTCGGATTGGCCGGACTCGGATTGGCAGATTGACGGGCGCTTCCCTGACTACATCCCGCAACTTGCGAGTTACCACTCCATGTCTCCTGAACAGATGACCGCAGCGGTGAAGGAGGTGGCAGAGCGCTACGGCGAAGGCTGGCGTGAACGGGTGGACCAGGAGCAAAGGGACTGGAAGGAGGACTACTACGCGCAGAACGGAGTTAAGGCGATTTCACGAAGTGAGGATTTGGGCGACAGCATCATGACGGCGATTGTTACTGCATCGCTTGGGAGTGAGCGCATCCGCTTCACCGACCTCGGCCGCCTGCGCGTGCAGGAGTGCGAGCGCGTCGTCGCGTTGCGGACGGAGCTGACCAAGTGCGGCGCAAGGGTCATCGAGGAGGGCGACACGCTCACGGTCTTCCCCTCCGCACTCCACGGCGCGGAAATCGAAACCTACGACGACCACCGCATGGCGATGTGCTTCGCGGTTCTCGGCTTGAAAGTGCCCGGCATCAAAATCAAGAATCCCGTCTGCGTGAAGAAGACCTTCCCCAACTTTTTCCAGAAGCTCGCCACCCCGCCCCCGCACGGCCTCGGCGCCGAAATCCGCGACGCCGCCACCGGCCGCAAACTCACCTTGGAGGATTTGTTTGCGGATTGATGAACCACAGAGTCACAGAGGACACAGAGAGGAGCGCGCGCGTCTTTCGCCCTCGAACGTCCGGCGCCCAATCTGAAACCTGAAACCTCCAACCTAAAACCTCACTTTGACTAAACCCTTCGTCATCGCCATCGACGGGCCCAGCGCCAGCGGCAAGGGCGTCACTTCCCGCCGCCTCGCCCAGATGCTCGGCCTGCTCACCGTGGACACCGGCGCAATGTATCGCACGCTCGCGTGGCATTGCCTCCGCATGAAAGTGGATGTCACGGACGACAAAAAGGTCGCCGCGCTCTGCCGCAAGTGGAAGACCTCGCTCGTCGTCCAGGACGGCCAGGTGCGCCTGCTGGTGGACGGTTACTTTCCCGAGAAGGAAATCCGCACCGCCGAGGCCAGTGCCGCCGTCGCGCATGTCGCGCAGGTGCGGTTTGTCCGTGACTGGATGAAGGCCAAGCAGCGCGAGTGCATTCAGTTCGGCAGTTGCGTGATGGAGGGCCGCGACATCGGCTCGAATGTTTTTCCGGAGACGGATTACAAGTTCTTCCTCGATGCCAGCCCCGAGGTGCGCAAGCGCCGCCGTGAGCGCGACGGCGTGCAGGAGGACGTGCACGCCCGTGACAAGCGCGACAGCCAGCGCGCGCACTCGCCGCTGATGCCTTCACTCGGGGCGCTGGTCATCGACAACTCGCATCAGGTCGTGCAGGAGACCTGCGACCTCATGCTCGAAGAGATCAACGCGCGGCGGAAGGCCAACCGCCTCGTGCCGCTCAAGCCCGTGGCGTGAAACTCGTCTATCGTCTCACCTGGCTGGCCTCCCGCGCGTATTTCGCGCTGTGGCATCGGTGGACGGTGTTGCACCCGGAGCGCGTTCCCCACAACGGCCCGGTCATCATTGCGGCGAACCACGCGAGCTTTTTGGACCCGCCGTTGATCGGCAGCGGCGTGCCGCGCCCGATCAATTATCTGGCGCGCGAATCGCTCTTCCGTTCGCCAGCCTTCGGCTGGTATTTGCGCCAGCTCAATTGCGTGCCCGTGGATCGCGATGGAGCGGGCGCGGCAGGGTTGAAAGGCATTCTCGACCGCTTGCACGCGGGCGGCGTGGTGATCCTTTTCCCCGAAGGCACGCGTTCGCCGGACGGGCAATTACAGGCAGCGCGCAGCGGCATCGGCCTGACCGTCATCAAGTCCGACGCGCCCGTGGTGCCCGTGCGGGTCTTCGGCACGTTCGCCGCGTGGAATCGGAGCAAAACCTTTCCGCGCCCGCGTCGGGTGGTGGTGAAGTATGGCCAGCCCATGGATTTCGCCACGCTGCGGGCCGAGGCCAAGACGTGTTCCAAACCGCGCCTCAAGGAGATTTACCAGGACATCGCCAACCAACTCATGACGGCGATCGCCAAGCTGGAGCCGGTGGCGGATGCGGATTGAAACTCACAGCCGCAGGAAAATCTTCCGGCGGTAGAGGAAGTTCACGAAGGCGAAGATGAGCGCGAAGCCCACGATGGCAATGACAAGGTTGCCCACGCCGTCTGCCACGGTCGTGTCGAACCACTTCTTCACGTCGCCGCCCACGAGGCGCGTCGCCACGGCGCGGAACTGGAGAAGGTTGTTCGCCACGTAGATGGTGATGGAGTTCATGCCGATCCAGACGAAGGGTTGGCACCACTCGCGGCGCTGCCAGACATCCACCACTTGATAGAAGGCGGCCAGCAGCATCGCGCTGTAGCCACCGGCCACGAGCACGAAGCTCGAGGTCCAAATCTTCTTCACGACCGGAAAGGACATGCCCCACGCGAAGCCCGCGATGACCGCGAGCGCGCCGAAGCTCAGGAGGTAAATGACCTTCCACTTGTCGCAGAAATCCTCGCGTCGCAGCCACACGCCGGCGAGCACGCCGAGCAGGCAGGTGGCCACGGCGGGCAGCGTGCTGAGGAGGCCCTCGGGATCGTAGAAGAGGTCATACTTGCGGCCCGGGAGAAACTGGAAGTCGAGGTGGTTCGCGAGGTTGTGGCCGGGGCCGAACTGGCCGGTCGTGGTGGCAGTGGTCTGGGCGAAATGCGCTTGGGCCGCCTGCCACGCGGGGCTGTTCTTCGTCGCGGAGGGATTGGTCTCGGATTTGAGTGCGAGGGCTCCGCGCGCGTCGCCGGACTTCTCGGCGAGCTCGGCGAGCTTGGTCTTGTCCAACGCGATGTCGCGGATGGGCACGAAGTTCATCAAGGCCCAGTAGCCGACGAGGATGGCGGCGACGATGCCGGCCAGCGCCTTCACCCGCGCACCAACGAAACAAAAGACCAGCCCCGCGCCGAGGTAGGCGAGTGCGATGCGTTGCAGCACGCCGAGCAACCGGATGTCCGGCCACTCGGTGCGGAAGCCGCCGGAGTAGAAGATCCCGAGCACGAACAGCAGCGCCGCGCGGCGCAGCACGCGGCGCAGCGCGCCAGCGCGTCCGTGCTGCGCGGTTTCCTTCGTCAGCGACCAGACAACCGACACGCCCGAGATGAAGACGAACAGCGGAAAGATGAGATCGTAGAACGCGAAGCCGTCCCAAGCCTTGTGCTGGAACTGGCCCGCGAGCCAGCCGAATAGCGTCCAGGCTTGGTCGTTGCCGCCGGACAGCTTGCCCGCCGTGGTGACGACGAAGTCGCCGCCGAGAATCCAGAACATGTCAAACCCGCGCAGGGCATCGAGCGACATGAGGCGCGGGCTGGATGGAGCAGGAGTCGGCGCGGCGGCAGTTGCGGCTATCTCGGAGGCAGTGGTGCTCATGCGATGCCCGACACTAGCAAGCACCGGGGTGATGGAAAGGCTCGGCTGCACGGTGCGAGCGAATCGCTTGCCGCGCCCGCCCGGCTGCGTTACCACTCGCGCAGTTCCAATTATGAAACGGCTTTCAATCTTTGCGCTGTCCCTTGCTTCCTTCGCCCGATTGACTGCGGCTCCGCTGCCCCAGCCGGATTTTCCCGCCGCGCACAACGAAATCATCACCAACCTCTCCGCCTTCATCCGCGTGGACACGGTAAACCCACCCGGCAACGAGACGCGCGGCGCGCAGTTCCTCAAAGCCATCCTCGACCGCGAGGGCATCCCCAGCGAAATCCTCACGTTGGAAAAGGACCGCGGCAGCCTCGTCGCGCGGCTCAAAGGCAACGGCAAAAAGAAGCCGCTCATGCTCATGGGCCACACGGACGTCGTCGGTGTCGAGCGCGAGAAGTGGACCGTCGAGCCCTTCGCCGGGATCGTGAAGGACGGCTGGGTTTACGGGCGCGGCGCGCTCGACGACAAGGGCATGACCACCGCCTTCCTCGAAATCTTCCTGCTCCTGCACCGGCACAAGGTTCCGCTCGACCGCGACATTATCTTCGTCGCCGAGTCCGGCGAGGAAGGGACCACGCATGTGGGTATCGATTTCCTCGTTGCCAAACACTGGGACAAGATCGCCTGCGAATACGCGCTAAACGAAGGCGGCCGCATCCACGAGGTCAACGGCAAGGTCACCTACGTCGGCGTCGCAACCACGGAGAAAGTGCCGCGTCCCTTCCTCATCTCGGCCAAGGGCACCAGCGGCCACGCCTCGCGCCCGCGCCCGGACAACGCCATCGTCCACCTCTGCGCCGCCGTCGCGAAGGTCGGCGAGTGGCAGGCCCCGATGCGTCTCAACGACACCACGCGCGAATTCTTCAAACGCCTCGCCACCATCAGCAACCCGTCCGAAGCCTTCATCCTTACGCATCTCGAAGACCCCGCCGTCGGCGCGCTGGCGCAGGAGAAACTGCGGTTTAACTTCGGCACCTACTACGCCATGACCCGCACCACGCTCGTGCCCAGCATCATCAAGGGCGGCTTCCGCATCAACGTCATCCCCGGTGACGCGCTCGCACAGATCGACGTTCGCGCACTGCCCGACGAGGACGTGGAGCGCCTCGCCGACGCACTCCGCAAGCTGATCAACGATCCGCTCATCGAAGTCGTCGCGCCAGTGGGCGGCCGACCCACTGCCCCGCCGTCACGGCACGACAACGAGATGTTCGGTGCGCTGGAAAAGGCGCAGAAGCGGCAGTTTCCCGGCGCGCTTACGATCCCGCTGATGGTCGTGGGTGCGACCGACTCCGCCCAACTCCGTGCCAAAGGCGTGCAAGCCTACGGCGTCGGCACCGTGTATGGAGACAAGGAAGTCACCGCCATGCACGGCAACGATGAACGCATCAACATCAAGGGCCTGAGCCAGTTCACCGAGTTTATCTGGCACACAGTGCTGGAGGTGGCGGCAGCTAAGAACTGACAGCAGCCGAGCAAATTGGATAAGGAAAGCAGGAAGGCAGGAAATGCGTTGCGCGCGTTTTCCTGCCTTCTATTTTTTCCTGACAAACTCTCCGCTTCCTTGGCTCAGACCAATTCCCGGATCGGCTCGCCGTGTTCCACGACGAAGCGCGGGCGCCGTTGGTGGTCCTCGTAGGTCACGTCCACGGGCACGCCCATGTGGTGGAAGATCGTCGCTGCCAAGTCGCCGGGGGTGAGCGCGCGGGAGGCGATTTGCCCGCCGTCGCGATCCGTCGAGCCGATGACCTGGCCGTGGCGGAAGCCGCCACCCGCGAGCGTGATGCTGGAGACGTAAGGCCAGTGGTTGCGGCCGTCCGTGCTGCCTTGCGTGCCGATTTGCGGCGAACGTCCGAACTCGCCCATCGCGATGACCAGCACGTCATCGAGCATCCCGCGCTCGCCGAGATCGGTCACGAGCGTGCTGAAGAGGTGGTCGAAGACCGGCAGCAACGGCCGCAACCCGCTCCAGATGCCGCCGTAGGGCGGGATGTTGTCGCCGTGCGTGTCCCACGTGCCGGAGGCGGAGTGATTACTGAGGTCCAGCGTGACGAAGCTCACGCCGCGCTCGACGAGCCGCCGGGCCAGCAGCGCCTTGCGCGCCCAATCATGCTCACCGTAACGCTCGACGATGCGCGGAGATTCTTGGCTGAGGTCGAAGGCCGCTTGGGCTTGACCGCCGGCGACGAGGTCAAAGGCTTGCTGGCCGAAACGGTCAAGGGCCTCGAGGGAACCGGAGTTGTCCACGTCGCGGCGCAACGCATCCATTTGCTGCGCAAGGGACTGGCGTGAGCGCACGCGGTCTATGGTGAGTTCGCCGGGGAGTTGGAAAAGCTGGCTGACGTTGTCGCCGATGAAGGGGTTGTAGCGCTGGCCGAGGTAGCCGGACCAGGCGAAGTGCGTGCGGTCGCGGACATTGAGATGCACGGCAGGCGGCATCCCCGGCGCGTTGGCCCCACGATGTTTCGCAACGATGGAGGCGAAGCCGGGATACATCTTGGCCTCGGGATTGGTGCGCGGCTCGGCCAGGACGTTGGCCGTCTGCATCACCATGTTCGGCTGGTGATTGCTGCCGCGACAATCCATCGAGCGGATGATGGTGAGCTTGTCCATCATCGCGGCCTGCTTGGGCAAATACTCGCAGAGGTGAACGCCGGCGAGCTTCGTGGGAATGGACTTGAACGGCCCACGATAGCCGGGCGGCGCATCAGGCTTCGGGTCCCACATGTCCACGTGGCTGGGACCGCCGGCCATCCACAGGAGAATCACCGCCTTATTGCGGCCCATCGCGCGGCCCGTGGCGGCGGCTTGAGCGCGGACGCGCAGCAAGTCCGGCAAGGTCAGCCCGCCGAAGCCTGCGAGGCTGGCCTTCAACATCGAGCGACGGGTGACGACATTCAGTCCCTCGCGCACACGCGGGTTCAGCGAAGTGAACGCGTGGCGATGCGTGCTGGCGTGGGCTGAGTCAACGGGCATGGTGCGAACGTAGAAAGGCCGACGCGACGGGTCAAAGGCGAATTCAGCAGGGTGAGTCGAGCCGGTATGCTTGCAAGGCTGGCCTCGTTCCGCTCAAGTCCACTCGCGGTATTAATGGGCAGGAACTTTGTCCGTGCAATCGCCCCGTCTCACCGCTGAAATCCCCGCGTGCAACGCACCTTCCTCGGCATCGAAATCGGCGGCACCAAGCTGCAACTCGTCGCAGGCGACGCGGACGCGCGCATCACTGCCCGCCAGCGGTTCACCGTGGACCGGGCACGCGGCGGCGCGGGCATTCGCGAGCAGATCAAGGGTGCGCTGCCCAAGCTGATGGAACTGGCGCAGCCCGCTGCCGTCGGCGTGGGCTTCGGGGGCCCGGTGGATTCGGCAACGGGCCAAATCTGCTGCTCGCACCAGATCGAAGGCTGGTCGGAATTTCCCCTCGGCAAGTGGCTGTGCGGACTCACCGGCTTGCCCGTGGCCTTGGACAACGACGCGAACACCGCCGCGCTCGGCGAGGCGTTGCGCGGCGCGGGCGTGGGCCGCAATCCAGTATTCTACGTCACGCTCGGCAGCGGCGTAGGCGGCGGGCTGGTCGTGGACGGACGCATCTACCACGGCGCGAAACCGGGCGAGGCAGAGATCGGCCACGTGCGGCTGGACAAGTCCGGCGTCATCGTCGAGCAGCGCTGCTCCGGCTGGGCCGTGGACCGGAAAATCCGCGCAGCCTGCCAACGTGAACCTGACTCACCGCTGGCGAAACTCACCGCCGACATAGACCAAGGCGAGGCCCGCGCCCTCGCGCCCGCCCTCGCCCAGGGCGACGCGCTCGCACAGCGCATCCTCGACGAAGTGGCCGACGACCTCGCGTTCGGTCTGTCGCACGTCACGCAGCTCATGCACCCCGAAGTCATCGTGCTCGGCGGCGGGCTGTCGCTGGTGGGCGAGCCGCTGCGCGCGGCGGTGACGAACGCGCTGAAGCGTTACGTGATGGAAGCCTTCGCCCCCGGCCCGCGCGTGGTGCTCGCGGGCTTGGGCGAAGACGCGGTGCCCACCGGCGCACTGCTGCTGGCCCAAGGAGTTTCCAAATGATTTACCGCGAAAGGGCGCAGGGAGCGCAAAGGATCTCCTCTCTGCGTTCTTTGCGTTCTTTCGCGGCTAATTCAGTTTTCCTTCATGAACCTTGAACTCATCAACACCGGAAGCGAGCTGATGCTCGGCCGAGTGCTCAACACGCACCAGCAGTGGCTCTGCCGCCAGCTCGCGGACCTCGGCTATGTCGTCACGCGGCAGGTCGGCGTGGCGGACACGGCGGCGGACATCGAGCAGGCCGTGCGCGAGGCGCTGGGCCGCGCGGACTTCGTCATCACCACCGGCGGGCTGGGGCCGACGTCGGACGACATCACGCGCGACCGCATCGCGGCCTTGCTCGGACGCAAGTTGAGCGAAGACCCGGCCATCGTGGCGCACGTGGAAGGATTCTTCGCCCAGCGTAAGCGGCCCATGCCCGCGAGCACGCGCGTGCAGGCGATGGTGCCCGAGGGAGCGCTGGTGCTGGCCAACGCCCACGGCACCGCGCCCGGCCTCGCGCTGCACGTGAGCCCAAACCCGTTCCGCGCGGGCGGCAAGGCGAGCTGGCTCGTGATGCTGCCCGGTCCACCGCGCGAGCTCCGGCCGATGTTCACGAACCAAGTCGCGCCCTTGTTGAAGGCGAAGCTGCCGCTCGACGGCGACTTCGTCTGCCGCACACTGCGGACGGTGGGCATCGGCGAGTCGTTTCTGGAGGAACGCATCGCCGGCCCACTCAAGCCACTGACGGACGCGGGCCTTGAACTCGGCTACTGCGCGCACACGGGTGCGGTGGACGTGCGGTTCGTGGCGCGCGGCTGCGGCGCAGACGCGGACGTGGCCGAGGCGGCGCGCATCGTTTACGAGCTGGCCGGCGAGCACATCTTCGGCGAGGGCGATGACGAGTTGGAGCAAGTGCTGTTGCGCAAACTCACCGAGCGAAAGCAGACGCTCGCGCTGGCGGAGTCCTGCACTGGCGGCTTCATCGCGAACCGGTTGACCAACGTGCCGGGGGCGTCCGCCGCGTTTCTCGCCGGGCTGGTGACTTACAGCAACGCGGCGAAGGAGCAGTTCCTCGGCGTGCGGGCGGAGACGCTCGCGGCCCACGGCGCGGTGAGCGAAGCGGTGGCACGCGAGATGGCCGAAGGCGCGCGGGCGCGGACCGGGGCGGACTTCGCGCTGGCGGTGACGGGCATCGCCGGGCCAGACGGCGGCACGCCGGAAAAGCCCGTGGGCACAGTCTTCATCGCACTGGCTTCAGCGCGAGGCACGAAGGTCATCAACCCGGTGAACCGCTACGACCGCGAGACGTTCAAGTATGTGACGACGACGCAGGCGTTGGAGCTGTTGCGCCGAGCGCTGGCGGTCGCGGCGAGTTAAGCCGACTCCAGGTTTGCATTTCTCCTCCGCCGCGAAACAATGCGGCCATGTCCTCTGCCATTGATCTGAACCGGCGGGCTTTTCTCGGGTCCGCCGTCGCCGCCACCGCTTCGGGCTCGAAGAGGATGGGCACGTGAGCGTGTTCCGCCAGCCGAGCGGGAACGCAAACGGCAACACGTTTGACTTCGAGGGCCGGCAGCTTGCCTGCGAGCACGGCACCCGGCGCGTGGTGCGTTACGAGCACAACGGCTCCGTCACCGTCATCGCGGATTCGTTCAACGGCAAGCGGCTCAACGCGCCGAACGACATCGTGGTGCATCCCGACGGCGGCATCTGGTTCACCGACCCCGGCTACGGCGCGATGATGAATTACGAAGGCAACAAGGGGCCGCTGGAAATCAAGGAGGCGGTCTATCGCGTGGACCCGAAGACCGGGAAGCTCGCGATGGTCAGCGACGAACTCGGCAAGCCCAACGGCATCTGTTTCTCACCCGACTACAAGAAACTTTACGTGGTCCACGGCAACGTCTTCGTGTGGGACGTGGTGGACGGCGTGCGACTAAAGAACAAACGCACCTTCTGCACGATGGCGCTCGGTGACAAAAAAGGCGGGGCCGACGGCATCCGCTGCGACGTGGACGGGAACATCTGGGCAGCGGCGGGCTGGGCAGGCGATGGTTTCGATGGCGCGCATTGCTTCACGCCGGAGGGCGAGCGCATCGGGATGATTTTGCTGCCGGAGATTTGCGCGAACCTGTGCTTCGGCGGCGTGAAGCGCAACCGGCTCTTCATGGCGGCCAGCTCCAGTCTCTACGCAGTGTATGTGGAGACGCAGGGCGCACATATCTGTTAAGCCACAGATTGGCACAGATGACAGACAGCGGCGGGGACACGCGTGCTTCTTCACCTGAGTTCATCTGTGGCTGAGATTCCGCGGTATTTTGTGTGTGGTTGACGAATGAGCTTGGCGAACGCGGCGTGGAGTTGTCTCCTTGGCGCGCTTGATCGGGCACCTGCTCAAACCAGAAATCGCCGAGCTGATTCGCGCGCGGAACTTCACGCAACTGCGTGATTTGCTCGTCGAGTTTCCTGCGGTGGACATTGCGGAGATCTTCACGGATCTGAACCCCGAGGACGAGGCCGTGCTGCTGCGCATCCTGCCCCGGCACGTCTCTGCAGAGGTCTTCGAGTATCTCAGCCGCTCCGATCAGGAGGCGCTCCTGCACGCGCTCGCGAAGGAAGATGTGGCCGCCATCCTCAATGACATGACGGCGGACGACCGCACGGCGTTGCTCGAAGAACTTCCCTCGGCGGCCACGCAGAAATTGCTGGCGCTGCTCTCGGCCGAGGAACGCAAGGTCGCGACGGAGCTGCTTGGCTATCCCAAACACTCGATCGGGCGGCTGATGACGCCGGAGTTCGTCGCGATCAAGCAGAACTGGACCGTGGCCGAGGTGCTGTCTCATCTCCGTCAGGAGGAGCGCAAACGCGACACCATGAACCAGCTTTACGTCGTGGACGCGCAGGGCCGGCTCGTCGATTTCGTGCGGCTGCGCAACCTCGTCGTCAACCCGCCGGAGACGCCGGTGGTGGAGATTCTGGAGGGCCGTTATCTCGCGCTCCACGCAACCGATGACCGCGAGACCGCCGTCGCCTCCTTCAGGAAATACGACGTGACGATCCTGCCGGTGGTGGACTCCCGCGACGAACTCGTGGGCGTCGTGACCGTGGACGACGTGCTGGATGTTGCAGAACAGGAAGCCACCGAGGACATGCAAAAGCTCGGCGGCATGGAGGCCCTGGACGCGCCTTATTTCAAAATCAGCTTGCGGGCCATGCTCATGAAGCGTGCCCCGTGGCTCGCCATTCTCTTCGTCAGCGAGATGTTCACGTCCACGGCGATGGGTTACTTCGAGAAGGAAATCGAAAAGGCAGCCGTGCTTGCGCTGTTCCTCCCGTTGATCCTGTCCAGCGGCGGCAATTCCGGTTCGCAGGCCACGACCCTTATCATCCGCGCAATGGCCTTGCGCGATGTGGCGCTGGGAGATTGGTGGAAAGTCTTCCGGCGAGAGCTGACGATGGGCTTCTTCCTGGGCTGCACACTGGCCACGCTCGGCGTCGTTCGCATCCTGGCCTGGCAATGGCTGGGCTTCAAAGATTACGGCCCGGGTTATCCCGCCTTGGCCATGACGATCGGTGGGAGTCTCGTGGGCGTGGTGCTCTGGGGCAGCCTGATGGGAGCCATGCTGCCCATTGTGTTGCGAGCCATCCGCCTAGATCCGGCGACCTGCTCCGCACCCTTCGTGGCGACGCTCGTGGACGTGACCGGGATCATCATCTACTTCACGGTGGCCTGGCAGCTCATGCTCAGCGGCCAACCGCTGTGAGTATGGCAACGGAGCCAGATCAGGGCGAAAACCTTTGTCTCCAGTGCGGCCTCTGCTGCGATGGCACGCTCTTCCGCGACGTGGAAATCCAACCAGGTGATGACGCGGCGAAGCTCCGCGCGCTGGGGCTGCCACTTCGCAACGACGCGGTGGCGAGGTTTCCGCAACCCTGTGCCGCGCTGTGCCCGGAGTTGAAATGCCGCGTCTATGCCGACCGGCCCGCGCGTTGCCAGCAGTTTGAGTGCACGCTTTTCAAAGCGGTCGCAGCAAAAAAAATGGAGTTCCCTGCCGCACTGAAGACGATTCGCCAGACCCGGCAACAGGCGGTAAAAGTGCGGCAGCTCTTGCGCGAAATGGGCGATATGGGTGAAAGCATCGCGCTAGCAAAGCGCTTCAAACGCGTGAAGCGCAAGTTCGACGCGGGTGAAATCCCTGCCGGCCTCGACACTGAGACCGCCTACGACGGTTTCGCTGAACTCAGCCTCGCGGTGCATGAGCTTGACCTGCGGCTGCGCGCGAAGTTTTACCCGGACCCAATGTAGGGGCGTTGGCATCCTGTGCGTCGCGAGATAGGCGCCATGTTGCGCTTGTGCGCGGGCGGCGAATCCCGCTTCATTCCGGCCATGCGCTATTTGCTACGTTCTGTCCTGTTGCTCGCCCTCACCGGTTTATCCCTCCGCGCCGCTGACCCGCATGACCAGTCGGGCGTGCCGCTGGAGGTGGATTCACCGGACGCGAAGCTCACGAAGATTGTCCTGCTGGCCGGCGGACCGAGCAGCAAGCCGATGGCGCACGAATATTTCGCCGGGTGCGCGCTGCTCATGGGCTGGCTGAAGGAACAGCCTGGCGTCTGGCCCGTGATGGCACGCGACTGGCCAAAGAACGAGAGGCTCCTCGAAGGCGCGAAGTGCATCGTCTACTTCGGCGACGGTGGCGGAAAGCAGCCGTTCGTCGAGCCGGCGCGCTGGGCGAAGTTGAACCAGATGCTCAATGGCGGCGCGGGCTTCGTGCTGCTGCATCAGGCGGTGGATTTCCCGAAAGGCCCGGACGGCGACAAGGTGCAGAACTGGCTCGGCGGCGTTTTCCGCAGCGACATCGGGTGCCGCGGGCATTGGGACATGGACTTGAAGACCGTCGGCGAGCATCCCGTGTTGCGTGGGGTGAAGCCCTTCGCCGCGCCCGGTGATGGCTGGCTCTACAACCTGCACTTCGCGGACAAGGGCTTTGCCCCGCTCATCGTCGGCCAGGTGCCGGACAAGTCCCGCACCAGCGCGGACGCGAAGGCGCATAATGGCCGCGACGAGGTCATCGGCTGGGCGCACCAGCGCGCGGGCGGCGGGCGGGGCTTCGGCTTCACCGGTGCGGACCTGCACAAGAGCTGGAGCTACGAGAGCCAGCGGAAATTCGTGGTGAACGGCATCCTGTGGAGTGCAGGACTCGAAGTGCCGACGGACGGCGCGAAGACAACCTTCTCGGAGGAAGACTTGAACAAGAATCTCGACAAGAAAGCCGCGCCCGCGCCCAAGGCGGCGACGAAGAAGGCGGGCGAGGCAAAGTAACCCGGCGACAAGGCGCCGGTCGGTTGTGAACGCGATACGGCCAACGAAGGAACAGTTGCTTGAGGCGCTGCGAGTGCGGCGCAAGTGGCTGCCAATCATCTGCGTCGGCTTGCTCTATCTGGCGCTGTATCTCACCACAACCCACGTCGAGCCGCAGGGGAGTGGTGGCTTGAGCGGCCCCGTGGAGGTGCGTGTTTTCCAATCCGAACCGCTCTTGGTTGCGTTTTACCCGCTGTATCTAGCGGAGCGGTGGGTTCGGAACGGCTCTTTGGTATCCGCCTCGTATCGATTCAACTGCGATTTTGCCGACCGGCTTTACGTCCACAGTTGGCTCTACGGGGACGGAAAATATTCGTGGGTCTGGTATGACCATTGGCTCTTCGCTCTCACATTTCTATCAGTCGTCGGTTTGTTCGTGCTTTGGTCTTGGAAGCGGCGTTCCGGCAGTCTCGTCGTGGCGGCAATCGCTGGGAGCTTGTGTGGTTTCGCCGGAATCGCTGCTTGGTTATCCCCACTGATGTTCAAGGGAGAAATCGAGAACGGCATGACTGCCAAACAGCGGCACGGCGGCGGCCCAGTGCTTGCGTTGCGCATATCTGAGCCCGGGGGCGGAACCTCTTACGGAAATCGGAGCGCGACGCATTTGGGCGGCGGTGGCACGAGCGGGACTGGAGCCGGAGATTTCAGCTTCGAGGACCAAGTCGTCGCCATCAGAACCAACTCGTTCCTAATGATGTTCCACCTGAAGCGTCCGGTTAAGCCCAACGAGAAAGTGCTCATCGTTTTTCCCTTCGACCGAGTGACGGAAACCAACTGGAATGGCTGGCACATCCACGGAAAGTTTCTTTGACCGGGCGAGAGGGAAAACATTCGTTCAGCCGCACGCGAGTTTTGCCGATGGAAAACTGGACAAAGCGGCTTCCCCGCTGCAATTTCGCTCCATGAGTGACGAGATGAGCAATTTCACCCCGCGCGCGCAACAGGTGCTGGCCCTCGCGCGGAAGGAAGCAGACCGGTTCAACCACAATTTCGTCGGCACGGAGCATTTACTGCTCGGCCTTATCAAGCTCGGTCAGGGCGTCGCGGTGAACGTCCTCCAGAAGATGGGCCTCGACCTTGAAACCGTCCGCCAGGAGGTCGAGAAGCTTTCCAACGCCGGCCCCGACCAGAAGCAGGTCGGCAACATCCCTTACACGCCGCGCGTCAAGAAAGTGCTCTCGCTCGCCTCGAAGGAAGCCAAGGCGCTCAACCACACTTACGTCGGCACCGAGCACATTCTTCTCGGTCTGCTCCGCGAGGGGGATGGCGTTGCGGCCAAGGTGCTCAAGAGTCTGGACATCGACATTGAGGCCGTGCGCCAAGAAATTCTCAAGGAGCTCGACCCGAACTTCCAAAACCAAGGCGAGGAAACCGCCGGCGGTGGCGAGGGCGAGAAGAAGGAAGGCGGCGAGAAGAAGGGGGATAACAAGACGCCCGCGCTGAAGGCTTTCGGCCGCGACCTGACGGAAATTGCGCGCAAGGGCGAAATGGACCCCGTCATCGGCCGCAAGACGGAGATTGAGCGCGTCATTCAGATTCTTTGCCGCCGCACGAAGAACAATCCCGTCCTCCTCGGCGAGGCGGGCGTAGGCAAGACTGCGATTGTCGAAGGTCTCGCGCAGGAAGTCGTGAAAGGCAACGTGCCGGAAATCCTCCGCGACAAGCGCGTCATCGTGCTGGACCTCGCGTTGATGGTCGCTGGCACGAAGTATCGCGGCCAGTTCGAGGAGCGCATCAAGGCGGTGATGGACGAAATCCGGAAGAACAAGAACATCATCCTCTTCATCGACGAGATGCACACCATCGTCGGTGCCGGCAGCGCCGAGGGCACGATGGACGCCAGCAACATCATCAAGCCCGCCCTCTCGCGCGGCGAGATGCAGTGCATCGGCGCGCGAG
>RFVF01000281.1 GCA_009922615.1 Pseudomonadota bacterium
GCTCGTGGGCGAGCACGGCAAGGCGACGCTTTACGACGGCCGCACCGGCGAGACGTTCGACCAAGAAGTCGTCGTCGGCTACATCTACATGATGAAGCTCGGCCACTTGGTAGCGGACAAGATTCACGCCCGTGCCGTTGGCCCCTATTCGCTCGTCACCCAGCAGCCGCTGGGCGGCAAAGCGCAGTATGGCGGTCAGCGTTTCGGCGAAATGGAAGTGTGGGCGATGGAAGCCTATGGCGCGGCCTACACGTTGCAGGAACTCCTGACCGTGAAGTCCGACGACGTCCAGGGCCGTACCCGCATCTACGAAGCCATCGTCAAGGGCGATAATTCGCTCGAAGCCGGTGTCCCCGAGTCGTTCAACGTGCTCGTGAAGGAAATGCAGTCGCTCGGCCTCGATGTGAAGGTCGGTTACACCAACCCGGTGGAATCTTCCAACCCGGCTCCGAACCCGCAGGCGCTCCTCGCCGCCCTGTGAACCAACTTAAACGCGAACGCACCATACTGCTATGATCAGCGCCAAAGATACCGCCCGCGAATTGCTCGGTTTGGACAAGGTCAATCTGGTTGACCACGTCACCATCACCGTCGCCAGCCCGGAGACCATGCGGGCTTGGTCCAAGGGGGAAGTCAAGAACCCCGAGACCATCAACTACCGCACCTTCAAGCCCGAAAAAGGCGGCTTGTTCTGCGAGCGCATCTTCGGTCCCGTTAAGGACTGGGAGTGCTCATGCGGCAAGTATAAACGCATCAAGCACCGCGGCGTGGTCTGCGACCGTTGCGGCGTCGAGGTGACCCTTGCCCGCGTGCGCCGCGAGCGCATGGGCCACATCGAGTTGTCCGTGCCGGTCTCACACATCTGGTTCTTCAAGTGCATGCCCTCGCGCCTCGGCCTCATGCTCGACATGACCGCGCGCAATCTTGAACGCGTCATCTACTACGAGGACTACCTCGTCATCGATCCCGGCAACACCCCGCTCAAGCAGAACCAGCTCCTCAGTGAGATGGAATACCGCGAGGCGAAGGAAACCTACGGGTCCGACGCGTTCGTAGCGAAGATTGGTGCCGAAGCCGTGCGTGATGGCCTCGCCCGGCTCGACCTCCAGAAGATCGTGGATGAACTCCAGATCGCGATGACGGAGACAAAGTCGAAGCAGATCCGCAAGAAGCTCGCCAAACGCATCAAGCTGCATCAGGGCTTTCTGCAATCCAAGACCCGTCCCGAGTGGATGGTGCTCACGGTGCTGCCGGTGATCCCGCCGGATCTCCGTCCCCTCGTGCCGCTCGAAGGCGGCCGGTTCGCCACCTCCGATCTCAACGATCTCTATCGCCGCGTCATCAACCGGAACAACCGGTTGAAGAACCTGCTCTCGCTCAAGACCCCCGAGGTCATCATCCGCAACGAGAAGCGCATGTTGCAGGAA
>RFVF01000282.1 GCA_009922615.1 Pseudomonadota bacterium
TCCAGCCCAGCGCCCTGCTTTCCCCGTACCTTGCCTCCAGCAATAGCGGGCCAGAGCCACCCGGCCGCGCGTTTATCAAGTGGCCTCCTTCGGCCGCAGCCATAGCTGGAGCGCGCTTTCTTTATTTCAGAGAAATATGGTACCAGCTCAATGTGACAAGCTTGCGCAAGCTCTCGCGACTACCGTCGCCGGCAAATTAAGAACTCACAAGTTCCGAAAAAAATATTTGTACCAGGCAGATCTCGGTATGTGCCAAGTTTTCCTTTTTATTTTCAGCGGGTCGGCGGCGCAGTTGCAATGCTCGCTGGGAGACGGTTGTCGATCTTTTGTGATCAATGGCGCGTTAGGTGTCAAGTGGATCCAGTGCCGCCGGCTAGTCCATTTTACACAATTCTAAATGCGTTTTGAACTGGCGACATGTTCTGAGTAAAAGATTCAGAGATTGTAAGGACAACATAGAATAGCACACTTCCGCTACTGAAATTATATGAGAATGCCGTTGTTCCACTAGATCCGCTGATACTTGTGGGACTGCCTAAAAGATATTGAACAGATCCGCCATCATAAGCAGCCAATTGTAGTTGTATCGTTATATCGTCATCAAAGTTCTTCGTCCAAGCAACGGATTCAGCTAATGCCCATACACGATTAGCAAAATCTGGCACAGTAGTATACTGCGTATTTATCGGTTGTTGGAATATAATTCCCGCCAAACTGGAGGCACCTGATTGTCCACTCGGTGGGGCAAATGCACCAGTATACGCCGTAACTGTCGCGATATAAAGGTTTGCCAGTGATATGGAATACGTGCCAGTTACGGCGCAACTGGTTAGCGTTCCAGTGTTGTCTGTATATGTTCCTACAGGTGCCCCACTCGTGTTGCCCAGATATATGTTAATTACATATCCGGTAATGGTCCCGCTAGGTGGCGTCCAGTTCACAGTAAGTGTGGCAGGAGATTGGGTGAGCGGTGTGACAATATTTACGCCAGTTGGCGAACTGGTGATCGCGATTGGGAGAGATTGTGCACTGCTGCCGTTGACCCCCCCACTGGTTGCATACACTGTCATATAGTATTGATCGCCGCTGGCAAATGTAAGGCTACTAAACGTGCATGTCAATAAACTAATTCCACTCTGCACAAGCGGCGACCCGCTATTTTTGTACAATGTTGCCGTGTATGTGCAGCCGCTCACCGGGGGCGCGCCCCAGGTTCCGACAATTGTGTTTGATCCAGACAGTACATTAATTGCGGGATTTGATGGCACACTAAAGTCTTTTGTCGCCGAGTCACCCTCCGGGCCGGCGACGTAGCTATTGTATGCATATACTATGGCCTCGAACGGTGCGCTATTGATAGTGTTGTAAGTGGTGGCGGCTGGGATCGAGGCCGCGGTCGCGCCGGTGACC
>RFVF01000283.1 GCA_009922615.1 Pseudomonadota bacterium
TCATAAAATGAGCAAATTTACAAATCAATGCATAAAGCATCATTAAAATACTATATTTTAACTTCATCATCTTTTTTATTTACTATTTGTATAGTAATTTATTTTAATTTAGGTATAATGACCCTACAAATGTTGCAAATCTGGTGGAGAAATAACTAATAATCTCTTCAAGTTAAAACAGATTGCATTCATAAAAGCTGAGAACTGATTTTTAGCAATTCCAACATATCTAACTCGTTTGTTTTGTTTAGAGAACACTCGTTCATAAGGAGCTCTAATAGCAGAATACCAACGATCAAGATCTTTATTTTTACCTATCATATTGTTGTTTTTAATTGCAGCTAAATGAATGCCCTTAATTTTAGCAACAAGCTGACACGTTTTTTTACAATAACCTTTATCTGCATAAACTGCTCCAGTATTGGGTGCAACATGTTTAAAACCTTGAGCATCTGTTAAATTTGCAGGAGTTATCGCTATTTTGTTAATAAGCCCACTCTGCATGTCAACAGATGTATGCTGTTTGTAACCGTACCAGTATTTGGTATTACCTTTACATCCTATCTTTGCTTGTTTGTCATAAGCAACTTTTGGTAGGGTTTCATTGTTAAGTTTGTCAATCTTGAGCTTGATAGCTTTATCCTTCTCTTCCCATAAATTAGCTTTAGCAATTAAGTGGGTTGCATCAACAAAGGTAAATGTTTCACTCATTAAACCTTGAGACTGTAACTGGGTTTTTAACTTATTGAATATATCAGATAGTCTTTTAGTACCTATTCTTTTTCTAGTGTTATAAAATACTGAATGCTCTGGGGTCATATCTACTATATCAAAACCACAAAACCATTTACCTGCAGTATTCTCTTTTAAAAATTTCTCTAGTTCTCTATCAGATAAATTTTCCATAAATTGTAATAATAAACACTTAAATAACCTAAATAAACCATAACCTTTATGATCGCTACCTGCTTCCATTATAGTAAATTCAGATGCTATTTCTGTCAAATCCCACACTTTAAGAAATTTTCTATATTGATGTTCCTCTGCTACTATGTCATCTAAATTTATTACTTGGGTTTTATAGTTCATTATTTTATCTCCGATTTTTAATAACTCATATTATAACAGATTCTTAATTTATTAATTTAGATTTACTACAGTGCCATAAGGGATTTTCATACCCTGTTGGATATTTGCTGTTTGGTAGTTGCTAGTGATTATTTTGGGATAAGATAAAGTTTTACTCTGCCCTCTCATCTCGGCAGCATCTAATTCTAACCCTAATATCATGGTGCTAGTTGGGGAAAAGATAGTAGCAATAGATGGGTTAACATTAGCAAAATTAGCGATGTATGGTTGATCTGGGGTTTGTTTTTGCATT
>RFVF01000284.1 GCA_009922615.1 Pseudomonadota bacterium
TACAGCGATGGCGGCGGTGGCCACCCCTTCCTGCAAGGTGATCGGCTCCAAAAGATCGGCGCGCTAATGCAGAAGGGCGTCGGCCTCGGCGCGATTCACTACGCCGTCGAGCCCACCACCGCGAAGGGCAACGCCGAGTTCCGCGATTGGATCGGTGGTTGCTTCGAGACCTACTGGAGCGTGAACCCGCACTGGGACGGCGACTTCAAGGAGTTGCCCAAACATCCCGTCACCAGCGGCGTGAAGCCTTTCAAGACAAACGATGAGTGGTATTATCACATGCGCTTCCGGGATGGCATGAAGGACGTGACTCCCATCCTCACCGCGCTGCCGCCGGAGCGCACCACCGGCTGGAACAAGGACAAGCCCGCCGATGCGAAGCCCTCCACACACGGCGGAAACAAGGACGTCTTCGCCGCCGTCGTCGAACGCAAGGAACCGCAGCACGTCATGTGGGTCGCCACCCGCCCGGATGGCGGCCGCGGCTTTGGCTTCACCGGTGGTCACAACCATCTCAACTGGGGCAACAACGATCAGCGCAAGCTCGTGCTCAACTCCATCCTCTGGATCGCCAAAGCCAGCGTGCCGGCGAACGGCGTCGAGTCCGCCGTCACACAGGATGACCTCATGGCGAACCTTGATCCCAAAGGCGGAAGCAAGCCGCCGGTGAAAAAAGAAGAGCCCAAGAAGTAAGCCGGCGCGCCGGTTCCCGAGCCGGCATTACCCGTATCGCAGGTCCCCGCGCCTTGCCTGCGTCCGGGCACGCTCCTAAAGTCCGCGCGTTCGCCGCGTGACCACACTCTTCGCCATCACCCTCTTTTGGAGTGCCGCGCTCCTCTTCTGGGTCGAGCCGATGGTCGGCAAGCTGGTCCTCCCGCAGCTCGGCGGCGCGCCCGCCGTCTGGAACACCTGCATGGTGTTTTTCCAGGCCATGCTGCTCGCCGGCTACGCGGCGGCGCATTGGCTCACCGGGCGTTTTTCCCTGCGAACTCAACGCGGGCTTCATCTCGCGGCGCTGCTCGTCGCGCTGGCGACGCTGCCCATCAAGCTGGACGAAACCGCCACCGGCCCCTGGCCGCACTGGCCCAGCGCGTGGCTGCTGCTGCAACTGCTCGTCAACATCGGCCCCGCCTTCTTCGTTCTGGCCCTCACCACGCCGTTGCTCCAGCGCTGGTTCTCGGCCACGGACCACGCGGGCGCTCGCGATCCCTACTTCCTCTATGCGGCCAGTAACCTCGGCAGCTTCGCCGCGCTGCTGGGCTACCCGCTCTACATCGAGCTGCACTGGCCGCTGCGCGAGCAAGCCTGGCTCTGGGCCGCAGCATTTCTGCTGATGCCGCTGCTGGTGCTGGTGTGCGGGGCAAAATCTAGTTTCTTCTC
>RFVF01000285.1 GCA_009922615.1 Pseudomonadota bacterium
TGCGATTCTTAAGGACTTCGGTCAGGAGTTGAAGGCGGAAGATGGCGTCTGGTTCCAAGACAAGCCCGGCCGCAAGCCATCTGCCGGCGTCCTCATGCGCCGATTGGGATTCGACTACGCGGCGATAGACGCGTCCTCAGAAGTCTTCGCAACCGCCTCAGGGCACAATTTCGATTTGAACTTCGACGCCGTCCCCGTGACCGCACGTGGAACGTGGGATTTCATCTTCGAAAACGGAACTTTTGAACACGCATGCAACCAGAGAAATTGCTTCAACGTCGCACACGATCTCGGCGCCACGGGATCGTTACGTTTGCATGCCTTGCCGTTTCTAGGAATGTACGACTATCACTACGTCACCATGTTACCGCAGCTGTACTTGGATCTAGCCGAGGCGAACAACTACTCCATAGAGGGAATGTGGCTGGTCATTGAGGGCGGCGAAGTCCCAGTACAGTGGGACGGAAACTATGAAGACTTCGATAGATATGCCCTCGATGTGAGCGAGTCTGCATTCCTGTGCCTATACGTATTGTATCGAAAGCTAGGGTCAGGACTAGGGTCAGGACTCATTGATCATAGCCAGAAGATGACTGTAGCGGCGAGACAAATGGCCGACATGAATGTGTGGGCGCATCGGTCGTAACGTGTGTGGATGCGGCGCCAGTCTTTGATCCTGCCGAACATGTTCTCGATCCGATGGCGTTGGCGGTAGAGCAGCTGGTCGTGATCGATCTGTGTTTTCCGATTTGATTTCGATGGGATGCACGGAGTGATGCCGCGTTCGGAAAGCGCCTGACGGAACCAGTCGGCGTCATAGCCTTTGTCACCGAGGAGTTCCTTGGCGTCTGGCAAGGCTTTGAGCATCAATGCAGCGCCTTTGTAGTCGCTCATTTGTCCTTCGGTGAGCAGAAGGATCAGCGGGCGGCCGAGACCGTCGCATACTGCATGCAGCTTGGAGTTCAAGCCGCCCTTGGTCCGGCCAATACATCGGGGAAGAGACCCTTTTTTAAAAGGCTAGCGGCGGTGCGATGAGCCTTCAGATGCGTCGCGTCGATCATCAGCCGACGCGGCTTGCCGGCTTTGCGGGCCAGTTCAGAGAGTATCTTGTTGAACACGCCAAGGCGGCTCCAGCGCACAAACCGGTTGTAGATCGTCTTGTGAGGACCGTATCCGTGCGGTGCGTCGCGCCAGCGCAGCCCGTTCTTGATGACGAAGATGATTCCGCTGATCACGCGACGGTCGTCGACCCTTGGAACTCCATGCGACAGCGGGAAATACGGCGCGATACGGCGCATCTGCGCCTCCGAGAGCATAAACACATCTTCCATGGCGGCACCTCCTGCGAGGCGACCATCGAATCAGCATACGACTCAGCTC
>RFVF01000286.1 GCA_009922615.1 Pseudomonadota bacterium
GACGGTGATGTCAACGTCCTGGTTCGTCTTAAAGAGGAGGTCAGCCCAACGGAATCGCTTCTGATACGCCGGGACGGGCTGACCCTGATCGGACACGCCGTACAGTGTTTTGGTCATCCATTGCGCGTCGAACCCGACTCCGTTAAACGTGTTCGAGTTCCACAGCTCGTAGGCGATGCCGCCCGCCGTCAGCGAGGACGAGCCACCGATCAGCACCGCCGCCTCAGTCGAAGTCTCCAACTGCACGGCGCTGGAGAATGTCCATTCGCGCTCGTACCAGACCCCCCACCGATAGTTCCACACGACGGAGGTTGATGGCTCGGTCGCTGAGTCCGCCGCGAACATCCAGACCACTTCATTGCGCGTCGTGTCGTGGAGCGCGTGCGTCTTCTGGCGCGACCCGTAGTTCAACGTCGCCGTCAACTCGCTCATCGGGTGCGAGATGAATGTCTTTCAGCGGCGTGAAGTATGCCAGCGTGACTGTGGCCGTGGTCTGCGTCTTGCCGGTCTGGTCGGTGTAGCGAGCGCCCGCCGGCAATCGCACGATCGCACGGTTACTGACCGCTCCGGTCTGCGCGTTTGTGCGCGTCCGGTTGAAGTCGGTCGTATTGCCGATGATCTGGCCGGTGCCTGAGATCGTCCAGATGGAGCGTTCCTCGAACACGGCCAGCATGCCCTCGAAGTTCCCGACTGCGCCCGTGATGAGGTCGCCCTGCGTCTCCGCGTCCTGAAATTCGATGTAGTTATCCGCGTAGACGGAATCGGGGTCGCCTGCGTCCGAGTACGTGCCGCGCTGCGGGTTGGCGTCCGTGCGGAGCCACCACATGCGCTGCTTGTGCGCGGTGCAGAGGTAGGCCGTGGGCGGGGCGTCGCCGTGTTCTTCGAGGGTTCGGTTTTCCAGAATCAACAGGTCTTCGTTGTTGTCCGTCACCGTCACGACCAGCCGACCGTCGATATAGTTCGAGAAGTAGAAGACATCACCCGTGCCGGTCGTTCGGTATTCTTCATAGCCGACGACCGTCACGTCCGAGTCTGCGACCCACGTCACCAGCATCGCATCGCCTTCCAGCGACAACGCGGTTGACGTGAGCGATCCGGCCTTGCGCGTGCCGTCCGACTTGCGCGGAACAATCTTGACCTTGTAGGAGCCGTACAAGACGCCCGTGCCGCTCGCGGAGGTCGTAGGAGCCGCCTGCTGAGTCGAGCCTGCCGTGACAATCGACGTGCCGTTCCACATGCGCGGAGCGACGACACCATTGGCGATGTACAGCTCCGTGCCGAACTGCGCGAACGAGCAGATCGAGTTGATCGACCCTGCGCCGAAGTCTTGGATGAACGTCCACGACACGCCTTCGTTCGTGGAATACCAGAGTTCGTAT
>RFVF01000287.1 GCA_009922615.1 Pseudomonadota bacterium
ACAACATTAAGCTCTACTTTAGATGTTACAGGTTCTACAACATTAAGCTCTATTTTAGGTGTTAGTGGTGCTACAACATTAAATTCTACATTAATTGTTAGTGGTGCTTCAACATTAAATTCTACTTTAGGTGTAACAGGTGCTACAACATTAAGCTCTACTTTAGGTGTAACTGGAGCTACAACATTAAGCTCTAATTTAGGTGTTAGTGGTTCTACAACATTAAGCTCTACTTTAGGTGTTAGTGGTACTACAACATTAAATTCTACGTTAGATGTTATTAGAGCTACAACATTAAGTTCTACATTAGATGTTATTAAAGCTACAATATTAAGCTCTACTTTAGGTGTTAGTGGTGCTACAACATTAAGCTCTACTTTAGGAGTTAGTGGTACAACAACATTAAGCTCTACATTAGGTGTTACTGGAGTCACAACATTAAATTCTACATTAATTGTTAGTGGTTCTTCAACATTAAGCTCTACTTTAGGAGTTAGTGGTGCTACAACATTAAGTTCTACTTTAGATGTTATTGGAGCTTCAATATTAAATTCTACCTTAGGAGTTAGTGGTGCTACAACATTAAGTTCTACTTTAAGTGTTACTAGAGCTACAACATTAAGTTCTACCTTAGGAGTTACAGGTGCCACAACATTAAGTTCTACCTTAGTAGTTACTGGTGCCGCAACATTAAGTTCTACCTTAGGAGTTACTGGTGCTGCAACATTAAGTTCTACCTTAGGAGTTACTGGTGCTACAACATTAAGTTCTACTTTAGGAGTTACTGGTGCCGCAACATTAAGTTCTACTTTAGGAGTTACTGGTGCCGCAACATTAAGTTCTACTTTAGGAGTTACAGGTGCCGCAACATTAAGTTCTACTTTAGGAGTTACAGGTGCTGCAACATTAAGTTCTACCTTAGGAGTTACTGGTGCAACAACATTAAGTTCTACTTTAGGAGTTACTGGTGCTTCAACATTAAGTTCTACTTTAGATGTTACAGATGCCACAACATTAAGTTCTACTTTAGATGTTACTGGTGCCACAACATTAAGTTCTACTTTGGGAGTAACTGGTATTGCTTCATTAAATAATGATACTCAATCAACAACTACCAGTAGTGGTAGTTTAGTTGTTGCTGGTGGTGTTGGTATTGCTAAAAATGTTAATATTGGAGGAGATACTAATTTTACAGGAACAGTTACTTATAATAATACTACTGATTTATCATCTACTGCTGGTGTT
The DNA here is from genome assembly GCA_009922615.1 of Pseudomonadota bacterium. Taxonomy (GTDB): domain Bacteria; phylum Verrucomicrobiota; class Verrucomicrobiia; order Limisphaerales; family SXTU01; genus SXTU01. Next base: position 1,246 of record RFVF01000287.1, read on the forward strand.
TATTCAGCACCTCATGTTACAAAAGGCGGTGCTATATTTGATAAAAATGTTTTAATGAAAGATAATTTAATTGTTATTGGTTCATTTTCTGCAAATGAAATGATAACCACTTC
>RFVF01000288.1 GCA_009922615.1 Pseudomonadota bacterium
TGCATATTGAAAAGGACATGACGGTTCCCGGTGGCACGGCGAATGTAGTCGGAGAAGTGATCAGCTACACGATGGCGGTGAGCAACACGGGTAACGCTGCGATTGCAGGAGTAGAGGTGAGTGATGCATTTGCTCCAAACGTATCACCTGTGCTGAAAGCAGGAGGCTTCAATACGGGTGATACTGATAGTGATGGTTTGCTGGATGTGAGTGAGACCTGGCAGTACACAGCGAGCCATACGGTAACGCAGGCTGAGCTGGATGCGGGCACTACCATCGTTAACGTAGCAATGGTAACAGGCACCGGTGCAACAGGCGATGACGATGATGCAACGACCCCAGTCTCGCAGAATAAAGTGCTGCATATTGAAAAGGACATGACGGTTCCCGGTGGCACAGCGAACGTGGCAGGAGAAGTGATCAGTTACACGATGGCGGTGACCAACACGGGTAACGCTGCGATTGCAGGAGTGATGGTAACCGATGCATTTACGAGCGACGAGGCACCAGTTTTGTCTGGCGGTTTCAATATCGGTGACACGGATACTGATGGCTTACTGGATGTGAGCGAGACCTGGCAGTACACAGCCAGCCATGCGGTAACGCAGGCTGAATTGGATGCGGGCAGCAACATCATTAACGTTGCAGTGGTAACAGGCACCGGTGCAACAGGTGATGACGATGACGCAACGACTCCTGTCTCGCAGAACAAAGTGCTGCATATTGAAAAGGACATGACGGTTCCCGGCGGCACAGCGAATGTGGTAGGAGAAGTGATCAGCTACACGATGTCGGTGACCAACACGGGTAATGCTGCGATTGCAGGAGTAGTGGTGACCGATGCTTTCACAACGAATGAGGCACCAGTGCTAGTGGGCGGTTTCAATGTTGGCGACATGGATAAAGATAACCTTCTCGATGTGAGTGAGACCTGGCAGTACACCGCCAGCCATGCGGTAACGCAGGCTGAGCTGGATGCGGGCAGCAACATCATTAACGTTGCAGTGGTAACAGGTACCGGTGCAACAGGCGATGACGATGATGCAACGACCCCAGTAACACAGGTCAAGACGCTGCATATTGAAAAGGATATGACGGTTCCCGGTGACACGGCCGATGTAGTCGGAGAAGTGATCAGCTACACGATGTCGGTGACCAACACGGGTAACGCAGCAATTGCAGGAGTAGTGGTGACCGATGCATTTACGAGCGATGAGGCACCAGTGCTAGTGGGCGGTTTTAACAGTGGCGACACGGATAAAGATGGTTTGCTGGATGTGAGTGAGACCTGGCAGTACACCGCCAGCCATGCGGTAACGCAGGCTGAGCTGGATGCGGGCA
>RFVF01000289.1 GCA_009922615.1 Pseudomonadota bacterium
GAGGCGACGGTTTCTTCACTGCTGGGCTGTGTGCTGAGGCCGGCCTTCATCAGGCATACGGGGCAAAGCCCCTGCGCGGAGTTGGCGTGGAGCGGTGCGCCGCAGGCGGGACAGGTCCGTGGGTTGGGCATGGCTTCAATCGGGTTCATAGCAAGTTGCGTTCACCCTTTATAGAAAGAAAATCGATGAAAGGTTACACGCCTACTGACCAATGACGCCGGATCACCCCGCCAGTGCGTGGAACAGATGGCGCAACTCATCTTCCACGTCCTGCTCGCTGGCGACCGTATGGGCCACCTCCGCGCGCAGCAACCCACGATAGCGCTGCCGCAGGCGATGCACGGCCACCTTCACCGCACCCTCGCTCAGGCCGAGTTTCGAGCCGAGTTCGGCGTAGGGCAGCTCAGCACGGTCGCCGGTCAGGCAGCCCTTGAGTGCGTCAAACAGCTCCGCCTTGCCTGCGGCCTCGTGTTCCGCCCGCAACCGTGCCAGCACCAGGTCGAGCAACGTCAGTGCCCAGCGGCGTTCAAAGAGTCTGTCTGGCGATTCCAAGTGCGCCGGGTCAACACCGTAGCGTGTCTCGGCGTCTTCCGCGTCCAAGGGGACAAACTTCTGTCCCCCACCTCGCTTTTGCGCGTTGGCGCGATGCCATTCATTGGCGAGGAAGTGCTTCATGGCCGCCAGCAGGAACGAGCGGAAGCGGCCCTTTTCACGCTCCACCTCGCCAAGATAATGCTTCTCCAGCAACCGCACGAAAAACTCCTGCGTCAAATCCTGTGCATCGTGCTCGTCATGGCCCTGCCGCCGCACAAAGGCGTAGAGCGGATGCCAGTAAGCTCGGCACAGCTGCTCCAACGCGGCCTGTGCGTGGGTTGAGTCGCTGCGGCCTGCGGTCAGCACCGCCGTCCACTGCGTCGTCACAAACTGCACCGGCCCTGCAGGCCGGGCTTCGCCGTTGGACCCGGAGTTTGGGGCCAACGGCTGACTGCGCGTGTCGTTCATTCGCCACAAGGATGCCAGATGGGGATTCAAAATCAGCCCCGGAGTTTCTGGCAGCAAAACAGTCTGCCTTGCCAAAGATGAGTTCGAGCTCGACCATTTTTTTAGGGGGGCTGCCTGCGGACGGGCTGCGAACACTGTTGATGAGTGGCTATCGTCGATGTTGGCCCCGCCAAAGGTCATCTGTGGTTGGTGGTCAATGAACACGATGGCGCTGTCCTGTGCGGTGTAGAGTTTTCGGTAATGGCTCATAGGTTTGGTTCGAGTTCTCCGCTGTTTTCGGTGGCAGGCACGGTAGTCGGCGGGCATGACGGCTGAGAAACTGTTCCAAGAG
>RFVF01000290.1 GCA_009922615.1 Pseudomonadota bacterium
TATGTCGAAGGACTGGCACGGAAAGACTTCGTGCCTTCACCGGGAATCCAATGCTCGGCGTGTCCTTACTTCAACGAGTGTCGCACGTGGGGCTGACCCCAACCACCAACCCGAGAGCCGGACATCTTCCCAAGTGTCCGGCTCTTTTCATTTCAACTCATGGAACAACTCATCACCGAACTCATCACAACGCTGCGGCCGACATTGAGGAGCGTCAGGAAAGCGGAACATCTCCTCGCGGATTACTGGGCCGACCGCATCGCGCTCATCTGGACCACGGAAAACATTCACCGCGCCGCCAACGAGAACAAAACCGTGTTCACGGAACAACAGGCTCGTGAAATCCTCCGCAACCTCCACCGGCATCACAACCCGCAATACGGCCTGCGCTGGTCCGATCTTGCCGAAACCATTCAACAGAGCGGATTGGGCCGGGACATTCGCCAGTGGGAGCTTCACCTCTTCATCCACCGTGACGTCCTCGCCATTGATCCGCCGCAGAAGAAAGGCCGGTCATGAACCTGCGCCGTTTGAAGGTCGAGCCGATGGGCGAACACTTTGGCCAGGCGGTCACCAAGACGATGATCCGGCTCAAGGGACGCTGGCTGAAGGAGGCCGGCTTTGATCCCGGCAGGCAGATTGAAGTCATCTGCGAGCGTCCGGGCCGGCTGATCCTCCGTGATCGCTCGGTTGACCTCGCAGCCTCGTCCTCCCCGTAACCCCAACCCCAACAGAAAGGAAATTCAGTGAACGCAACCATGGAAGAATTGAAAACCACGAGCCTCTACTACCGTGAAGGCTCCTCCGACAAGGAATACCACGTCCGGCTCGAAGCGAAGGGTGACGGCTACGTCGTCAACATCGCCTTTGGCCGCCGGGGTTCAACGCTCAGCACCGGCACGAAGACGTCAGCGCCCGTCTATTACGACGCCGCGTTGATGATCTTCGAGAAGACCGTGCGCGAGAAGAAGGCCAAGGGCTACACCGAAGGTGCCAGTGGCACGCCGTATCAACACACCGACAAGCAAGTCAGTGGTCTGCTGCCGCAACTGCTCAACTCGATTACCGAGGAGGAAGTGCTCCGCCTCGTGGAAAGCCGACAGTGGGCCATGCAGGAGAAGAAGGACGGCAAGCGCCTGCTGGTTCGCAAGGAGAACGGCATCATCGAAGGCATCAACAAGAAGGGCCTCGTCGTCGCCGTCCCGGACACCATCGTGAAGACCGCCCGCGAACTCAAAGGCGACTTCGTGCTCGACGGTGAAGCCATCGGCGACGTGCTGCACGCCTTCGACCTGTTGTTCCTCAA
>RFVF01000030.1 GCA_009922615.1 Pseudomonadota bacterium
GGCGACCGTGCCGGGAGTCACAGCATCCGGATCAATGATCAATGGCGCGTCTGTTTTGTCTGGCGTCAGGGCGATGCCCACCGCGCCCGCCTCCGCCAGGCCTGCCTCGAATTCAACGCCGACTACCGCGCAGTCGTCACCGACCAACCCGCCGGCCAAGTGCTCGCCGACTTCCTCACCGAGCGCGCACACCAAGTCGGCGCACACTAAGCGCACCGAGCGATGACCTTCCTCCAACCCTTCCTCCTCTGGGGCCTGCCGCTGGTCTTGGTGCCGGTCATCATCCACCTCATCAACCGCCTGCGCCACAAGCCGCAGCCGTGGGCGGCGATGATGTTCCTGCTTCAGGCCACGCGCGCCTCCACCAGCCACGCCAAGCTCCGCCAGTGGCTCGTCCTCCTCTTCCGCACGCTCGCCGTCCTCGCGCTCATCCTCTTCATCGCGCGACCGCTCGCCGGTGGCTGGCTCGGCTGGACGCTCTCGCCCGCGCCCGATGTCATCGTCATCGTGCTCGACCGCTCGGCCAGCATGGAGTCGCGCCTCGCCGGGCAGACCGTGACCAAACGCGAGCAGGCCGTGAAACTCCTTGCCGAGGCCGCGCGTGAATTCCAAGACAAGTCTCACCTCGTCCTGCTCGACTCCGCCACGCGCATCCCGCAGCAGCTCGCCAGCGCAAAATCCCTCCTCGAACCCACGCTCACCGGCCCCACCGATACGGCCGCTGATTTGCCAACGCTGCTCCAACTCGCGCACAACTGGCTTGTCGAGAACCGCGCCGGGGCCGCCGAACTCTGGCTCGCCTCGGACCTTCAGCGCAGCAACTGGCTCCCCGACGACGAGCGCTGGAAGACCGTCACTGCCCAGCTCGGCCAGCTCCCCCAAGGCATCCGCGTGCGCCTGCTCGCCTTCGACGGCGACCGCGAGCCGAACACCTCCGCCACGCTCGCCGAGGTCTTCCGTCGCGCCCGGCCCGACGGCGCGGAGCTGAACCTCGCGCTCGACCTCGCCCGCAACGCCCCCGCTGGCAGCAGCCCCGCGCACTTCCCGCTCGCCCTTACCCTCAACGGCGTGAAGTCGCAGACCGAACTCGACATGGACGGCGTAGCGCTCCGTTGGCGGCACAAGGTGGACCTCGGCGCGGCGAAGGGCCTGGGCTGGGGCGCACTCGAACTTCCCGCAGACGCCAACGCCCGCGACAACGCCGCTTACTTCGTCTTCGGCTCCGACTCCGCGCTCCGCGCCAATGTCGTGAGCGACCAGCCCGCGCTCATTCGCAACGCCCAACTTGCCGCGCTCTCGCCCGCCACGCGCCAGCCCGCCGAGGTCCTTACGCCCGTCGCCTTCGCCGAACGCACCGGTTCCGACGCCACGCTCCTTGTCTGGCACGCGCCGCTACCCGACGCCGCCGGGGAGAAACGCCTGCGCGGCTTCATCGAGGAGGGCGGTGCCGTGCTCTTCCTCCCGCCCGGCCGCACCGACACGGGAAAATTCCTCGGCTTCGGCTGGGCCGACGCGCAGCCCGCGCCCGCCGACAAGCCGTTCAAGGTCACCAAGTGGGAGCAACAGGAAGGCCCGCTCGCCAAGACCGACGAAGGGCTAAGCCTCCCGCTCGGCGACATCGAAGTGATGCGCCGCCAGGCCATCACCGGCGAACCCACCGCGCTTGCATCCTTCGCCGACGGCTCGCCGCTCCTGACCCGCCGCGCGCTGGGCAAGGGCCAGTTCTTCTTCTGCGCCACCGTCCCGCACGACGACTGGTCAACTCTCGGCGACGGCCCCGTCCTCGTGCCGATGTTGCAGCGCCTCCTCCAGACCGGTGCGCGCCGACTGAATCAGGAGACCATGGTCGCGTGCGGCGAACTCAGCGCCCTCGACCGCGCAAAGCAATGGACCTCCGCCGACAGTTCCACCGGCAAAAGCATTCTCCTCCACGCCGGTGTGTATCGCTCCGGCGAACGCCTCCTCGCTGTGAACCGCCCGAGCGCCGAAGACGACCGCACGCTGCTCGAACCCGCCGCTGCGAAGAAACTTCTCGGGATGCTCCCGCTGCAACTCCTCCAAGAGCGCACCGCCCGCAGCGACGCGCTCCAAGGAGAAATCTGGCGCCTCTTCCTCATCGGCATGCTGGCCTTCCTCTTCCTCGAGGCGTGGCTCGTGCTGCCACCGAAACGCGCCGCCGGCACAAACGATCCGCTGGCTGCTGAAGCCGCGTGAAGTGCCCCGCTTGACTGCGCGTCTGCTGCCAACGCGACCATGTCCTCCGATTTCTTGAAAACCGCACTCGGTTGTTGCGCCTTGCTGCTGGCGCTGCATTCCACGCTCGCGAGTCCGCTCGATGCCTCGACCATCAAGTTCATCAACGATCATTGCCTCCGCTGCCACGGACCGGAGAAGGCGAAGGGCGATTTGCGGCTCGACCAGTTGGAGACGGATTTGTCCAAGCCCAGCGTGTTCGAGCGCTGGCGAGAGGTCGTCGCACGCACGCAATCGGGCGAGATGCCGCCGAAGAAGGAGCCGCGTCCGCCGGCGGCGCAGGCGCAGACGTTCGTGCGGCAGTTGAACGCGAAGCTTGACGAAGCCTCGGCGAAGCAGCGCGCCGCCGGCCGCGTCGTGTTGCGCCGGCTCAACCGCGTGGAATACGAGAACACGGTCAGCGACCTCTTCGCCGTGGACGTGCGCGTGAAGGAGATGTTGCCGGAGGACGCCGTGGCGCAGGGCTTCGACAACGTCGGCGCAGCGCTGAACATTTCGCCGGTCTTGATGGAGCGTTATCTCGACGCGGCGGACGCGGTCATCACCGCTGCTCTCGCGCCGGTGCACAAGCTGGAGAGCAAGTCCGAGCGATTCAACCTCTACGACTCGCTGCCGACGTGGTTCGTCGCAGGCGTGTGGAAGCTGGACGACGGTGTGATTCTGTTTCGCAGCAGCGGCGATTCTGCGAGCGACCTGCGGCAGTTCAAGGCGCCCGCTCCGGGCCGTTACCGTTTCCGCATCGCCGCCTCGGCGCACAACTCGGAGACGCCGCTGCCGATGTCCGTGTGGCTCGGCAACTTCGTCGTGAGCGGCAACTTTTCGCGGCACGTGGGCTACTTCGACGCGCCGCCGGGCGAGCCGAAGGTCGTCGAGTTCGAGGAGCGGCTCGGCGCGAAGAACGACACCATCAAGGTCACGCCCGTCGCGCTGCCGTTCGTGTATCTCAACCACAAAAACATGCCGGAGTATCCCGGGCCGGGGCTGAAGATTCACTGGATGGAAGTCGAGGGGCCGTTCCCCGAGGCGTGGCCGACGGAGAGTTTTCGCCGTGTGTTTGGCGAGGCGGACCCGAAGCAAGGCACGCTCGCCGACGCGGAGAAGTTGCTCCGCGCACTGCTGCCGCGCGCGTTCCGCCGCCCCGTGACGGAGGAGGAAGTGAAGCCATTCGTTGCGCTCGTCGCCAAGTCGCTCGAGATGGGCCAGCCGTTCGAGGCCTCGCTGCGTGCAGGCTACAAGGCGGTGCTGTCGTCGCCGAAATTCCTCTACCTCCGCGAGCCCGCCGGTCCGCTCGACGACCACGCGCTGGCGTCGCGGCTGTCGTATTTCCTCTGGAGCACGATGCCGGACGAGCCACTGCTCGCGCTGGCGGACAAGGGCGAGTTGCGCAAGCCTGATGTGTTGCGCGCGCAGGTGGAGCGCATGCTGAAGCACGCGAAGGCACGGGCTTTCACGGAGAACTTCACCGGCCAGTGGTTGAGCCTGCGCGACATCGCCGCCACCACGCCGGACAAGATGCTTTACCCCGAGTGGGAAGAGCATTTGCAGTGGTCGGCCGTGCGCGAGACGCACTTGTTCTTCGAGGAGTTGCTGAAGCAAAACCTCAGCGTGCGGAACTTCGTGGACTCGGACTTCGCGATGCTCAACGGGCGGCTCGCCAAGCATTACGGTATCCCGGACGTGCATGGGGTGGCCTTCCGCAAGGTCGCGCTCAAGCCCGAGTGGCACCGCGGCGGTGTGCTGACTCATGCCAGCGTGCTGAAGGTCACGGCGAATGGCACGACCACCTCGCCCGTGCTGCGCGGCGTGTGGCTGCTCGACCGCATTCTTGGCCGACCCGCGCCCCCGCCGCCACCCAACGTGCCGGCCATCGAGCCGGACATTCGCGGCGCCAAGACCATTCGGGATCAGCTTGCGAAACATCGCGCGACAGAGAATTGCGCGGGCTGCCACGCGCGCATTGATCCGCCGGGCTTTGCCTTGGAGAACTACGATGTCATCGGCGGCTGGCGGGAGAAGTATCGCATCGTCGCCGAGCGCAAGAACTGGGTGAACAACCGCACCGGCCCGCTGGGCAAGTATCTCAAGGCCTACGAATTCGCCCTCGGCCTGCCCGCGGACGCGGGTGACGCGCTGCCGGATGGACGCAAGTTCGCGACCGTGGAGGAGTTCAAGCAACTGCTGCTCGCCGACCCGGAGCAAATCGCGCGTTGCCTGACCGAGAAGCTCGTGACCTACGCCACCGGCCAGCCGGTGGGCTTTGGCGACCACGCGGCGGTGAACCGAATTCTCACCGAGGCAAAGGCGACCGATTACGGCCTGCGTTCGCTCGTCCACGCGGTGGTGGCGAGTGAATTGTTTCGCACCAAGTGACCAGGCAACTGCCTCCCGCACGACCTTCGCGACTTGCCTGATCGGCGGACCTTTGCCTACTGTCCCGCCGTGTCACAGCAGCAGACGCTTCGGGAGTCAGTCTCCTTTTCCGGCATCGGCCTCCACAGCGGGAGCCGGGTGAACCTGACGTTTTTGCCCGCGCCTTCGGGAGTGGGCATCCGGTTTCGCCGCGTGGACCTCGACGGCAAGCCCGAGATCGAGGCGCGGGTCGAGCACGTGATCGACACGAACCGCTCCACCACGCTCGGCAAGGGCAACGTGAAGATCCACACCGTCGAGCATGTTCTCGCAGCCCTCGCCGGAGCAGGCGTGGACAACGCCTTTATCGAGCTCGATGCCAGCGAACCGCCCATCGCCGATGGCAGCTCGCGCGAGTTCGTCCGGATGATCGAGAAGGCCGGCCTCGTTCCGCAGGCCGAGGCACGCACACCGTATCGCGTCACCGAGCCGCTGGAAATCCAGGTAGGCGAGACCATCATGCAGGTCTTCCCGCACGACCGGCTCAAGATCTCCTGCACCAGCTCCGGGAGCGGCGGGCGCTTCACGCAATTCTTCAGCCTCGAAGTGACGCCGGAGACGTGGCCCAAGGAACTGGCCCACGCGCGGACCTTCTGCTTCTTCGAGGAGCTGGAGCAGCTCTACAAACACGGCCTCATCAAAGGCGGCAGCCTCGAGAATGCCGTGGTCATCCGCGACGACGCGGTGCTCACGACGGAGCCGCTGCGTTACGAAGAGGAGTTCGTGCGGCACAAGATGCTCGACATCCTCGGCGACCTCTCGCTGCTGGGTCGGCCCTTCCTCGGCCATATCGTCGCCATCCGCCCCAGCCACACGGGGAACTGTGAGCTGACCAAGCAGATCGCCGCGCAGATGCGCAAGCCCGAGAAGGCCGTGCAAACCTTCTCCCCGCCGCCCGCCAAGTCTGCCGACGACAATCCCGTGCGCGACGGTGCGACGCTCGACGTCATGCAGGTGATGAAGATCCTCCCGCACCGGCCGCCCTTCCTGATGGTGGACCTCGTGACGAAGATCGAAGGCAACCGCATCGTGGCGCAGAAGAACGTCACGATGGCCGAGCCGGTCTTCGAGGGCCACTTCCCCGGCCATCCCATCTTGCCCGGCGTCCTCCAGCTCGAAGCCATGGCGCAGGTCGCCGGCATCCTGATGATGCGGCAGGCGGAGAATGCAGGAAAACTCGCTTACTTTATGTCCGCTGAGGAAGTGAAGTGGCGCAAGCCCGTCCGCCCCGGCGACGTCCTCGTCATCGATGTCACCATGACCAAGATGCGCGGGAAGATCGGCAAGGCGCGCGGCGAGTGCTCCGTCAATGGCGAACTCGTCAGCGAAGCCAACGTGACCTTCATGCTCATGGACAAAGAGTGAGGGATGAGCAACACCAACATCCACTCATCGGCGGTGATTCACCCCGACGCCCAGATCGGCTCCAACTGCCACATCGGGCCGTTCTGTGTCATCGGCGAGCACGTCACGCTGGGACCGGACTGCCGGCTGCATTCGCACGTCGTGGTGGACGGGCACACCACTCTGGGCACGGGCAATGAACTCTTTCCGTTCGCCGCCATCGGGCTGAAGACGCAGGACTTGAAGTGGAAGGGCGGCATCACGCGCACGGTCATCGGCGACCATAATGTCTTCCGCGAGAACACCACTGTCCACAGCGCCACCAGCGACGGCGACGCCACCGTCATCGGTTCGCACAACCACTTCCTCGCCTACACGCACATCGCGCACGACTGTCGCCTGGGCAGCCACATCGTCATGTCCAACGTGGGCACGCTCGCCGGCCATGTCATCGTGGAGGACCACGCCATCATCGGCGGGCTGGCGGCGGTGCACCAGTTCTGCCGCATCGGGCGCATGGCCATCATCGGCGGCTGCGCGAAGGTGGTGCAAGACGTGCCGCCCTTCATGCTCGCCGATGGCAACCCCGCCGAGACCCGGGCGCTCAACAAGGTGGGCATGGAACGCAACGGCGTATCCGAGGCCGCGCAGGCCGCCCTCAAGAAGGCGCACAAGCTCCTCTTCCGCGACGGGCTGACCATCTCGAATGCGCTGGCCAAGATCGAAGCCGAGCTGCCGCCGCTGCCCGAGCTGCTGCACCTCATCGCCTTCGTGAGGGCCAGCGAGCGGGGAATCAGCAAGTAACGTCCACCTCCGCACCGCCAGCCAGGCCCAGAGGCCAGCTCATGGATGCCAACGGATTTGCTGTTGCCAGCAACGACTGAACTGGCAGGCTGCACCGGTCATGAGCGATGAGGATAAGCCGAGTGTGATCGGCCGCATATTGGGCTGGGGTGGAGGGATTTCCTTGACTACTTTTGTTTGTCTCCGGCTGATCTCACTGGCCGTGAAACAACAGGCTGCCCGACAGGAAGAAGCCCGCTTGGCAAAAGAATCGGCCCCGCCCGTGGTCAGTCCAGCACAGCAGGCTGAACAGGAGGCCCGCCAGGCAGACTTGCGCCCGTTGGCGGACTTGATGAACCAACTGGAACAGAGCCATAAAGCGAATGCCGACGCATTCAACGCGGCCCCCAAAGCGCCGGCGCAACTGGCGGTGGTCCGAGATCGAATCGTTCCCGGTCTGCGGACACAGAAATCTCAACTCGAACAAATTACTCCCAAAACCGCGCCGGGAAAGCAGGCGCACCAGCATATGACGGAGATGGTGCAAGCTGAGTTCTCCGCTTGGATCGCGATCAACAACGCCATGACGGCGCGAGACTGGAACCGGGCGACGCAGGTGTTCGGACAGTTGGACTCCGACTGGCGTGGGAAGGCTCGACAGATCAAGCCGCTGCTGACCAGTCCCTAGCGATTGCTCGCTACGTCCAGCCTGCCATCCGCCCTACGCCGTTGGAGAAGCCGCCGGACCCGCTTGCCGCCCGCTGGCGCTAACGGCAGTTTCCTCCCATGGAAGACTCGGTGAGTGGAGGTTGCCCCTTCTGCGGTCGGGCATGGAACTGGTGCCCGACACCAGCGTCGCGTCGCAGCGGTTCGTGACCGACTGCGAAGTCTGCCGCTGACCGTTTGAAGTCACTGCCGAGCGCGAACTCGGCAAGGTCTTGGGCGTCACGGTCAACAGTTGAAGGGCAGAGTTCCCGCTCGACACTCCCTGGCAGCCTCCGCCCCGCTGTAGCGACCCACCAGCTTCTAAAACCGCATGACGAACGCATCATCTTTCACCGCCTGCCCCGTCGCCTCCGCGCGTTCATTGAACGCGGCGGCTGATCTTATTTTTTCGGCGGCACCGGAGCAGGCGGCGGGACCGGACGCACGTCGATGAGCGGCTGGCCTTTGGGCGCGGTTCCCGGCGGGAGCGCGGCCTTGGGCGCGGACACAGGTGCAGCCGCCGGAGGAACTGGAGCAACCGGGGCGGCCACGGAGTTCGTGGGCGGCGGCGCGTGGGGACGCGGCGCGGCGGGGAAGGCGAGGTAGGATTTGTTGCCGATCAAGTCCATCGGCCCGGTGAAGTTGGGTCCACCGGCGGCCACGGGTCCCAAGCTGCGCCCCAATTGACCGGGGCCGATCCAGAAGGAGTAAAGACTCGCGTTCTTCACATGGAAACGGAGCTTCACGGGCCGGCCAAAGAGGCCCGCCTTCTGAAGATCCTGGATGCCATTCTGCCAGCTCACGCCCATCAGCGTTTGGTCGCCGGTGGCGGGATTGAAATTCTCCTTGGAGAACGCTTGGAAGGGTTCCTTCTTGCCGTCGTTGGGCGTCACCGTGATCGGGCGGCCGTCCGGGTGCAGGATTTCGACGCGGATTTCACCATCCGGCGCGTTGGTCTTCATGTTGAGGAACATGAAGCGGGAGTTGAACTTCACCACGCGCGTGGTGAGCACGCCACCTTCGGGTCCGGCATCCATGGAGGCGAAGCCGTCGCGGCGCAGAAAGGCCAAACCTGTCGCCCCGCCCGCGTCGCGCTTGTCGCCCGTGCCCGAGCGGCCACTGAAGTAAAACCACAGGTTGCGCGCACTGACTTGGAAGCCGCCGGCGACGGACTGCACGTTGCCCCAGTTCCAATCGCCCTGTTTTTCGGACACATCCAGAAACGGCTGGCGATTGGGCCGGTCCCAGTGGTAACCGTCGCGGCTGAACCCCAGCCAGATGGAGTTGGGCTTGGGCCGGCCGGCGGGAATGTTTTTGTCGCCGCGCCAGATGGTGAAGAGGCCGACCATGAGGCTTTCGTAACCGACGGCATCGAGGTTGTAGAGTTGCGGCGCGACCTTGAGATCATCGCGCATCGGATCGAGCCGGTCCGCGCCGACCCACATCGGCGGCTCGGCGGGGTCATTCCAGTAAGGTCCGGCCAGCACGTCCTTCACTTCCCAGTAACGGCGCGCGCGGTCGCCTTCCCAGCCGTGGCGCAGGCTATAAACCCAGACATTGCGGAAGGGATTCCGGAACACCGTGCTGCGGTCACCCACGGAAGCGGTGCGCAGCACGCGCGGGCCCCAGTGGATGCCGTCTTCCGAGAAGTGCAGCGAGAGGCCCCACTGCTTGTTCTCGCCGTGGGAGCGCCACAGTTTGTAACGGCGCTTGGGATCGGAATCATTCGCATCCAGCCACACGGTTGCGGAATCGCGCGGTTCGGGATGCACGATGTTGCTGCCGGGCACGATGCCGAAGTCGGGCTTTTCCCAATCGAGACCGTTGGAAGAAACGGCCAGCGCCGTGCCGCGACCGTAGCCCGCCATGTAGTAGCAGGCAAACACCGGCTGCATTCGGAAGAGCTCGCGCGGGAATGCATCTTCGAGCAGCCAGCGGTTGAGGCGCTTGAGCTTGTCCCCTTGCGGCTGCTGCGGCAGCAGGACCATCGACCGGTCGGAAAGCTGCACGTTGGCGAAACGCGTCGGCTCATGCAGCAGCGGTCCGGCGATGAGCCGGTTGAACTCGGCGGCGAGCAGTTGCTGCATCGCGACGATGGCCGGCATGTCCGTGCCTTTGAAGTCCTTGATCTTCGCTTTGGCCTCGGCGGAAAGGCTTTCGCCGAGGAAATTGCCGAGGGCATTCGTGCCGGGTTTGAGTCGTTCGAGGATGCCGAAGACATCCTGCACCTCCTCCGGCTTGAAGTTCGGCGAGGAAATCCAGTTCATCGGATCGAGCCACACGCCATCGCTGAAGGGCATGGCCATGGGGCCGCCGGTTTTCTCCCACTCCTTGTCCGGCCGAAGCACGGGGTTGTTCGAGTAAATCGTGGGCGAATGCCAGACGCGCTTGAGCGTGGTGCTGTCGATGAGGAAATCATCCACGAACAACTGTCGGCCGGCCGAGATATCGATGACCGGCGGCGGATTGCTCAAGTAGGGCACGGGCATCGGCTCGCCGGGCTTGTAGGTGTCCTTCGGCGGCCAGACGGCAGGCAAAACGATGCCGTTGAAAAGCGTTTCGCCGACCGGCGTCGGCGCGACCGGGGCCGAGGGAACCAAGGGATTCTGAGCGGTCAGCAAGGCGGGCGGGGCCGCGTTCGTGGTGACCGCCACGCGGTTGGTCATCTGGAAAATCGCGTTCGATTGGGCTGGCGTCAGCGCCGCACTGGGCGGCAGCGGGGGCTTGGCCGCCGGCGGGTTACTCAAAGCCGTCAGCAACGACGGCTTGCCGGGCTCCTTGCTGGCAGGGGCGGCGGCGTGATCACTCTTGGTGGAGAATCCACCATTGCCCACGGCCCAGCCAACGAGACCTCCAGCGAGCACCGCCAGCCCGAGCCAGTGCCACGGAATGCCTCCGGCGGAAGGGAGCGGGGCAGCACTCGGCGGAGTGGGCGGCGGAGTGGGCGTCACGGGTTGCGACTGCGGGCGTTGCTTCTTTTTCGACATGGGACGATTAAGCCAAAGATGGTGCGCGAAGCCATCCGTTTTTCTACTGAGCGCCGCACGCCGCTGGCCAGCTAATCACTACGCACGGTATCGCCGACGCGGACTTCGCCCTGCGTCAGATCAGCGGCGAAATTCGCACCGCGCGACTGGCTGGAGACGACAACTACGCCGACCTTCTGCCCCTCTCGATAGACGTTGAGCATCTGGTCGGCCGCTGGCACGCGCCCGAGCGTGCCTTCCACCACGATGTATTTCAGCGGCGCATTGACGAGCACGACCCGCCCGGAAAACGCGGAGACGGGCTCAATGACGGGCGCGGAATTCGTCTGGCCCGGAGCGGACTTGGGCGGGGCTGATTTGGATTTCCCCGATGGTGGCGTGGTGGCGTCCTTCGCCCCGGGCGGATGGACGCAGCCCACGCCACCCAGGATCAGGGCGAGGAGCAACCACATTGCGGGCCAGTGCATGACGGCGCATTAGCGCACGCCGTTCCGCCCGGTCAACAGGTAATTCACGCACTCGCCGATGCCGGAAAAAGAATTCCTCGCCCCACGCCGGTCCGCTGCTACTTTGCGCTCGGCCTGCGCCGCATGAAGCGACGGAGCCAAAAACCCAGAACTTATGCAAACCGCTGTTGCCCCGACTGCCGTGGACGGAAAAATCCTCGAACTCTGCCAGGCCCTCCTGGACCGTCCGGATTTCCCCGAGCTGCGCCGCCGCATCGATGCCTTCATGGCCGACGAGAAGGTGAAATACGAATACCAGATGCTCAACGACTCCGGCTCACTCCTCCAGCAGAAGCAGCAGCACGGCGTGCAGATCAGCGAAGAGGAGATCGGCCGCTTCGAGGCCTTGCGCGACAGCTTCCTGAAAAACCCCGTGGCCACCGAGTTCCTCGACGCGCAGCAGGAGATGTCCCGCATTCAGGACAGCATCATGAAGCACATCCAGAAAACCGTGGAGCTGGGCCGCGTGCCCACCGTCGAGGACATGAACGACGGTGGTTGCTGCAACAACCACGGCTGCGGGTGCGAGTGAGCGTCGGCCACGAGGCTAAGAACGCCACTTTAGCTCCACCGGCTTTCCGTGCGCGGGGTGCTGCGCGTTGTGGGCGTGCAGTTCGAGCGTCGTGCTGCTGGCCGTGAGCCGGCAATCCACCCAGCCAGTCGGCTGGTCCTTCGCAAACGGGTAGGCCACGGCGGGCAGGTTCACGAGGTGCAGGCCGTCGCGTTCCTTCAAGTCCCATTTGTGCGAATGGCCGAAGAAGAGGGCTTTGACATGCTTGCGCGGGAGCAGGATTTCCAACAACTCGGCGGTGTCCTGAAGCGCGCCGTTGGGCTTGGCGGGATCGAGGTGCGGGTTGTGATGCACCATGACGAGCGCGGGCTTGTCTTTGTGTTCGTCGAGGGACTTCGCGAGCCAGTCGCGCTGGGCGGCCTCGAGTTTGCCGGGGGCCTTGTCCACCACGTCGAGGGAGTCGAGGAGGAACCAGTTCGCCAGCGGGGATTTCACCACGGAGACGTGCTTGCCGGGCACCGGGCGCGCGGCCTCGGCAGCCACTTGCAGCGCCTGCCAGAAGTGGGCGCGATCATCGTGATTGCCAAGGGTGAAGTGCAGCGGCAGGCCGGCGGCGACGAGCGGTTGCACGAGCGCGGTGAAAGTGGCGTATTCCTCCAGCAGGCCGGCCTTGAGCGCGCAGTCGCCGTTGACGAAGACGCCGGCGAGCGAGGACTTGAGGGCGAGGACCTCCTGCACCGAGGTGCGCAGGTGATCGGCCATGTTCGTCTCCCGCGCCAGGGTGTCTGGCTTCGGGCCGATGTGGGTGTCGGAAAGCAGTGCCCACCGTGAGGATTCGGCCGCGAACAGCGGTCGCGCGGCGAGCAGGCTGGTGCCGGCGAGCAAGGCACGCCGGAGGAATGCACGACGGGGGAGGAGATGCAAAGGCATGCGGCTAAATCAGGTGGGCAATTGAGAACGATCTGGTGAAGCTGGCCCGTGCTTGTGCACATCGGCTCCGCTGACTCACGGATGAATCACGATTTGCGGCGGCGGCGGCGGGAGCGCAATACCTTCGGCGGGCACCGTGGGCGCAGCCGGTGCTCCGGGCACAGGCGGCATCGCGCTGGCGGCGGGTCCGGGCGCTTGAGCGGGCGCACCAATTTTCTGGCTGGTCTGCTTGATGGAGGCGCTGACCCACTTGAAGAACTGCTTGAAGGCGTCCGGGGTCATTTCCTTCATCACCAAGACGGTCTCGGTGCATTGCTTGAGGACGGCGGGGTCGGCCTTTTCACCGCAGGCCACGGCGATGAGGTTGCCGGGGCGGCGTTGCTTGACGGTGGCGGCGTGGGCTTCCCAATCGTCGGTGGGCTCGCCATCGGTGAAGATGAAGATGAGCGGTTTCCAGTCGCCCTTCTTCTCGGGCGTGGTCTTCTGCACCTCACGGTCCACGCAGTCCATGAGGAGTTTCAGCGCCGCGCCGAAGGAGGTGGTGCCGCCGGCGCGGATGTCGGGCGGGGTGAAGCTGCACAGCTCGGTCAAGGGGACGACCTGCTGGGCGTTGGCGTCGAAGGTGATGACGCTGAGGTAAGCGCACTCCACAGCGGAAGGATCACCCATGAGTTCGCTGTGAAGGGAGCGGATGCCGGACTTCACGGACTCGATGGGCGCGCCGTTCATGGAACCGGAGCAGTCGGCGAGGATGTAAACGGGCAGACGACGGACGGACATGGTGTGGCCTTTCGGTTGAGTGGTTGTTTGCTGGCGCGGAGTGTCGGGAGAAAGGCGCGGGAGAGGCAAGGAAAATGGGGCATGCGTGAGGCACACGAAAGGCGCATCGGAGGAATACATTTCGCGACTTCAACCAGAGCCGGCTGCCCGCTGCGAGTTGACGCCGTTGCCGGCTCTTGGCTACGGTGCGGCGTCGCTCAACACATCCCGACACACTGCACCATGAAGAAGCTATTGTTCACGCTTGCGCTTGCTCTCGCCTGTTCCATCTCTGCCGCTGACAAAAGCGATGGCTGGATTTCCCTCTTCGACGGCAAGTCGCTTGCCGGCTGGAAGGCCAACGAAGTGCCGGACACCTTCAAGGTCGTGGACGGCGAACTCGTGGTAAAAGGCCCGCGCGCACACCTCTTCTACGTGGGCGAAGTGCAGGGAGCGAAGTTCAAGAACTTCGAGCTGAAGCTGGACATCAAGACCTTCCCGAAGGCGAACTCCGGCGTGTATTTCCACACCGAGTTTCAAGGCCCCGGCTGGCCGGCCAAGGGCTACGAGGTGCAGGTCAACAACACCCACGGCGACCCGAAGAAAACCGCCGGCCTCTACAACGTGAAGGACAACTTTGAGGCTCCCGCCAAGGACGGCGAATGGTTCACGATGCACATCAAGGTCGAGGGCAAGCACGTCGTCACCAGCGTCAATGGCAAGGTCATCGTGGACTACACCGAGGAGGAGAATCCCCCGCGCAAAGCCAACCCCGGCCGGCTCATCGGCAGCGGCACCTTCGCCTTGCAAGGCCACGACCCCGGCAGCGAGGTCCACTACAAGAACATCTTCGTCAAGCCGTTGCCGTGAGCGGCGCATAGCGCTACGGCGTGGACTGTAATTGCGGCGAGGTCGGCGGCGTGAGACAGTCACGCCGATGAAGCCAATCGGAGACAACCAGGCCAGAGCGTCCCTGCTCGTCGTTGGACATGGCTTGAGCCTTGCCTTTTTTTGCTTCGCGCTGCACCTCACTGCTGCGGGATGCCGAGTTTTTCACGATGAAATGGGACTGTTCCTCGAAATGCCCGGCTACGGACTCTTGCTCATGAACACCGACCGGGTGATGCAGTCATGGTGGTTTCTTCTGGTTCCCTTGGCTGCGTTCGCCTTGTGGTTGGATTGGTGGATTGGGCTACGCCTGCTTGCGTTGCCAAAGGCTTTCTTCGCCAATTTTTGGGTCCGCTCAATTTTCGTTGTAGCCTTCATCGCTACGGCTTGTTGTGTCGGGTGGTTTGCCTGGTGGATGTCGTGGGTAGGCAGACTAGGTCTGCGCTCGCCCCCCTGAAGCGATGTCCCACGTCTCCGACTTCCTTACGCCGGCCGAGTTGCAGAAGGTCGCGAACCTGCAAGTCGTCGCGCGGCTGGTGGTCGAGGGCTTTTTCTCCGGCCTGCACAAGTCGCCGCACAAGGGCTTCAGCGTCGAGTTCGCCCAGCACCGGCAGTATGTGCAAGGCGATGAAATCCGCCGGCTCGACTGGAAGGTCTTCGGCAAGACCGACCGCTACTACGTCCGCGAATACGAGGAGGAAACCAATCTCCGCGCCACGCTCCTGCTCGACCTCAGCGGCTCCATGAGCTACGCGGGCGCGGGTTGCGCGTCGAAAGCCGACTACGCCATCCGCCTCGCCGCCGCGCTCGCCTACCTCATGCTCCAACAGCGCGACAGCGTGGGCCTCGTCACCTTCGACACGAAAATCCGCCGCTACATCCCGCCGCGCTCCAGCGTCCCGCACCTGCGTGTGTTGCTCGACGAACTCCAGACCGCGAAGCCCGGCGGTGAGACCGCACTCGGTGGCGTCTTCCACGACCTCGTCCCGCGCATCCAACGGCGCGGCCTGCTCATCGTGCTGTCCGACTGCTTCGGCGATTCAAAGGAGCTGTTGAAGGCCCTCGCACACTTTCGCCACGCGCGCCACGAGATTCTCATCTTCCAAATCCTCGACCGCGACGAGCTCGAGTTCCCCTTCACGCACTGGACGCGCTTCGAGTCGCTGGAGACAGCCGGCGCACACCGGATGATTGACCCCGCGCAATTCCGCGCCGCCTACCTCGACAACCTGAAGAAGTTCCAGGACGAGCTGACCCAAGGCTGCCACCGCCACCACATTGACCTCGTGCAAATGGTGACGGATCAACCCTACGCCGAGGCGCTGGCGCAATACCTGACAAGGAGGATGGCGCGTGGCTAAACGGTCGAAATTGGTCGTTTTCTCGGTGACACTCGTCGCAGCCGTGCTCGCCGGCTGCACTGCTATCAAGACTTGGCAAGCATCAGAGGATCACGGCGACAAACCAGGCACCGGCTTCAAGCTCAAGGTTGCAAACGGCCGAGTCGTTTCTGGACGTTTCTACTTACTTGACCCGGAGCATCCCCAAGATTTTCAACGCAAGTGGTCAGTGCCCATCCGTATCACCGCGAGCGATTCAAAATCTGTCCAGTTTGAGTTCGACCTCGGTCCGGCGCAGAAAAAGCGGCTGTCTCTGCGCTTCCTCAAATCGCTTGAGCAAGAGCCAGTCGAAGCCGACCTGCGCGATGAGAGTGGAACTAGCATCCCCACTCGGTTGAAGTTCACGCCCGCAGGAAGTTCGCCATGACCTTCCTCAACTTCCTCCTCCTCGGCGGCACGGCGGCGGCGGCGATTCCCGTCCTGCTGCACTTCTTCAACCGCTCCCGCCCGCGCGTCGTGCCGTGGGGCGCCATGCACCTGCTGGACGCCGCGTTTCAAGCGCACACGCGGCGGCTCAAGTTTGAGCAACTCCTCCTGCTCCTCGTGCGCTGCCTCATCCCTGTGCTGCTCGCGCTCTGCATGGCGCGGCCCGTCCTCACCGGGATGCGCGCGTTGCTCGGCGGCGCGAAGACCTCGCTCGTCATCTTGCTCGATGACTCCTACTCCATGTCCGCCGGCGCCGGCGCGGCCTCGAACTTCGCGCAGGCCAAAGAAGCCGCCGCGAAGCTCATCGAGCAGGCCGGCTCCGGCTCCGATGTCGCGGTCATCCTCATGGGCGGCACGCCGCGGCAACTGCTCGAAGCCCCGACGCTCGATACCGTCCGCGTCACGAAGGCGCTCGCGCAACTCGAAGCCAACTTCGGCGCAGCCAACTTCCCCGAGTCGCTCGAACTCGCCGCCAACGTCGCCGCGCAGATGCAGCACGGGTTGAAGGAATTCGTCGTCCTCAGCGACTTTCAGAAAAACAGCTTCAGCGACGGCGAGGCGGCGGCGCGCGGGCGCGCCTTGCAGACCTTGAAGCGCCTGCCCGTCCCGCCGCGTGTCACGTTCCTCCACGTCGGCACCGAGTCGCGCGACAACGTCGCCGTCGAGTCGCTCGACCTGCCCAAGCTCGCGCTCGGCGTGAACCAGCCGCTCCAAGTCCGCGCCACGCTCCGCAACTTCGGGGAGCGCGCATGGCCCGACCTCCGCGTGTATTTCCGCGCCGATGGCCGCGAGCGCGGCGCGCAGCAGATTGCCCTCGCGCCCGGTGAGCAGCGGCAGGTGCTCTTCACGCACACCTTCGATGCCGCTGGTTTCCATACGCTCGAAGTCAACGCCGACGCCGACGCGCTCAAGGCCGACAACTCCCTCGCCGCCGTCGTCACCGTTTGGGAAAAACTCCCCGCGCTCCTCGTCAACGGCGACCCCAGCCCCGAGCCGCTCAAAGGCGAGACCGATTACCTCGACATCGCGCTCTCGCCCGCGATGAAGGCCGCCACCGGCGGCAGCGACCTCATCCTCACTCGCGTCATCGCGCCCGGCGACCTCACGCCCGATGCGCTCTCGAAATCCCGCGTCGTCGTGATCGCGAACGTCCGCCAGCTCGCCGATTCGCAAGTCGCCGCGCTCGCCAGCTTCGTCGCCAGCGGCGGCGGCCTGCTCGTCTTCCCCGGCAACCGCATCAACACGGACTGGTATCATCGCACGCTCCGCGCCGCCGGTTTGCTCCCGCTGCCCTTCACCGCGCTCGCCGGCGGCCTCGAAGACGGCAAGCCGCGCGCGAAGATTGTCGTCCAGCCCTTCACCCATCCGGCGATGGAACTCTTCAACGACGCGCGCAACGGCAACCTCGCCGACGCCGAGATGAAGCTCTGGTTCCAGCTCGGCACGCGCCAGGAGCAGGCCGACCCCGGCCTCGCCATTCTCGCGCAACTCAGCACTGCCGACCCGTTCCTCGTGGAGAAGAAGAACGGCGAAGGCCGCGTCATCCAATGCGCCGTCCCGTGCGATGCCGACTGGGGCAACCTCCCCGTGCGCCCGGTTTTCGTGCCGCTAATGCAACGGCTCGTCATCTACCTCGCCTCGCAGGCGCAGCCGCCGCGCAACGTCGAGGTCGGCAAGCCGCTCGCCGCGTTCGTGTCGCGCGCGCACGTCGGACGTAAGGCACACGTCACTGCGCCCGACGGCGAGCGCCACGAGGTGGACATCACCGGTCGCGGCGCGCTCGGCTACGTCGAGTTCACGAAGACCAGCCGCCCCGGCACCTACTCCCTCGCCGCGCCCGATGGCGGCCCTACGCCGTTCGTCGTCAGCACCGCTCGCGCCGAGTCCGACCTCCGCCAGCTCACCGAGCCGGAACGCAAAGCGCTGGCAGAATCGCTTCAAGCCACTCTGCTCGGCTCCGTGGCTGACTACCAGCAGATGGACAAAGATCGCCGCTTCGGCCGCGAAGTCTGGAAGCCGCTGCTCTGGGCCGTGCTGGCGCTGTGCTTCAGCGAGCTGCTGTTGGTGCAGTGGTTCACCAGCCGGAAAGGAGGGAAGCCGTGACTGACCTGCGCTTCATCGGGGACTGGCGGTTGTGGGGCGGCCTGGTGGTCGGCCTCGCGCTGGCGGTCGCGGCGTGGCTGCTTTACTGGCGCGAGACGCGGACGCGCGCGGGTGCGGTGCGGTGGGTGTTGCCGACGTTGCGGGCGCTGGCCGTGCTGCTTCTCGTGCTGATGCTCACGGGGCCAGTGCTGCACCATCGCAACATCATCGGCGAGGTCGCTCGCATCCTGCTCTTCGTGGATGCCTCGGCGAGCATGGGCATCACGGACCAAGAGATGGAGCTGCCGCGCAAGCTCTTCATCGCCCAGCAACTCGGCTGGCTGGGGACGAACAAGTTCGACCCCGACCTCCGCGCCGCCGCTGCCGCACTGGCCAACGCGCAGGAGACCGCCGCCCGTGCGAAGCCGAATCTTCCCGCGCCGCAGTTCCACGGGTTCGTGCGCGGCTTCGCGACGAACACAGCGAGCGCCACGGAATCGCTCGGCAAGGTCGGCACCGCGACGTGGCCGCAAATCACCGGACAGGTCGGCAAGCTGAACACGGAACTCGCCGTGCCGGCGCGCAAGCTCGCGGACACCGCCGTGGGCCGCGATCCGAACGTCACCGAACGCGAGCTGGCGAAGCTCGCTGCCGTGGCCGCGCGCTTCGAGGCGGAGTTGCGAACGGCGTTCACCAACCACGTCCTCGCTGTCGCGGAGAAGCGCGACGCGGACATTCTCGCGGCCATCCAGAAGTTCGACGCGCAGACGCGTTGGCAGCGGTTGGAGGCGGCCTTGCTCGGCAGCTCAGAGGGCGTCGCGAAGCGGCTGGCGGCGCAGCACAACTTGGAAGTGATTGCACTCACGGGCAAGAAAGCCGAGGCGGTCTGGTTGCCCGGCGAGCGCAAACGTGGCGACGCGCCGAAACCACCGGCGGCCTTCACGCTCGCGGCGACGAACTTGAACACGGATTTGTCCGAGCCAGTGAAGACGCGCGCGTTGGCGCTGCGCGAGGGCGAGCGCACGGCGGTGATTCTCCTGAGCGACGGCCAGCACAACGCCGGCGAGCCGCCCGCCGAGCTGGCGCGGTTGCTCGGCGCACGCGGCGTGCCGGTGTTCCCGGTCGGCATCGGGATGCAACAGCGTCCGCCGGACCTCGCAGTGCTCGCGGTCAAAGGTCCCGACACCGTCGCAGCGGACGGGCGCGTGTGCGGCACGGTGGAGCTGAAGGACGACATGCCGGCAGGCAAGCCGTTCACGCTACGCGTCGCGCACGGCGAGCGGGTCATGTGGGAGAAAGAGCTGACCACCGAGGCGAAACACCTGCGCACGGTCGAGTTTGATTTTCCGGTGAAGGAGTTGGTCGCTGACGAGCTGAAGCGGCAGGACAAGGATTTGCGATTTGCCAACCTGCCGCTGCATTTCACCGCAAGTGCGACGGTGCTCGACGGCGAGAAGGACAAGTCGAACAACGAGGGCGCGCTCTGGGTGAACGCGACGACGCAGCGGCCCAAGGTGCTCGTGCTCGACGGACGGCCGCGCTGGGAGTTCCGCTACCTACGGAACCTGCTGGAGCGCGACGACCGCTGGGAGGTCAACGCGTTACTCGCGGGCGCGGGCGGCGAGCAGAAAAATTGGGCGCGCGGCAAGCAGATCGGGCAGTTCCCCGGCGACCTCGAGACGTTGTTCACCTACCAACTCGTGATCTTCGGCGATTTGCCGGCGAACCAGTTGCGGCCGCAGGAATTGGAGTGGCTGCGTGATTTCGTGGGGCAACGCGGCGGGGGCGTCATCTTCGTGGACGGGCGGCAGGAGCGGCTGGCGTCGCTCGCGCAGTCCGCGCTCGCGCCGTTGTTTCCGGTGAGCTTCGAGGGCCGGCCGCTCGATGGTGTGACGATGATTTTCCGGCTTGCCGCCACGGGCAGTTCGCTCACGCCGCTCACGCTCGTGGCGGACCCGCTGGAGAACGAGCGCGTGTGGTCGTTCATGCCAGCCCCGCACTGGCTTGCGCCCGCGCGTGCGCTGCCGGGCGCGGAGACTTGGCTGGAGGCCATCGCGGGCGAAACACGCAACGCGGCGGCGGTCTTCCGCCGCTACGGCGCGGGCAAGACGCTCTACCTCGCGTTCGACGAGTCGTGGCGCTGGCGGCTCAAGGTCGGCGACCTTTACCACCAGAAGTTCTGGAACCAGACGGCGAAGTTCGTGATGGAGTCGCCATTCGCTGTGCAGGACAAATTCGTCTCGCTCGACAGCGGCGCGCTGAACTACGAGCCGGGCGCAACCGCCGAAATCCGCACGCGCATTCTCGACGCACAAGGCCGCGCCTTGTCGCGTGCCCGGGCCGAGGCGTGGCTGATGCGCGAAGGCCGCAAGGTCGCGACTATCGCGCTCACGGCCGACGAGAACGAGACGGGCATCTACCGTGGCCGCACCGCGCCGCTGACGGACGGCGACTACGAAGTGCGTGTGCGCGTGGACGGCTTGCCGGAGATGGAGATGAAAGCCCGCACGGGTTTCGCCGTCCGCCGAAGCGCGACGGGCGAAATGGTGGAACTGAACTGCAACGAACCGTTGCTCCGCGAACTCGCGGCGAATTCCGGCGGGCGCTACTTCCGCGAGGAGGAACTCGGCGCGCTCATCGAGCGGCTCAGACCCTTGAGCCAAGGCCGCGTCGTCGAGACCGAGACGGTGCTGTGGCAGAGCTGGTGGTGGTTCGGCACGGTCATTCTCCTGCTGGCGCTGGAGTGGAGTTTGCGCAAGCGGGCAGGGATGCTGTGACGCTTGCTCACTGTTTCATCTTCCCCGCCTCGCGCTGAAAGAACTCCAGCCAGCCGAGCATGATGGCGTCGCCGATGGTGTTCGCCTTGCGCAGCTCGGCGGGCGTCTTGCCCCAGTAGAAACCAACCCAACCTGAGGCAACGGTGCGCGACTCGGTGATGAACTGTCCGAACTCGGGCAACCCGGCTTGCAGCGGGAAAGTTTCCTCGATGACCACGGGCTTTCCGACGGCGAATCCGCGCAGCGTCTCAATGGCTTTTGGCACTTCACCCTTCTTCGGGTAGAGGTGGACGCAAATGAAGTCGAGGTCGGCGGCGATCTTGTCCGGCACAAAGCCGCTGCGCAGGCCGGGCCGGTCGAGGCTCCAGTCCACGAGGCCGACGGTGACGAGGTGCCGCGCGTCGTGCTGGCGGATGGCCTTGGTGAGCGTGCGAATCCATTCGCTCGCGACGGTGTGCGGGACGCGACCGGCGGCATCAAGCGTGATGAACTGGACGAAGTGTTTCCCGGCGAACGCGCCGCCGAGCCACTCGCCGGGCTTCCGCTTTCCGCTCGCGACGACCGGCTCGTTCATCAAGTCGTAGCAGAAAACGGCGGAGCTGTCCTTGCACTGCTTCGCGATGGCGGCCCAAAAGTTCGCCTGCGCGGCCCAACGCGACGGCTCGTCGAGCGCGTCATACCACGCCGGCACGTCGGCCTTGTGGTAGCAGCCGAGGCCGGTGAGATCCAAGTAGAGACCAGTGCGTTCGGCAAGGGTGAGGAGCTTGGTGAGTTGCTTTAGCGAGATTTCGTTTGGCTTGTCCGCCGTCTCCATGAACTTGCCGAACTGGAGGTGAATGCGCACGACGTTCGCGCCCAGCTCCTTCATCTCGCGGAAATCCTCCTCCACCTTCGGCCACTCGGTGAGCCAGTAGTCTTCGAGCAGGCGGCCCGGCTCGTCATGGTCGTAGTTGAAGCCCCACGGGACGAAGGGCCTGCCCGATGCAGCGAGCGCAAAGCCTTTGCTATCTGGGCCGACCTTGACCGTCTCCATGCGCGGGGCCGCGGCGAGGAGGACGTGTGCCAGCAGACAAAGCGCGGTGGTCAAACGCGCCATGGGGAACTGCCGCTGCCGATTGGAGATCATGCCGGAAGAATCGCGGGCGCGGGCAAGCGGAGTCAAGGCAGCGGCTCGTTGCGCTGGCTTGTGCGGCGCGCGGGATTGTGGCGAACTCGCACGCATGGTTCCGTTGCGCCAGCTCGCCCTCTTCACACTGCTCGGTTTGGTTTGCGGCTCAGCCAGCGCCGCCCCGCGCAACATCCTCTTCATTCTCGCGGACGACCATCGCTTCGACACGTTTTCGTTCATGGGGCATCCCTACGTCGAGACGCCGCATCTGGACCGGCTCGCGCGCGGCGGAGCGCATTGCCGGAACGCATTCGTCACCACGTCGCTGTGTTCGCCGAGCCGCGCGAGCATCCTCACCGGGCTTTACGCGCACGCGCATGGCGTGGTGGACAACTACAATCCCGTCCGAGCCGATCTCGTGTTCTTCCCGCAGCTTCTCCAACGCGCGGGCTACGAGACGGCGTTCTTCGGCAAGTGGCACATGGGCGAGACGGACGCGCCGCAACGCGGGTTCGACCACTGGGTCGCGTTCAAAGGCCAGGGCAACTACTGGGCCGACGGACACGGCACGACGCGCGTGGTGCCGCAGTCCAGCAGCGAGGGCTACAACGTCAATGGCCAGCGATTTCCGCAGCGTGGCTACATCACGGACGAGCTGACAGACTTCACACTCGACTGGCTGAAGGCGCGCAAGTCGGAAAAGCCCTTCTTCGCCTACCTGTCGCACAAGGCCGTCCACTCGGACTTCGTCGCGGCAGATCGGCATCAACACCGTTACGCGGGGAAAACTTTCTCGCCGCCGAAGACCTTTGCCGACACGCCGGAGAATTACCTCAACAAGCCGATGTGGGTGCGCAACCAGCGCAATAGCCGGCACGGCGTGGACTTCGGCTACAACCTGCCGGACTTCGACCTCCAAACGCACCACCGCCGCTACTGCGAGACGTTGCTGGCCGTGGACGATAGCGTGGGCCGACTCACGCAATGGCTCGCCGAGCGCAAGTTGCTCGACTCGACGCTGGTGGTTTACATGGGCGACAACGGCTTCCACTTCGGCGAGCACGGGCTGATAGACAAACGCACGGCCTACGAGGCGTCCATGCGCGTGCCGCTGCTGTTGCACTGTCCAGAGATGTTCAAGGCGGGCACGGTCGTGACGCAGATGGTGGCGAACATCGACATTGCGCCAACGCTGCTCGACGCGGCAGGCGCATCGGTGCCGACGAACATGCACGGACGGAGCTTCCTCAAAGCAGGACAGGCTTCCCGCCTGTCATCCATTGTCCCAGTTCCCACGTCAGCGGCGAAAGCAGCGCAACAGAAGAGTCAGAAGTCAGGCAAGATGCCTGACCTGCTTTGGCGTGACGCACTGCTCTACGAATATTACTGGGAGCGCAATTACCCCTACACGCCCACCATGCACGCCGTCCGCACGGACCGCTGGAAATACATCCGCTACCACGGCGTCTGGGATGTGGACGAACTCTACGACCTCGCCGCCGACCCCGACGAATCGCGCAACCTCATCCACGAACCTGCGCACGCCGCGACGGTGAAGCAGCTCAACGCGCGGCTCTTCGAACTGCTCACCGAGACGCAAGGCCAAGCCATGCCGCTCCTGCGCGACCTCGGTGAGGCTTACCCTACGCGCAAGCAAGGCAAGGCCAAGCCGGCGGAGTTTCCTGCGCCGTTCATGAGGCCGTGATTTCGTGTCGGCCGTTTCCAACCGCCGGCACGGGGAAAGCAAAGGCCCGGCACTGCTGCCGGGCATTGCGTGATTAAGTTGAGCAAACGCTTCAGCGCTGGATGCGTGCGGAACCGCCCTTGGCAAACGCCTTCACCTGCTCGACCGTCGCCATCGTGGTGTCACCGGGGAACGTGGTAAGCAGCGCGCCATGCGACCAGCCGAGGTTGACGGCCTCCTGTTCGGACGCGCCAGAGAGCAAGCCGTAGAAGAAGCCCGCCGCGTAGCCGTCGCCGCCGCCCACGCGATCCACGACGTCGAGTTCGCACATCGGGGACTGGTAGGTCTTGCCGTTGACCCACGCGACTGCGCCCCAAGTGTGGCGGTTGGTGGAGTGAACTTCCCGCAGCGTGGTGGCGACAGCCTTCACGTTCGGGAACTTTTTCGTCGCCTTCTCGATGACGGCGTAGAAGGCGGAGGGGTCGAGCTTCGAGGAGCTTTCCACGTCCTGACCTTCGATGCCGAGGCCCTTCTGGAGGTCCTCTTCGTTGCCGACGAGCACGTCCACGTGCTTAACGATACGCCCGAGCACATCGACCGCTTTGTCCTGGCCACCCCAGATGTCCCAGAGCTTCTGGCGGTAGTTCAGGTCGAAGGAGGTGATCGCGCCGTTCTTCTTCGCGGTCTTCATCGCCTCAATGATGAGTTCGCCGGTCGTCTCGGAAAGCGCCGCGAAGATGCCGCCGCTATGAAACCAACGCACGCCGTTGCCGAAAATTTCCTTCCAGTTGAAGTCTCCGGGCTTGAGCTGGCCGGCGGCTTCGTTGCAGCGGTTGTAGAAGACGACCGGCGCGCGCACGCCCTGGCCGCGGTCGCTGTAAACGGTCGCCATGTTCGGGCCGCGCACGCCGTCGTGCTTGAAGCGCTTGTAGAACGGCTTCACGCCCATCGCGCGAACGCGCTCGGCGATGAGGTCACCGATGGGATAGTCCACCATCGCGCTGGCGACGCCGGTGTTCAGGCGGAAGCAGTCGGAGAGATTCGCCGAGACGTTGAACTCGCCGCCGCTGACGTGGATGTCGCAGTGCGACGCCTTACGGAACGGGATGATGCCGGGGTCGAGGCGATGGACCAGGGCGCCGAGGGAAAGGAAATCCAACGCGCCGTCTTTCTTGATGTTCAAACCAGTGCTCATGTTGTTTGGGAGAAGGCCGCCGCGAAGCAACACGCCTGCGGAGCGGTCATTCAAAGCCGGGAGTGTGGGCGAATTACCGCGCGCTTGGCAACTGGCTTTGCAGGGTCACGCGGACTTGCGCCGCCACTCAACCTTCGGCGGTTCGGGCAGGCCCTGCGCCCGCAGCGCCGTGCGGAAGTGCATCTTGCCCACGCGCGCCAGTGTCGCGACGCCGTGCTGCTCGACGATCTGCTTCGCGACCTTGTCCACGGCAGCGGACGCGCCTTTCGGCAGTTCGACGCCGAGTTCGCGACCCATCGCGGCGAGCTTCGTCACGAATTCGTGCCGCGCCAAAATTGACGCCGCCGCCACCGCCAAGTCCGCCTCGGCCTTGTGGCGTTGCACGATTTTCAACTTCAGCCCCCGCGCTTTCGCCTCGCGCGCGACCGTCGTTTCCGTCGCGGCAAACTGGTCGATAATGGCGTGCGCCGGCGGCGGGTTCAGGTGATGGGCGGGATCGAGCAGCGCCAGGATGGAGCTGACGTGGCCCTTGGCGAGCAGCGGGTTCAAGCTGCGTTCCTGGCGGTAGCGTTGGTTGTAATTCACGCCGCCGAGCGAGAGCACTTCACTGTGGCAGCCGGGCGTTTCGCGAATCACCTTCGCGAGATCCGCGATGCGCCGGTCGCTGCCGATGTTCTTCGAGTCTTGAATGCCCGCGTCCTGCCAGGCGCGCACCACCGACTCGTTGACATACACCGCCGCCACGCACAGCGGCCCGAAGAAATCGCCCTTGCCCGATTCGTCCACGCCGATGCGTGCGACAAACATCTCCGGGTGCAAGACCGCTTCATACCCCAGCTCCGCGCGCTGTAAAATCTCCGGCTCCAGCACAAACTCGACGAACTCCTGAGTGCCCTTGCCCTGCACGACGAGCTTGCCGCTCTCGTAGAAGACGACGTTGAGCTTGTCCTTCTCTCCGGCGAACCGCGCATAAGGCACCGCGCGCGGCTTGAACCCGTGCTCACGCAAGTGCGCGTCCAGCTTCGCAGCCTGCGCGTCGTCAAGCTTGCACGTGTGCATTGTCAGCGGTTTCACCGGGGCAGTTTCGAGTTTGGAGTTTCGACTTTCGAGTGCAAACTTCTGCGCGTGCCGCGCGCAAAAGTCCAAAGTCCAAGGTCCAGGGTCCAAGGCCCAAGGCCTGGCCGCGAATGCGCATCATCGGCCATTCCGCAGCTGCTCCTCAAGTGGTTCGCCGCGAACGCGCGCGACTTGCCGTGGCGGCGCACGCTCGATCCTTACGCCATCTGGGTCAGCGAAATCATGCTCCAGCAAACGCAGGTGAGGACGGTCATCCCATATTGGGAACGCTGGTTGCGTGAGCTGCCAGATGTTGCCGCGCTCGCCACTGCGCCGGAGCAGCGCGTGCTGAAACTCTGGGAAGGCCTCGGCTACTACACCCGTGCGCGCAACTTGCAAAAGGCCGCGCAGCAGATCATGCGCGACCACGCCGGCCAGTTCCCGTGCGACTTTGAGGCCATTCTCGCGCTGCCCGGCGTGGGTCGCTACACCGCCGGTGCGATTGCCAGTATCGCCTTCAACCAGCCCACCTCCATCCTCGACGGTAATGTCATCCGCGTGCTCACCCGCCTCTTCGCCATCGCCGGTAATCCGCGCGACAAGGCGACGAACGAACGGTTGTGGCAACTCGCCGACCAGCTCGTTCAAGTTGCATCCAGCATCCAGCATCCAGCATCCAACATCCAGCATCTGGTCTTCGCTGGCAGTTGCTCCGTTCTAAACCAGTCGCTCATGGAACTCGGCGCGACCGTCTGCACGCCGCAGAATCCGCAGTGTGCGGCGTGTCCCCTGCGTGACCACTGCGTCGCGCACCACACGGGCCGCGTGGCTGAATTGCCGGCGCTCCCGCCGCGCGCCGCCGCCACGCGCCGAGAGTTTTACACCTTCGTCATCGAACACGATGGGGAATTTCTCGTCACTCAACGGCCCAGTGGTGGCGTGAACGCAGGCCTGTGGGAATTTCCGAATCTCGAAGTCACCGGCAGACATCGGACACCGACGGCCACGTTGAAGGAATTGCTCGGCCTCACCGCCGCGTGCGCAGCGTTTGCATCCCTCACACACTCCATCACCCGCTACCGCATCACCCAGCGGGCGTTCCGCACGCGTGTCCGTCGCCGCCCCGCGCTAACGCCTGCGAGCCGTTGGCTACCGCTTGAAGAACTTCATCGGCTGCCGTTCACCAGCGCGCATCAGCGATTGCTCGCTCAACTCGCGGCGTGACGGTTTAAGCGGCCGCCCGGATCACCGCCTCGACCACCCGCTCCGCAGTCAGACTTTTCATGCAGCGGAAATCCACCGGACACTCGCGCAGGAAGCACGGCGCGCAGGGCACTTTGCCGCTCAGGAGAACGTGACGTGCGTCTCCGGGCAGGCCGGGACCGGTCAGCTCTGCCGAGGTGCTGCCGAACAGCGCGACGACGCGCGTGCCGGCCGCCGCCGCCACGTGCATCGGGCCGGTGTCGTTGGTGAGCACCACGCGGCAGGCCCGGAAGACAGCGCACAGTTCGCGAAGCGAAGTGCGGCCGGCGAGGTTGGTGATGATGCTGGATGACGGTGCGAACACGGAGGCGATGTCCGCCGCGAGCCTTGCGTCAGCCGGGCCGCCAAAGATGACAAAGGAACAGTTGAGCCGCGCTTGGAGCGCCTTCGCAGTCGCGATGAAGCGCTCGGCGGGCCAGCGCTTCGCCGGGCCGTATTCCGCGCCCGCGTTGAGGCCGATGAGCAGGCTGTCAGGCAGATTGAACTTCGCCTTCACCGCTGCGACCTCGGCATTGGTGACAGTGACGAGCGGCGCGATCGGCACGAGCTTCGCGCCCAGCGTCGCGACGAGGTGCAGGTAGTGAAAGAGATGGTGACTTTCCGGCGACGGAGTGGCGACCTCTGAGGCAGCGAGGCTTGAGTCGGCTGTTAGTTGCCGCACTTCCGCCACGCTGCGCTTGCGCATCCGCGTGACGTTGGTGCGCCACGGCACGGCTTGCGTGAGCAGCCAGCCGCGCCAGCCGCCCGCGTAACCGATGCGCCGGGGAATCCCCGCAAGCCGCACTTCCAAGCCGGACCGCAGCGAGTTTGGCAGCACCAGCGCGGTGTCGAACGACTTTGCGCGTAACCGACGCGTAACGGTAAACACGCCTTCCTTCGCCGCGAAGGTGATGACTTCGTCCACGGCCGTATGCCCGACCCACAAGTCCGCCAACTTCTCGTGCGTGAGCAGCGCGAGATGCGTGTCGGGCAAGGCCTCGCGCAACTGCAGTAGCGCGGGCGTGGTCATCACGGCGTCGCCGAGCCAGTTCACGCCGCGCACGAGGAGCCGGCGCGGGGCAGCGGGAGTTGAAGTGGGTGCGGTCACGGCGCAGCAACGATGCGAAGAGGATTAAGAGCACGAGCAAGATTCCTGCATCGCGCGGAGCTGGGTCGGCTTCGACTCGGGCATGTAATTGAAATCTTAATCCTGATCCTCATGCTTCTTTTCCACCCGCCACTTGCCTTCCTTCCAGCGGTTATGCACCCAAAACCAGTTCGCCGGGTCGCGACGGATGGCAGCTTCGTAGGCGCGGTTCATGTCGCGGGCGATGTCCTCCGTCGCGCGTGGTTTACCGGCCTGGTGCGTGGGAATCTCGTCACCCACCTCGATCCGCCATCGTCCTGGCGCGGTGCGAAAACAAATCACCGGAAAGAGCGGGCAGCCATACCGCAGCGCCAGCACGCCGGCTGCGACGCTCGTGGAGCAGTCGCGCCCAAAGAATGGCAGTCGCGCGCCGCGATCGCCCGCGTGCTGGTCGGTGAAGAGGCCGAGCATCATGCCTGGACGATGCATCGCGGCCTTGAGTGCTTCGGCATCCGTGCGGCGTTCGAAGTAGAGGGTGCCGGACTGCTCGCGCAGGCTTTGCATCACACGCGTGAGCCCCGCCTGGCGCAGCCCGCGATACGTGGTGGCCGTCTGATACCCCGGCACGAACAAGCCCGTCCGACCGAGCAGTTCGAAATTCGCAAAGTGTCCGAGCGCACACACAACACTGCGCCGCGGCTCACCCGCACCTGTCTGGGGAAACTTTTCCGCGCCCACAAACTCCGTCACGGCCCGAATGCCCGCGGCGTCAAAGCTCGCGGTTTTGACCGCGCAGGCGAAGCTCTCGCCGATGCGCCGGAAATTTTCGCGTGCCAGAGCGCGAACCTCGACAGCGGACTTCTCTGGGAAACACATCGCGAGGTTCTGCGCCGCCATCTTCCGATGCCGCGCATCCAGCAGATAAGCCAGCCCGCCAAACGTCCGCCCCAGCCACGCCACAGCTCCAAGCGGCAGCGCCTGCAGGAATGCGATGACGACACGCGCCAGAGTGGTGAGTAGAAAGTCCGTCACTTGAAACAAATCTGCCGCACGCAGTCCTGAAAGTCTTTTGCGCCAGCGAGGATTTTGATCTCCACGCGCATGAAGCAGATGGGCAGGTCGCGCCGGTCAATCTTCGGGAAGCGCACGGCGTCCTTCTGCGTGGTGACGATGATTTCGGCCTGACGCTTCTTGGCGCGGTTGATCGCGTTGAGCACCTCCTGCTGCGTGAAGCGGTGGTGGTCGGCGAAGCGCTTCGAGTAAACCAGCTCCGCGCCTTGCTTCACCAGACTGCTCTCGAAGCTCTCCGGCTGCGCGATGCCGCTGAAGCTCGCCACCTTCTTGCCCTTGAGGAAGCTCAGGTCCATCCGCTCGCCCGTGAACACGTCCTCGAAGTAGAGCGGGTGGTGAACGCACTCGACGACGCTGGCCTTCGGGTTGTGCTTGGCAATGCGGGCGCGGAGCCGCGCGGTGTCGCCATCGCTCTTGGTGAGGAAGATGACGCTCGCGCGGTCGAGGTGGGATGGCGGCTCGCGCAACGTGCCGCGCGGGAGCAGGTGCTCGTTGCCGAAGGGCTGCTGACAATCCACCAGCACGATGTCCTTCCGGCGACCGCGCAGGTTCCAATACTGGTAGCCATCGTCGAGCAGCAGGGTGTCGCAGCCGAACTTCGCGATGGCGTAGCGGCCGGCCTTCACGCGATCCTTGTCCACGAGCACGACGACGTCCTTCAAGTTGCTCGCGAGCATGTAGGGTTCGTCGCCGGCGGTCTCGGAGTTGAGGAGCAGATTCTTGCCGTCAGATACAATGCGCGGGGGCGTGGTGTCCTCGCGGAGGAGCAGCTTGTTCAACAAACGTGGCGCGAGCGGGCCAGGGTTGGAGCGGTAGCCACGCGAAAGGATCGCAACTTTGCGTCCGGCATCGGTCAGCTCACGCGCGAACTTCTCGACGACGGGTGTCTTGCCCGTGCCGCCGACCGTCACGTTGCCCACAGCAATAACCTGCACGCCGAGCGTGGCGTCGCGCAGCGCGGCGCGCTTGCCCTTGCGTTGCTCGAAGATGACTTCGAGCACGAAGGTTTCGGCGTCTTCGGTCCAGTTGCGGAGCGTCTCGCGCATGGTGCGCGGAGTGTGCCTGCGGGGAGGATGAGGGGAAAGTGATTAGTAATTAGTGATTCGTCTGAAGCCGCTGATTTGGATGTTCAGCAGTGCTCGCTCCAGCACCAAATACTAATCACTAATTACTTTCCGTCTCCGACCGTGACCAGCGAAAGGCCATGCTGGCGCACAAGTTTCTCCATCACGTCCTGCTCCAGCAGCAGCGTGCGCCCGGACTCGAAGGCGAGCACGCGGACGCCGCTGGCAGCGCAGACTTCGAGCGTCTGCGGGCCGACGCAAGGGATGTCGAAGCGGAGGTCGTGTTGTTCCTTGGCCACTTTCACCGCGACCGCTCCGCCGCTTTTGCCGGCGAGTTCACCGCCGCGTGCGAGGGCTTTGTCCGTGCCCTCGAAACCCTCGACGGCCAGCACGGTGCCACCTTTGACCACCACGGTCTGGCCGATCTCGAGCCGGGAAACTTCCTTCGCGATGCGGAAGCCAAAGCGCACGTCAGCGGCTTCGTCGTCGCTCAACTGCTTGCCCAACGCGAAGCCGGGCCCGGCCATGAGCGGTTGCAACCATGGCACAGCGGAGATGAGTTCCACGCCGTCCTTCTTTAACTCGTCAGCGATGCCGCCAAAAAGGGTGTGGGCGTTCTTCTCCTTCAACCGCAGCAGCAGCGCGACCGCACGCAGATCGGGCCGGAGGTCGAAGAGGTTTTTCGGCGCGATCTGCCCGGCCATGACGCAGTGCTGCACACCGCGCTCGGTGAAGGCGGAGATCAACTTGCCAAGCTGGCCCACGCGCAGCCAGACGAGATCATCCACCAATTGCGCCAGCGCGGGATCAGTCTCGCCCTCGAAGGCGACGGCGACGAGGCGGTTGACGCCCATCGCGCGGGCTTGCTTGGCAAGCAGGAGCGGCAGCGTGCGGTTGCCGGCTATGAGGCCCAGCGTCTGAATGGCAGCGGACACGGGAGGAGCGTAGCGGGTGGCCGGGCGGTTGTCAGGGAGGGAAAGTGGGAGGAGCAGGATTAGGATCAGGATCACGAGCACGAGGAACGCCGCGCTCCTGCTCGTGATCCTGATCCTAATCCTGCTCCTCGGCTCGCCTTGCCGCTCGACAGTCCGCCTTCCCGCGCCTATCAAATCGCCACCATGAAAGCCGCCTTTTGCTCCGCCCTCCACTTGTTCCTCATTGGCCTCGGGTGCTGGAACGCCCGCGCGGCCGCGCCGGCCAAGCCGCCGACGATTGTCCTCATCAGCGGTGAGTTCGAATACAAGTCCGCCGAAACGCTGCCACTGCTCAAGACGCAGTTGGAGTCAAAGCTCGGCGCGAAGTGCATTTACCTCCAGCGCAAGCCAGGCACAAACGTGCATGACATTCCCGGCCTGGAGGCGTTGGAGCAGGCGGATCTCGCGATCTTGTTCATTCGGCGGATGGTGCTGCCGGAGGAGCAGCTCGCTCGGTTCAAACGTTACGCTGCGTCAGGCCGGCCCATTATCGGGTTGCGCACGGCGAGTCATGCGTTTGAGAACTGGAAGGAATGGGATCATGACGTGCTCGGCGGCAATTATCACATGCATCACGACAACAAGCTGGCGACGACGGTCCAGACGGTGCCAGCGGCGGCGACGCATCCGATACTGGCGGGGTTGCCGAAGGAGTTCATCAGCCCGGGCTCGCTCTACAAAAACAGCCCGTTGCCGGAGGGCTCGCAGGTGTTGCTGACCGGCTCGGTCCCGGGCCAGCCGGCCGAGCCGATTGCCTGGACGCACAAGTATGGCACCACGCCGGTCTTCTACACTTCGCTCGGCCACCCGAAGGATTTCGCGCTGGAGCCGTTCAATCGACTGATGCTGAATGCCGTGCAATGGGCGCTAGCCCAACCGGTGATGACCGCGCCGCCGGCCACGGCCACTGCCGCCGCCGTCGGTGGGCCGACGGGCTACCGACGCGTCGGGGTCGCGGAGTTTGAGCAATTGTGGCGGGAGAAGAAAGCCACCGTGCTGGATGTGCGCACGGCAGGAGAATTTCAGGCCGGGCACATTCCCGGCGCGGTGAATTTGGACATGCTGGATGCGGGTTTCGAGCAGAAACTGGCCGGGCTCAACAAAACACAAACCTTTCTGGTGCATTGCGCCTCCGGCCGACGCAGCGCCAACGCCGCTCAACAAATGAAGGACCTCGGTTTCCGGTCGTTGGTGGAACTGGCACCGGGCTTCAATGCCTGGCAGGCCGCCGGCAAGCCGGTCGAGAAATAGCCGTCACTCCTCAGAACTGTTGTATTTCTGAATGAGCAGATGGCTGCGGGCGGCGGTCAGCTCCATGATGAACTGGTCGTAGCTCTGGAACCGATCGTCGGGATTCTTCGCCATCGCGGTGCAGATCGCCTCGTTCGTCTTGGCCTGGATATCTGGCAGTTCTTCGATAGGTGGCCTGAGCGGCTGTTCGACATGCGCGAGGGCCACGTCGTTGACCGTCGGTGCCTCGAAGGGCACATGGCCCGTGAGCGCGTGATACAGCGTGCCGGCCAGGGAATACATGTCCGAGCGAAAATCTTCCGTGCCCAGCGAAATGCGTTCCGGAGCGATGTAATAGGGCGTGCCGAAGACGCCGGCGTTCGGATCGCGACCTTCGGAGGAACTTTGCGCGAGCCCAAAGTCCACGAGCTTGGGTTCGGGCGGCTCGTCGTTGTTGAAGAGGATGTTGCCCGGCTTGATGTCCAGATGCAGCAGGCCATGGCGATTCGCGCAGTCCAATGCGGAGGCGATCTTGATGCCCACATCCAGCACAAGCAGTTCGTCCACTCGGCCCTGTGATTCGATACGGCCGTCGAAGGTGCCGTTGTCGGCCAGCTCCATGACGAGGTATTTCTGCCCATCCAGCTCGTCGAAGGTGTAGATGTGGATGATGTTGCCGTGGTTGAGGCCAGCACAGGCGCGAGCTTCACGCTTGAACGCCTCGACTTGAATGGGATCCACAGCGATGTCCGGCTTCATCAGCTTGACGGCCACCTCGCGGTTGAGGTTGGTGTCGAACGAACGAAACACCGTGCCCATGCCGCCGGACGCAATGACACCCCGCAACTCGAACTGGCGCAGCCGCACGGTGATCATCACCGGGCCGCCGCACTTGTTGCAGGCTTGGGTCTCGAACGGCGGCAGGTCGCTCGGAATAAAATTCTTCGCGGCACACCGGCCACACGCCACCATCTTCAGCGATCTCTTGCCTTCGCTCATTTGTTTGGACTGCGCGCCAACGCTAACACCCGCAAAGTTTTGCTCAAGACTTGATTCAGCCGACGCGTGCCGTTCGTTACTCGTTGGCTTTTAAGCTTGGTAACGGGACGGCATTTTGATTCAACCAACGGCACATGCGGACGCTTTACCACCTGCTCTTCCCCGTTTTCTTCGGGTTGAGCGCGCCGTATTACTTCTGGAAAATGTGGCGGCGCGGTGGCTGGCGGCGCGGCTTTGGCGAACGCTTTGGCAGGATTGCAGATAGCAAACTCCATGCCCTCGCAGGCGGGCCGGTGCTTTGGCTCCATGCCGTCAGCGTCGGCGAGGTGAATGTCTGCCTCCAGCTCATCGCGGCGTTGCGGGCACGGCTGACGGGCTGGAAGTTCGTCGTGTCCACCACCACCTCCACGGGCATGGGTGAACTGGAAAAGAAACTCCCGGCGGAGGTGGTCCGCCTTTATTACCCGGTCGATTTCCCATGGACGGTGCGTCGTTCGCTGGCCGCCGTGCGGCCCTCCGCCATCGTGCTCGTGGAGGCGGAACTCTGGCCGAACTTCCTCTGGCAGACGCAGGCGCTCAGGCTGCCCGTCTGCCTCGCCAACGCCCGCATCTCGGACCGTTCGTTCCCCCGCTACTTGCGCGCCAGGTTTCTCTTTCGCGATCTCTTCGCCAGCTTCGCCGCCGTCGGAGCGCAGAACGAAGCGGATGCCCAACGACTCGCCGCGCTGGGCTGCCGCGCCGCGGCCATCCACGTCACCGGCAATGCCAAGTTCGATGCCGCCGCCCCGTCCGGCGGTGCGACGCTCGATGTGCCTGCGCTCCTGCGCCAGCTCGGCGTGCCGGAAGATGCGTTGCTGCTCGTCGCCGGCAGCACGCACGCAGGTGAGGAAGTGTTGCTCGCGCAGATGTTTCTCCGCCTGCGGGCACAGTTCCCGAAACTCTTCCTCATCCTCGTCCCGCGCCACTTCGAGCGCACCAAGGCCGTGGTCGATGAACTGCGGCCCACGGGCGTCCGGCTCGTGCTGCGCACGGAACTCGCCGGGGGAAAATCATTCGCGCCCGGCAGTGTGGATGTTTTGCTCGTCAATACGACGGGCGAACTACGTCACTTCTACCGCCATGCCACCCTCGTCTTCGTCGGCAAAAGCCTCACCGCCAAGGGCGGGCAAAATCCCATCGAGCCCGGCGCCCTGGGCAAGGCGATGCTCTTCGGCCCGCACATGGAAAACTTCCGGCCCATTGCCGCCGACTTCGTGGCCAGCGATGGCGCGGTGCAGGTGCGCGATGCGGCCGAATTGGAAACCGCGATGGCGGCGTTGCTGGGCGATGCCGCCCGGCGCGAACAGCTCGGGGCAAACGCGCTGCGCGTGGTGCAGCGGAATCAGGGGGCTTCCGAGCGGACGGCAGAAATGATCGTGGCGCAGTTGACCCGGCGCTAGTCTCCGCTCACAGCAGCCGTGGCTGCTTCTCTTCCTTGGCCAGCGCTTCGCCCAGGCTTTCCACGCGGGCGCGGCGGCGTTCCATGATGTTCTTCTCCAGCTTGGGATCGTAGGCCACCGGGTAATCGCCGTCGTAGCACGCCATGCAGAAGCCAGTGCGCGGCAGGCCGGTAGCCTTCACCATGCCGTCCTGCGAGAGGTAGTGGAGCGAGTCGGCGTTCAGATACTGGCGAATCTCGTCGAGCGAATGGTTCGCTGCCATCAGCTTGTTGCGATCGGGGAAGTCGATGCCATACACGCAGGGGTTCATGTGCGGCGGGCAGGAGACGAGCACGTGGACTTCCTTGGCGCCAGCTTCCTTGAGGCTGTTGACGCGCGTCTTACACGTGGTGCCACGCACGATCGAGTCATCCACGATGATGACGCGCTGGCCGCGCACGAGGTCGCCGATCAAGTTCAGCTTCACGCGCACCGCGAAGTCACGGATGAGCTGCGAGGGCTGGAGAAAGCTGCGGCCAACGTAGTGGTTGCGGACGAAGGCCATCTCGTAAGGGATGCCGGACTCGAGCGAGTAGCCCAGCGCAGCAGAGTTGCCGCTGTCGGGCACGGGAATGACGAGGTCGGCCTTGATCGGATGTTCGCGCGCGAGCTGGCGGCCCATCTCCACGCGGGTGCGATAGACATTGCGGCCGTTGAGGTTGCTGTCCGGCCGCGCGAAGTAAACGTATTCGAAGATGCAGAACGCGCGGCGTTCGTGCGCCGGAAACGCCTGCACGCTCTTCAACCCGTGCTGGTTGATGATGACCACCTCGCCCGGCGCCACGTCGCGGACGAACTTGGCGTGGATCAAATCGAAAGCACAGGTCTCGCTCGACAGCACCCAGGCATCACCGACCTTGCCGATGGAGAGCGGGCGGAAACCGTGCGGGTCGCGCACGCCGATGAGCTCGTGCTCGGTCATGATGACAAGCGAGAACGCGCCCTCGATACGACGGACCGTGCTGATAATCGCGCTTTCACCGCGCGGGTCGCCGGGCTGGGCCAGGAGGTGGAGAATGATCTCGCTGTCCACCGTGGTCTGGAAGATGGAGCCCTTGGCCTCGAGCTCCTCGCGGAGTTGGGCGGCATTGGTGAGATTGCCGTTGTGCGCCACGGCGATCTGGCCGCGCGCACAATCCACCGTGAGCGGCTGCGCGTTACGGATGTGCGAGGAGCCAGTGGTGGAGTAGCGCGTGTGCCCGACGGCCATGGAGCCCACCAGCTTGTGCAAATCCGCGCCGTCGAAAACCTGTGGCACCAGGCCCATGCCTTTTTGCTCACGAAACTGTTTGCCATCGCAGGCCACAATGCCCGCGCTCTCCTGGCCGCGGTGCTGGAGCGCGTAAAGGCCGTAGTAAGCCAGCTCGGCGGCGTTGGGGTGGCCGTAAATGCCAAAGACGCCGCAATAATGTTTGGGATGGTCGGGTGATTGCATCGGGCGCGCGGGCGAGACTCAAGCGGACACCTCGCAGGTTGGCAAGAGGAGAGTGCACCGCAGTGGATGCGTGTCGCGAGCAAGTCCTGAAAAATCGACTACCGCTTTCCGACCAACTCCAGCACCGCCGCCGTCATCGCGGTCACGCCGGTCTTGAGCGTCGGCTCCGGGACGGGCGCGAACTTGCTCGAATGCAGCGAGGGCAGGGTTTTGCCGGTCTTGATGCTCTCGGCCACCGATTCCTTGGTGATCGTGCCCAGCCAGAACATGCAGATGGGAATCTTCGGCTCGACGCGGCCAAACAAACCGAAGTCTTCCGCGCCCATAACGGGTTTCTTCGCGACGACGTTGCCGTCGCCGACGGAGCGGCCAATCGCACTCATGATACGCTTCGTGAGCGCGGGGTCGTTGTAAGTGGATTTCGCGCCTTCCTCGGAAACCTCGACGATGGGCAGCAGTTTTTCCGGGATGCCAGCGGCCAGCGCCTGGCCGCGCACGATGCGCTTGAGCGCGGCAATGGAATTATCCCGCACTTCATCCGAGTAGCTGCGGAGCGTGAGCTGGAGGCGGACTTCATCGGGAATGATGTTGTGCTTCGTGCCCCCCTGGATGGAGCCGACGGTGACGACCGCCGGGTCGGTGGGCGAAGTCTCGCGGCTCACGATGGTCTGGAGACCAAGGATAATTTGCGCGGCGAGAACGATGGGATCCTTCGTCAAGTGCGGCCAGGCACCGTGGCCGCTGACGCCGCGCACGAGGATGTCCACGGTGTCGGCGTTGGCCAGCGCGTAGCCCTCGGTGTGGCCGACGGTGCCGGCCGGCAGATCACTCGCGGCGTGCAAGGCGAGGCAGAAGTCCGGCCGCGGAAAGCGCGTGTAAAGCCCCTCAGCCAACATGGCCTTCGCGCCGCCTACGCGTTCTTCGGCGGGCTGGCCGATGAAGACGAGCGTGCCGCTCCACTGATCGCGCAACGTCGCCAGCACGCGCGCCGTGCCGATGAACGAGGTCATGTGGATGTCATGCGCACAGGCGTGCATCGTGGGCACGTCGTTGCCCTTGTCGTCCTTCGTGCGGGCCTTGCTCGCGTAGGGCAGGCCGGTTTCTTCCAGCACGGGCAGACCGTCGAGGTCGGTGCGGACCAGCACGGTGGGGCCGGGTCCGTTCTTGAGCACGCCCACGACGCCGTGACCACCGACCTTGGCCGTCACCTCGAAGCCGGCTTGGTTCAACTCCTCGGCGATGCGCGCGGCGGTCTGCACTTCTTGGAACGAGATTTCCGGGTGGGTGTGCAAGTGCTGGTAGAGAGCGAGCAGACGCGGATAGTCGGCGTCCAGCTTGGCGTGGAGGGCGGGTTGGAACTCGGCGGCGTGGACTGGCCAGGCCGCGCCACACGCCAGCGTTAGAAGCACAGGGAGAAGTGCCCGGCGTCCCGGTTTCTGCCAGTGGGCCGCCGCCGTTCAGACGGCCTCGACCACTGCATCGTGCCCGCTGTTGCTGACGATGCGAACTGGCCGACCTTTTTCGATCAGATCACCGGCGGAAACGACATCCAGAACATCGTCGCCGAACTGGGCCTTGCCGCCGGGCCGCAGCGTGGACAGCGCCACGCCCACCTGGCCGAGCCGACGCGCTTGCGTGGCGGTCAGGGCTGCCTCCGTCTGCACACCGCTGGCCCCCTGCGAGACCATGAAGTGATAAGCGTTGGTCTTGGGCATCACGCGGCTCAGGAGGAACACGACCACCAGCGAACCGAAGCCGGCGAGCGCAAGATCGTTCAACGGCAGCCGCAACTGCGGCAGCGTCGGCAGGCTGGGCATGCCCGGATACATGTCCACCATGCCCATCACCAACGACACGAGGACCAGCCCGAACCCCGCCAGGCCGAGCACGATGGTGCCGGGGAAAAAGAACAACTCCAGCAACACCAGCGCGATGCCCACCACGAACACCGCCACCCACTCCAAGCCCGTCAAACCCGCGACGTAACCGCCAAAAAAATAAATCGCAAAGGCCGTGATGCCGATGATGCCCGGCAGCCCAAAGCCCGGGGTCTTGAACTCGATGTAAATCCCCGCGATGCCGATGATGAGGAGCACCGGGCTGACGAGGTTGACCCACGACGCGAGCTTCTCCACTCCGCTGGGCTCGACGCGCCTCACCGTGGCACTCGCGAAGTTGAGTTGCTTCAACAGCGCGTCGACGTTTTCCACCGTGCCAGCCGAGAGCAACGGTTTGGCCGGCTGCCCATAGGTGCGCGCCGCCTCCTGATCGGTCAATGTGAGAATCTGTCCCTTCTCGTTGATGATTTTGTCGTCCAGCTTGAGTTCCTTGGTCTTCTTCACCATCGCGTCGGCGACCTCGGGATTGTGACCGTATTTTTCCGCGTTGGCCCGGACCAGCGCACTGATGGCGGAGGAAGTTTTGACCTCCATCGTGCCGCCAATTTCCTGAACGCCGCCGCCGGGCGCGACCATCACGGGCGCCGCCGCGCCGATGACGCTCTGCGGAGCCATGTAAATCTTGCTGGTGCCAAACGCGATGAACGCCCCGGCGCTGAAGGCCTTTTTGTTCACGAAGGTCACGGTCTGGCCAGGGAACTTGGCGATGATGCCAATGATTTCCTCGGTCACGTCCACGCGGCCGCCGTTGGTTTCCATGTCCAGCACGAGCAAGTCCGCCTTCGCTTCCATCGCTTCCTTCACGCCACGCCGCACGACGTAAACGAGCGGTGGCATGATGTCCTCGCGGACAGGCAGGATGAACACCTTTTTGGAACCCGGCTCGGCCACTGCCGGCCCGGCAACCGCGCGCCCACCGACGAGCATCGCCAGCGTCATCACCCAACCGATCAAAATCTTCAGGCCTTTGGTCATGATGACAGCGTAGCCCGCTGCCCCACGGCTCGCAAGATCGGCGCATGCCGCCGGAGAATGGTTGGACACGCGAAATCACCTTCGCCATTCTCGTCTCACTTTTTCGACCTATGCGCACACTTCTCATCGGCATCGATTCCGGCACCCAATCCACCAAGGCCCTCGTCGTGGACGCAAAATCCGGCAAGGTGCTCGGCAGCGCGGCTGCGGCTTACGATCTCCTTCCCAACCTCCCGCCCGGCGCGAAGGAACAACACCCGCACACGTGGCGCGATGCCACGGCCAAGGCCATCCAAGGCGCGCTCAAGCAGGCCAAGGGCAAGGCCAGCGAAGTCGTCGCCATCGGCGTCAGCGGCCAGCAGCACGGCTTCGTGCCGCTCGACAAGGCTGGTGATGTCATCCGGCCGGCTAAGCTTTGGTGCGACACCTCCACCATCGCCGAGTGCGAGGAACTCACCGCCAAGCTCGGTGGCCTCAAAGGTGCAAGCAAAGCGGTTGGCAACGCCATTCTCCCCGGTTTCACCGTGCCGAAGATTCTTTGGCTGAAAAACCATGAGCCGAAAAACTTTGCGAAGCTCGCGACCGTCCTGCTTCCGCACGACTACTTGAACTACTGGCTCACCGGCCAGGCCGTGATGGAATACGGCGACGCCAGCGGCACCGCCATCCTCGACGTGCGCAAACGCAAGTGGTCCGAAGCCGTGCTCAAGGCCGTGGGTGGCGACCTCGCGGCGAAGCTCCCGCGCCTAATCTCCAGCGACCAACCCGCCGGCACGCTCCAAGCCAGCACCGCGCAGGCGCTTGGCCTCAACCCCGGCGTGCTCGTGAGTGCGGGCGGCGGCGACAACATGATGGGTGCCATCGGCACCGGCAACACCCGCGCCGGCACCGTCACCGCGAGCTTCGGCACCAGCGGCACGATTTACGCCTGCGCGGACAAACCGGTCGTGGACCCGGCGGGTGAAATTGCCGCTTTCTGCGACAGCACGAACCATTGGCTCCCGCTCCTCTGCACGATGAACGTGACCGTCGCGACCGAGATGATGCGAAAGGATTTTGGCTACTCGCACGAGCAGTTCGAGGCGAAAGCGGCAAAGGTTCCCGCTGGCTCGCGTGGCCTGTTGTTGTTGCCCTACCTTGAAGGCGAACGCACGCCGAACATCCCCGACGGCTGCGGCACGATGCTCGGCATCAACCCCGGCACGTTCACTGCGAGCCACTACTGCCGCGCGGCGTTCGAGGGTGTC
The DNA here is from genome assembly GCA_009922615.1 of Pseudomonadota bacterium. GTDB lineage: Bacteria > Verrucomicrobiota > Verrucomicrobiia > Limisphaerales > SXTU01 > SXTU01. The sequence goes on from RFVF01000030.1 coordinate 40,504, forward strand.
ACGCTCGGCATGAATTACGGCCTTCGCCGCCTCGCCGAACTCGGCCTCAAGGCGACGCAAATCCGCGCCACCGGCGGCGGTGCGAAGTCCAAACTCTGGCGACAGATCATGGCCGACGTCTTCAACGCTGAGGTTGTCACGCTCAAGGTCGGCGAAGGCGCAGCCTACGGCGCGGCGTTACAGGCGCTCTGGTGCTGGCGCCTGCAGAAAGGCGAGCGGGTCAACATCGCCGACCTCACCGACCAGTTCGTCACGCTGAACAAAGCCGAGACCGCCGAGCCAGACGCGAAAAACGTGGCCGTCTATCAGGAGCTGCAAGCTTTGCAGGACGCGGCGTCCAAGGCGCTGCGGGGCGTGTTCACGCAGCATCGGAAGTTCGTGCTGTGGTAGCCATCAGCACCGGCGGTTTCCAACCGCCGCGTTGCAGGTGGACTCGCTCGGTGCACGTTCGTTGCCCACCGACGGCGGCTGGGAGCCGCCGTCACGGGTTTTAGAGAATCCACTTCAGTGCCACTCACGCGAACGGGAGGGCAGCCTGTGGTGAGATTTTGGCAAATTCCACAAAGCCACGCGGACACGAGGAGGAGAGGTTCGGCCAGCGTGTTCCCGAGTCTGGCACCGCTGGATGGTGCGCGGAGAACACGGATAAAGTCCGAACTTTTTACGCATATGTATCCGAACTGTGGCCCTGCTCACCTTGGCGCAAACCTCGAGGACGCCCGCTATTTCGGCAGCCGGCGCGAATTCCTCAACCGCATGGGCACTGGCTTCGGCGCGCTCGCGCTCGCCAGCCTGTTGAAGGATGAACTGGTGCCGAACGCCGGAGCGGCAGGCCTGCTGGAGCCCAAGCAACCGCATTATGCCGGCACGGCCTCGCGCGTGTGCCACATCTATCAAAGCGGGGGCCAAGCGCACCAAGATACTTGGGATCCCAAACCGGGTCTGACTGCGGCCGCTGAGCAGCAATCGGGCGGTCGCAAGCTGTTGGCCTCGCCATTCAAATACACACCTCAGGGCAAGAGTGGTTTGGAGATGAGCGAGGTCTGGCCCGAGTTGAGCAAGATGGCCGATGAGCTGTGCGTGATCCGCTCGATGTGGACGGCAGCTCCCGCGCACGGACCGGCGACGCTGATCCAGACCTGCGGTGACTTCCGCCTGCCCAAGCCTTCGTTGGGCGCGTGGGTGGTTTACGGGCTGGGCAGCGTGAATCAAAACCTCCCGGCTTACGTGGCCATGAATCCCGGCGGCTATCCGGGCGAGGGCGCGTTGAACTGGCAGTCCGCGTTCATGCCTGGCGCCTACCAAGGCACGTATGTGGATCCCAACAAGGAAAACATCGACCAGATCATCGAGAACATCCGCTCCACCTTCACCACCAGCCCTGAGCAAAGGGCGCAGTTGGACTTGCTCAACAAGCTCAACGAAATCCACAAACAGAAGCGGCAGAACGAAGGGGCTCTCGACGCGCGCATCCAATCGTTTGAACTGGCCTATCGCATGCAGACCGATGCGACCGAGGCGTTCGACGTGCAACGCGAGCCGGCCTACATGAAGGAAGCCTACGGATTGACTTCGCCGAACCGCGTCGTCGCGGCGCAGGGACGCCAATTTCTCCTCGCCCGCCGGTTGCTGGAGCGCGGCGTGCGCTTCGTGCAGGTCTGGAACGGTGGCTGGGACACGCACAACGACGTGAAGAACGCGGTGGCCCGCAGCGCCGGCAACATCGACAAGCCGATTGCCGCCTTCCTCAAGGATTTGAAGGAGCGCGGCATGCTGAAGGACACGCTCGTGGCCTCGAGCACCGAGTTCGGGCGCAGTTCCTCCGAGGATGGCCCCGGCGGCCGCACGCATAACGCGCAGGCCTTTGCCTCCTGGCTCGCCGGCGGCGGCATCAAGGGCGGCATGGCCTACGGTTCCACCGATGAAGTCGGCGCGATGTCCGTGGAAAACAAGGTGAGCGTCCATGAGTTCCATTCCACGATCCTGCACGCGCTGGGCTTTGATTCGGAGAGGCTGACCTTCCGCAACAGTGGTCGCGACTTCCGCCTCACAGATATTTCAGGAGCGCAGCCGGTGAAGGCACTATTTGCCTGACCGGCGAAGAATCCCGTTTCCCTTTCTGGCCCTTGACCTATCGTCGCGGCGTGCCAGCCCACGAGGGTCAACTCGCCGAATCCACGGCCTTCAACCAAGTCACGGTCCCGGACCTGTGGCAGCAACAGGCCGTGACCGCGTTGCGCGCGGGCAAGGATGTCGTCGTCCACGCGCCGACCGGTTCGGGCAAGACGCTGGTCTTCGAGTTGTGGTCCAACTACGGCAAGCCCCACGGCCAAGCCATCTACACCGTCCCCACCCGCGCTCTGGCCAATGACAAACTGGCCGAATGGCGAGCGCGTGGCTGGCACATCGGCATCGCGACCGGTGACCTCAGCGAAAATCTCGACGCGCCCGTCATCGTCGCCACGCTGGAGACACAGAAATACCGGCTCATCAGCGGCGACGGCCCGGCGTTGCTGGTGATCGACGAATATCAAATGCTCGCCGATCCGGACCGGGGCTTGAACTACGAGCTGGCCATCGCCATGGCCCCGCCGCAGACGCGGCTGCTCCTGCTCAGCGGCAGCGTCGAGAACCCGCACCACATCGTGAAGTGGCTGGAGCGGCTCGGACGCAAGGCCCAGCTCGTGCGACATCTCCACCGGCCCGTGCCCTTGGAGGAAGTTTCAGCGAACGAACTGAGCGTCCATGTGCCCAGCGAGGTGAAGGGCTACTGGCCGCGTCTCGTGGCCAAAGCGCTCGCCGAGGACTTGGGGCCGATCCTGATTTTCGCGCCGCGCCGCAAAGAAACCGAAGCCCTGGCAGGTGAGCTCGCGCGCTTTCTCCCCAACCCGAACCCACTCCACCTCAACGCGGAGCAGAAAACCCTCGTCGGCGAGAAGGTCGCCCGCATGTTGCGTTGCCGCGTAGCCTACCATCACAGCGGCATGAGCTACGGCGCGCGGGCCGGAGTGGTCGAGCCGTTGACGAAGGCCGGACAGTTGCGCGTCGTCGTGGCGACGATGGGCCTGGCCGCAGGTATCAATTTTTCCCTGCGCAGCGTGGCGCTTGCGGCGGACTCTTATCGCCGCGATGGCGTGGAGATTCCCATCCGGCCGGACGAAATTTTGCAAATGTTCGGGCGCGCGGGCCGGCGCGGCATTGACGACGTTGGCTACGTGCTAGTCTCCGCCAACGGCGTGCGCTTGCTGGATGGTCGGCCCGCGTTCCTCGCGCGGTCGGGCCTTGTGGACTGGAGCGCGCTGCTGGGCATCATGGGCGTAGCGGCGGCCAATGGTTTGCACCCGTTCCGCGAAGCGGTGCGCGTGCAGGAACGGCTCTTCACGACCAAGCCCATTTTGCTCGGCGTCGAAGGCGCGTTGAAAAATCCCGAGACGCCCTGCGGCCTGCAAACCGATGGCGAGCGCGCCCGACACGTGCGCAAGATGGTGCGGCAGTTCCTCAACGGCCAGGGCGAATGGGAGCCGTGGCCCGTGCTGAAGGACGTGCCGGCCGGGCGCGTGCAGGTGATGGAGCCACTGGGTGAAGGCGTGCTGGCGATGTTGAAGATGAGCGGGCCGGTGGCCACGCGCCGACGTGCGACGACGGCGGACATTCTGCCACAACTGGCGAGCGAAACTTCTGCCGGGTCGGAGACTGGCGCGCCATCCGTGTCGGCACCGACGCCCACAGCAATTCACCTCCGCTCCGCGCTCACGGTCGAATCGGCGATGGACAAACTGGGCGAAGGCGGAACGCTGGTGAAGTTGTCCGACGGCACCTTCGCGCGTTCACTCACGGTGGCGGATGTGCTCAACGGCCAGCAGGTTCTCCTCGCAAAGTGGGTGAGGAAATTCACGAACTGGGGCGTGCGGCAGGTCTCGCTGGCGGGCTGGCGCGAACACGTCGTGCCGGTGTTGGAGCACCGATTCGCGGCCGAGAAAACGCCGGTGCTGGCGGTCGAATATCCGAAAGCCGTGCGGTTGAAGGACGAGTTTGCCGAGCACGTGCCGGAGGTCGGTCTGGGACAAATTCGTGCCGTGGTGGCGCTCGATCAACTGACGCTCAAAGCGTGTGTGGATGCGCATGGCATCGCGCTGTGGCGGCCTCCGGAGCGCGAGGTGTTTCCGCAGGACTGCGCGCGCTGCGCGGGCGTGCCGGATTGCAAACAGCTCCCCACCGGCGCGGGCGTGGCGACGATCTGGCGGCGGCTCGGACTTGTGGACGCAGGCGGTGTGCCGACGCGGCGAGGACGCATCGTGAGCTTTTTCCATTCCGGCGATGGGCTGGCCATCGCGGCGGCGCTGGAGGATGAGTCTTTGTCCATCGTGGATTTTTCCTACGAGCTGGCGAACCTCCATGCGGGCCATCGCTTCGCCAAGGGCGACGCGCGGTGGGAGGGGCGAATCGCGCTGGCGTGCCAGCGGCTGTTTGGGCCGCAGACCATCACAGGTTATCTCGACAACGGCGTGCCACCGGAATACGGCGCGGGCGCAGAGGAAATTGCGGCGGATGTGCATCGCGATCCGCTCGGTAAAAATGGCTGGGTGACGGAATTTCTCGGCGTGGGGGACATCGACCGGATGATCATCGAATGGCGCAGTGTGCTGCGCCAGGTGGCGCACGCACCGGACCTCGACTGGCCGCGTTGGCGGGACTTCCAGGCACGAGCGAAAGCGATCCTCCGCGAGACGGATTCGCCGACGTTGACTGATTTACCGCCCCTAGACTACGCGCAGACCAAGCGCGTGAACCATCAGCTATCGTTGCGCCGGCATTGAGGCGCGAACCGCAGCCTATTTGAATTCGGTGATGATCCCGTTGGTGCTCGTGCGAGAATAGTCGCCCACGTGGCCGTCCATGAAACCCATGTTGGCACGGCCTTCAGGGTAACTCGAGCCGTGGCGAAACCCAACATAGTTGGTGGTCAGCAGGCCCAGCGCGGGGTGGTTGTTGCGCCAGCCCGTGTCCGTTACTAGGAAGGTATCAGCAGGCTGTCCCACCTGCGCCCGGCGGGCAGTGGCCACAAAATCCGCCGCGCTGGCCGGAGCTCCATTCACGTAGTTTAGGGAGTTGTGATAGTTCATGGCGTAGCTGATGCGCCAGGGGTTGGTGCCGGCCGGCACGGGGGAGGGCACCTCGACATAATTGACATCGTGCCGTTCTTTCAGGCGGTCGGCGCACTTAGAGAGGGAATTGGTCCAGCTTTGACCTTGGGCACCGGAGTTGAACGCCACCCCGCGGAAATACGGCGAGAGCAGATAGTCGAAGCTGTTGTTTTGCGTGTTGTAGCGATCCCACGCGTAGGGCAAATGGTCATCCTGATCGTCTGAGTAGAGCATCGAGACGAGCGCCCACTGTTTCACGTTGTTGTTGCAAGCAGTCGTGTTCGCCTTGGCTTTCGCCTTGGACAATGCGGGCAGCAGCATACCGGCGAGGATGGCAATGATTGCGATGACGACGAGCAGTTCGATCAGGGTGAAAGCGAGACGAAAGCGACTCGGCATTGAACTCATCTGGAACATGGCGAACGGTCCAGTGCCGACGAATGTATCCGCCAAGTGATTCAGCCCACGCCGCCGCCGGAGCGGGCTTCAGGCGACCGAACGGGCGAGTTGGTCCAGCTCGGCCCGGGTCATTTCCTCGATCAACTGCTTGAAACTGGTGGTCGGCTCCCAATTCAGTAAGCGGCGAGCTTTGGCGGGATTGCCGCAAAGGCGCTGCGGCTCGGCGGGGCGCAGGAGGCGGTTGTCTTTGCGGACGTGCTCGCGCCAGTCAAGGCTGACGGTGGCGAAAGCCGTCTCCACCACATCTTGCACGCTGTGTAGCTTGCCGGTGGCGAAGATGTAGTCCTCGGCGGTGGCGTGCTGGAGCGAGAGCCACATGCCGCGGACGTAGTCCTTGGCGTAGCCCCAGTCGCGTTTCGCGGAGGTGTCGCCGAGCAGCAGTTCCTTTTGCTTGCCGAGTTTGATGGCGGCAGCAGCGCGGCAGATTTTGCGGGTCACGAAGTTTTCACCCCGGCGCGGCGACTCGTGGTTGAACATGATGCCGTTGACGGCGAAGTGGCCGAAGGTCTTGCGGTAAATGGTGACCATCTGCGTGGCGAAGGCCTTGGCGCAGCCGTAGGGGTTCACCGGCGCGTAAGGCGTGTTTTCGTCCTGCGGCTGCTGCGTGGGCTGGCCGAATATTTCCGATGAAGCGGCGTGGAAGAAACGCGGCTTCTTCCGCAGGTCCTGCACCATCTCCAGCAGGCGCAACGTGCCCATCGCCGTCAGGTCGCACGTGGACTCGGGGATTTCAAAGCTCAGGCCGACGTGCGATTGGCCGGCGAGGTGATAGAGCTCGTCCGGTTCCACGGTGGTGAGCACGCGCCGCATCGTGGTCGGGTCATCTAGGTCGGCGTAATGAAGGTGCAGGCGCTGGCCGTAGATCTTGGGATCGCGATAGAGGTGGACGAGGCGCGACCGCTCCAGCGAGCTGGTGCGCCGCACCATGCCGTGAACTTCGTAGCCTTTTTCGAGGAGCAACTCGGTGAGGTAGGAGCCGTCCTGGCCGGTGATGCCGGAGATGAGTGCGCGGGGCATGGCTGGCGTGGTTGATTGTTCGCGGCCGCTGGCCCACCAAGGCCAGGCGGTTAATCAGCGTGTCTGACCTTGCCGGCAAGCTGGTCCTGCAAGGCCTTCAAATCGGCATCCACCATGAGCTTGGTGAGTTCGGCGAAGGTCGTCTTCGGCACCCAGCCCAGCTTCTTCTTCGCCTTGCTGGGATCACCGATGAGCAGGTCCACTTCCGCCGGACGGTAATAGCGGGGATCGATTTCAACGTGCTTTTTCCAGTCGAGCCCCGCATGGCCGAAGGCGACTTCGAGGAACTCGCGCACCGAATGGGTCTCGCCGGTGGCGACCACGTAGTCATCGCCCTCGGGCTGTTGCAGCATGAGCCACATGGCCTCGACGTATTCCTTCGCATAGCCCCAGTCGCGCTTCGCATCCAGATTGCCGAGGAAGACCTTGTCCTGTCGGCCCAGCTTGATGGCGGCAACGGCGCGGGTGATTTTGCGGGTGACGAAGGTTTCGCCGCGGCGGGGGGACTCGTGGTTGAACAGGATGCCGTTGCTAGCGTGCATCCCATACGACTCGCGGTAGTTCACCGTGATCCAGTAGGAATATACCTTGGCGCAGGCGTAGGGACTGCGCGGGTAAAAGGGCGTGGTCTCCGTCTGCGGAACCTCGAGCACCTTGCCATACATTTCGGAGGATGAGGCTTGGTAAAACTTCGGCTTGATGCCCACTTCTCGAATGGCTTCGAGCAGGCGGATGGTGCCGGTGCCGACGATGTCCGCCGTGTATTCCGGCGCGTCAAAGCTCACGCGCACGTGGCTTTGCGCAGCTAGATTGTAAACCTCGTCCGGCTGAATCTTTCCGACGAGCCGGGCCAGGCCGCTGGCGTCGCTCAGGTCGCCGTAATGCAGGAAGAGCTTGTGCTTCGGCGCGTGCGGGTCCGAGTAAATGTGATCGAGCCGGTGAGTGTTAAAGGTGCTCGCTCGGCGGATGATTCCGTGGACTTCGTAACCTTTGCCGAGCAGCAGTTCCGCGAGGTAAGAACCGTCCTGGCCGGTGATGCCGGTGATGAGCGCTTTCTTGGACATGTCAGGTGGGCGGACGATGCGCCACCGGCGCGCGACGAGGCAAGCGCAGAATCGCCCGCTCAGACGTTGAACTTGAAGAGCAGCACGTCGCCGTCCTTCACCACGTATTCCTTGCCTTCCATGCGGTAAAGGCCTTTCTCGCGCGCGGCGGCGACGGACCCGCACTTCACCAAATCCTCGTAGGCGACGGTTTCGGCTTTGATGAAGCCACGCTCGAAATCGGAATGAATCACGCCCGCTGCCTTGGGCGCGGTGTCGCCGGCGTGGATGGTCCAGGCGCGGACTTCCTTCTCGCCGGCGGTGAAGTAGGTGCGCAGGCCGAGCAAATGGTAGGTGCCGCGAATCAGCGCGCCCACGCCACTCTCATCCACACCCAGCTCCTTCAGAAACGCCTTCGCCTCCTCCGGGGAAAGATCAATGAGGTCACTCTCGATCTGCGCGCTGATGACCACGGCTTCGCAGGCGAGATGCGTCTTCGTATAATCGCGGACCTTCTGCACATAGGCGTTGGTCTCGGCGGTGGCCAGATCGGACTCTTTGACGTTGCAGGCAAAGATCGTGGGCTTGTCCGTCAGCAGCCAGAACGTGCGGGAAATGACCTTCTCCTCGGGCGTGAGCTGGACGGAAAGCGCGAGCTTGCCCTCGTTGAGCACGGGCTCGAACTTCGCGAGCACGGCGTCCTCGGCGATGGCGAGCTTCTCCCCGCGCTTCACGTCGCGGGCGATTTTCTCGCGCCGCTTCTTCACCGAGTCGAGGTCGGCAAGGACGAGTTCGGTGTTGATGATCTCGATGTCGCGCACGGGGTCCACGCTGCCGGAGACGTGGTGAATGTCGGCGTCCTCGAAGCAGCGGACGACCTGCACAATGGCGTCCACCTCGCGGATATGCGTGAGGAATTTGTTGCCGAGACCTTCGCCTGCGCTGGCCCCCTTCACGAGGCCGGCGATGTCCACGAATTCAATGGCCGCCGGGATGACGACGCTGGTCTTGGCGATTTTTTGGAGCACATACATCCGGTCGTCGGGGACGGTGACGACGCCGACGTTGGGATCAATCGTGCAGAAGGGGTAGTTCGCCGCCTCGGCCTTGCGGGTGCGGGTGACAGCGTTGAAGAGGGTGGACTTGCCGACATTGGGCAGACCGACGATTCCGGCTTTCAGCATATAAGGGCGCAGAGCGTGCGCGGCGGCGAGGGCTTTGCAAGCGCAAAGGCAGGGCTCGGCGGGCCGATTCACGAATTGACTTCGCCCGCGCCGCCGCCGACAAATCCCGCCATATGAGTTCACTGGCTGGACAGGTTGCGGTGGTCACGGGTGCGGGGCGCGGCATCGGTCGCGCCATCGCGTTGAAATTTGCAGCGGAAGGCGCGGACGTGGTTTGCGTATCGCGCACGGTGGAGAATTCCGAGAAGGTCGCCGTCGAGGTGCGCGCCCTTGGTCACCGTGCCTGGGCCGTGGCTTTGGATGTTGCGGACAGCGCTGCCGTAGCCGCCGCGGCTCAGACAATTCTCAAGGACGCGGGCAAGGTGGACATCCTCGTCAACAACGCCGGGGTCACGCGCGACGGCTTGCTCATGCGCATGAGCGATGCGGACTGGGACGCGGTCATCAACACCAACCTCCGCGGCGCGTTCGCGTTCACCAAGGCGTTCACGCGCGCGTTTCTCAAGCAGCGCTCCGGCCGCATCATCAACGTCGCCAGCGTCATCGGCCTCATTGGCAACGCTGGCCAGGCGAACTACGCGGCGAGCAAGGCGGGCCTGATCGGCTTTACCAAGTCCGTCGCCAAGGAGCTCGCCTCGCGCGGCATCACCGCCAACGTGCTGGCGCCCGGCTTCATCGCGACGGACATGACTGCGGTGTTGAAGGAGGAGACCAAGGCCGAGGTGTTGAAGCAGATTCCCCTTGGTTCGCTCGGTCAGCCTGAGGACATCGCGAACGCCGCCGCCTTCCTCGCCAGCCCCGGCGCGCGTTACATCACCGGCCAAGTGCTTGCGGTGGACGGCGGGATGGTGATGTGATCGTGAAGGGAGGCCGGGCTTTCGCCACGCAGGCGGAGCATTCGCGCTCTCAGTAGCCGGTGGACTTCATGGCGCAACTCCACTAGAAACCCGTGGTCGCAATGCACTCACCGACCACTGCCGCCGCCGAAGTCTGCCCAACATGAGCAGCACGCCCTTCTTGGAACTACGCGAAGTAAAGACGCACTTCCCCGTGGAGCACGGGCTGGTGTTCCGGCGGCGCGTGGGAACGGTGCGGGCGGTGGATGGGGTGTCGCTCGCACTGAAGCAGGGGGAGATTCTCGGGCTGGTGGGCGAGTCGGGCTGCGGGAAGTCCACGCTGGGACGGACGATCCTTCAACTCATCCCCGCAAGCGAGGGGACGGTCGTGCTGGGGGGGCGCAGCCTGACGGCGTTGCGCGGCGTGGAGCTGCGAGCGGCGCGTGCGGACTTCCAGATGATTTTCCAAGACCCGTATGCGTCGCTGAACCCGCGCATGACGGTGTTTGACACGCTGGCGGAGGCGATCCGGGCACACCATGCCGTGCCGGCCGGTGAGCTGCCCGCGCGGGTGGCGGCGTTGATGGAGCGAGTCGGCCTGGCACCGCGTTTCCAACGGAAGTATCCGCACGAGTTCAGCGGCGGGCAGCGGCAGCGCATCGCCATCGCCCGCGCGTTGGCGGTGGAGCCCAAGTTGATCGTCGCCGACGAGCCGGTGTCGGCGCTGGATGTTTCGATTCAAGCGCAGATCATCAACTTGCTGGCCAAGCTTTCGCGGGAGATGGGGCTCACGTTGATCTTCATCTCGCATGACCTCTCGGTGGTGCGCCACATTTCAGACCGCATCGCAGTGATGTATTTGGGCAAGATCGTGGAGCTGGGGCCGGCGGCGGACGTCTTCGATCACCCGATGCATCCCTACACGCAGGCGCTGGTCAGCGCGGTGGCCGTGCCCGATCCCGTGAAGGCGAAGTTGCGGCAACGTATCGTGCTGGCGGGCGATCCGCCGTCGCCGCTGAACCCGCCGGCCGGCTGCGCATTTCATCCGCGTTGCCAGTATGCGACCGAGGCGTGCCAGGCGACGGCCCCCGTGTTGGCCGAATCCTCAGCCGGAAGAATGGTGGCTTGTTTACGGACGGAAGAGCTGCGGACCCAGAGATGAGTTTCAATGCGGCCGCGCAATTTAAATTGGAAAATGTCCCTCCAACCGCTATCCAGTGCTCGTTAAGCGCGCCAGACCAGACCAACAAACATGACCGGACCGATGCCGCCAACCAGGCCCGCCAGCCCGACGGGCAGCAACGCCACCGCTGCCGATTATTCGGTCATGGTGCTGTTGGTAGACGACCAGGTCATGGTCGCGGAGGCCATCCGCCGCTGCCTCGCCAACCAGCCGAACATTGATTTTCATTACTGCATCGACCCCACCGAGGCCGTCCGGCTGGCGAACCAGATCAAGCCCACAGTCATCCTGCAGGATCTCGTGATGCCGGGCATTGATGGGCTCACCCTCGTCCGCCAATTTCGCGCCAATCCCGGCACGCAGGAGACACCGATAATCGTGCTTTCCACGAAGGAGGAGCCGACGATCAAGGCGCAGGCCTTCGCCGCCGGTGCCAACGATTATCTCGTCAAGCTGCCCGACAAGGTCGAGCTGATCGCACGCATCCGCTACCACTCGAAGGCCTACCAGAGCGCCGTGCAGCGTGACGAGGCCTACCGCGCCCTGCGCGAGAGCCAGCAACAGCTCGTGGACAGCAACACCGCGCTGATCGCGTTGAACCAGAAGCTTGAGGAAGCTACGCGCGCCAAGTCCGAGTTCCTCGCCAACACCAGCCACGAAATCCGCACGCCGATGAACGGCATCATCGGCATGACCTCGCTGCTGATGGACACCGAGCTTACCAACGAGCAGCGCGATTTCGTCGAGACCGTCCGCAGCTCCGCCGATGCGCTGCTGAACATCATCAATGACATCCTCGACTTCTCGAAGATCGAGGCCGGCAAGCTGGATCTGGAGCGGCACCCGTTTGAACTGCGCACTTGCTTGGAAGAGGCGCTGGACCTGCTCACCCCGCGCGCCGCCGAGAAGAAAATCGACCTCATTTACTCCGTCGAGGACAACCTGCCCGCCATCGTCGAGGGCGACGTCACGCGCCTGCGGCAGATCGTGGTCAACCTGGTCAGCAATGCGGTGAAATTCACCACCAAGGGCGAGGTGGCCGTCGCTGTCAGCCGCGAGGACAACCCCGGTGACCTGGCCGGCAGCGAGGTTCCGCCTGACCCCGATTCGTTCTTTATCCGCATTTCCGTGCGCGACACTGGCATCGGCATTCCGGCCAACAAAATGGACCGGTTGTTCAAGTCGTTCACGCAAGTGGACAGCTCGACGACGCGGCAGTTTGGCGGCACCGGTTTGGGACTGGCGATTTGCAAGCGCCTGGCCGAATTGATGGGCGGCAAAATCTGGGCCGAGAGCGAAGCCGGCAAAGGCTCGACCTTCCACCTCATCCTGCGCACGCAAGCTTCCCGCACGGAACTGCCGGATGCCGTGTCCGCGCCCGGCGAAAAACTCAAGGGCAAGCGGATCCTCGTCGTGGAAGACAACGGCTCCAACCGGAAGGTCTTCGCCCAATACGGCCGCTGGGCCGGGGCCGACCTCCGCGCGGTGGCCTCCAGCAAGGAGGCGCTCGACCTGCTCTCCGGAGCCGAGCGCTTCGACGCCGTGGTGCTCGACCTACAACTGCCCGAGATGGACGGCCTCACCCTCGCGCAATTTGTCCGTCGCGTGCCCGGCTGCGAAGCAACACCCATCCTGTTGCTGACCGACGTGCGGCTCCGCTCGGACGACAAGCGCCCGGCCACCGCAGGCATTTCCCTCTTCATCTACAAGCCACTACGCCCCGCCCAAATCTTCGACGCCCTCGTCCGCGCCGTCGAACACAAGCCCCGCACCGAGAAGGCCGCACCGGTCAGCTCAGAGTTTGATGCCACGATGGCCCAGCGCCTGCCGCTGCGCCTGATGCTGGCCGACGACAACATCATCAACCAAAAGGTGGGCGTCAAAATGCTGCAACGCCTCGGCTACCGGCCCGAGGTCGCCGCCAACGGCATTGAGGTGCTCAAACTGCTGGAACAGCAACCCTTCGACCTCATCTTCCTCGACGTGCAGATGCCTGAGATGGACGGCTACGAGGCCGCCCGGCGGATTCACGCGCAATGGCCGGACGCGGGCCGCCCAAGGTTGGTGGCGATGACCGGCAACGCCCTCGAAGGCGACCGCGAGCGCTGCCTCGAAGCCGGCATGGATGACTACGTGGCCAAGCCGGTGCGCATCACCGAATTGCAGGCCGTGTTGGAGCGCTGGGGACAATGCCGGGCGGGCGGAGAGACCAATCCCGCCGTAAGCCCGGACACCGCGCCCGACGCCGCCATTCTCGATGCCACCATCATCGCGGAGTTGACCGAGATGAAGTCCAAGGAAGGCGTGCCCTTGCTGCACGAACTGATCGACCTCTTCCTCCAAAACGCCCCGCGTCATCTCGAGCAAATCAAAAACTCCGGCGACAACTTCCAGCAACTCGCCTTCGCCGCGCACGTCTTCCGTGGCATGAGCCTGAACCTCGGTGCCAACAACCTGGGCAACCTCTGCCAGGAATTGGAAACTCTGGCGACCGGCGGTAACACGGCCACCATCCCGGCGCTGATCCCAAAAATCGAAGCGGCGTTCCAGCAGACCTCGGTAGCGTTCGGACGCATCCGCTCCGGCCAGCAATGATGTCGCGGTTCGTTCGTCTCCTGTTCCCCGCGCTGTGCGCCGCTCTACATTTTTGCACCGCCGCTGAACCGCGTCTCAACGTCCTCTTCATCGTCGCCGATGACTTCCGCGCGGAGCTTGCCAGCTACGGCTCGCCCGCGGTCACACCCAACCTGGATCGCCTCGCAAAACGCTCCGTGCAGTTCGACCGCGCCTATTGCCAGCAGGCCGTCTGCAACCCCTCGCGCTCCTCCTTCCTCACCGGCCTGCGCCCCGACACGCTGCGGATTTGGAACAATGGCACCCACTTCCGCGAGCTGAACCCCGACGTGATGACGCTGCCGCTTTGGTTCAAGCAAAACGGCTACACCACCCGCTGCGTCGGAAAGATCTTCCACAACTGGCACACGAAAGAAAAAGGCGACGCCCGCTCGTGGAGCGCGCCTGA
>RFVF01000291.1 GCA_009922615.1 Pseudomonadota bacterium
CCCACAGTGCAGTGACCTGCACGCCGCACTCAGACGGAATGTAGAACATCGGGAAGGTGTAGCCGCCGATCATGGTGAGCGTGCGAATCGGTCTGCCGAGAATGGCGTAGTCGGTCGGCTCGACGATGTAATCGGTGTTCAGCGTCAGCGTCGTCTCGAATGTGCCGTCGCCGTTATTGTCGAGTTTCACGATGAGACCCGTCGGTGACGAGATGTCGCTGACTTGCAGACGATACGCATCGTGTGCGAACAGCGGCACGGCGATCGCAGAAGTCTTGTAGAAGAACCTGCCGCAGTAGCCGTCGATGCGGCGTGACGCACCTTCGATCGAGTTCTCGATGAGCGTGTCGTCGATAGCGTCAGAGAGTCGCAGGGCTGCCTTGACTTCTGCGAGCGTGCAGTAGCCGTTCGTGATCGCCATGCGTCAGTCTCTCTTTCGTCGCAGCGGCTTCTTTCTCGTCGCAGTTTCTACCTGCGGCTCGATAGTCGCTGTCTCTGCCACAGCGTAGTTCAGTGCAGCGAGAGCAGCATCGACATCAGCGACACGATCTGCGAGTCGTCGTGCAAGATAGCCACGACGCTCATCGAGCAGTGCGGCGATCAGTCGTGCGTCACTCATAGATGCTGACTGTGTGCTGGTAGCAGAGCACCAGTGGTGGTGCTACCAGCGTCACGAGTTAGAAGGTGGGTGTGACCAGACCAGTTCCGTTGATCTGCGCCCATGCATTCGGGTAGCGATTAGCGGTGCAGGCTGAGTAGCCATAAACGATCATCGTGATGTCGAGTTCGGCAGCCTTCGGCTGTTCGAAGCGCAGCATCATCGGGTCGCCGTTGCCCTGTTCCCACAGGTGCAGTTCTTGCAGGTTGCCGACATAGATCGTGTCTTGATTCGTGCCACTGCCTTTGTTCGTTGCGACATTCGCATCGGTGATGACAGGCAGACCCATGATTGAGTAGCCGCTGTTGCCGTACTGCGGTGAGCCTGCGCCAGTGGCGACAGGGTTCACACCGTATGGCGACGGAACTGCGACTGGTCGGTTCTGACCATCGACAGCCGCCAAGATGAAGGCGAGACGGCGTGGGTGCATGATGATCGCATTCGGACCAGCGTAGAAAGTCGTCTGCACTTTCTGCACAGCGTCAGCCAACTTCGGGTACAACTCTGCGACGGTTGGTGATGCATCGGTGTAGGTCACTGCTTGACCAGCCGAAGAGAACAGTTCTGCCACCAGCAAGTTGTCGATGTCGGTGTGGTATGCAGCCATGAGATCAGCCATGACGAGCGTATCG
>RFVF01000292.1 GCA_009922615.1 Pseudomonadota bacterium
GGGCGTTCAGCGGATCGCCGCCGTTCCCTTCAATCATGGGCTTGCACCCCACGCCCTTCCCTTGCAGAAATTGCCTGACACTCGGCCATGAACTTGCCCGCCCAGCTCAAACTGCTCGTCATCGACGACGACGACATCGACCGCATGAACGTGGAGCGGATGCTCGGCAAGTCGGATGCTGAGGGCCGGGACTACCGCTTCGTAATGACCCGCTCAAAGGCCGAGGGCCTGGCAGCGTTGCAGGCCGAGCAGTTCGACTGTCTGCTGCTGGACTTTCGCCTGCCGGATGGCGACGGCTTGGAACTGCTGGCCGAGGCCGCGGCCACCCACCTCCGGCTTCCCCCCACCGTTCTCATGACCACGCTCAACGACCGGCAGACTGCGCTCAAGGCGCTCTCGCTCGGCGCGCAGGACTACCTCGTCAAGGGAGAGTTCACGCAGGCCATGCTGGTGCGGGCCATCCAATACGGCATCCAACGGGACCAGCTCGTGCAGGAACGTGACCGCCTGCTGCGGGAACTCCAGGCGGCGATCGAGAACATCAAGACCTTGAAAGGGCTTTTGCCCGTTTGCAGCTCCTGCAAGAAGATCCGGGACGACAGCGGCTACTGGGACGCGGTCGATGCCTACATCGTGAAGCATGGGCTGGCCACCGTCTCCCACAGTCTGTGCCCGACGTGCATACGCCAGATGTATCCCGGCATGGCCGACAAGATCATCGCGGCCACGGCGGCAGAGGAGCGCCGGAGCAATCCGAGCACCCCGGGTTGATCGAAATCCCGGAACTGGCGACCGGCTCGATTCCAAAGCCAACTGGGCTGGGGGGACCTTCAATTCGTGATGCGGTGGGGGGGATTACCCGCCCTGCCGGCAAGTGAAGCACTGCAGCGAATAATAACCGCCGGGGAACACATGGTCTGCCACCAAGTCCTGATAAATCCGCTGTGCCGACAACCCCGCCTCGACCGCCGCGCCGATAAAATACTGCCGCGGTTAGCGCAGGCTCTGCCGGCCCGCTGCGGACCCGGTGAGCGAAATGGCCTGTTGGTTCGATATGCGAGCTGGTTCGACATGCCTCAGCATGGGGGGAGTTTGATTTGTTCCTCCCGGTCCCTTTTGACCGACCGCTCACCCCCTTCGCCGAGCGATGCCACAGGCCTACGAGACAAAATTCGTTCCGGCGTAGAACGGCAATTACCCTTCCCCTCCGCATCCGCCAGCGTCAGCTCCCAGAAAGGCTTCCCGTCCTTCGTCTCCTTCTGCACCAGCGCCTCCACCTGCCCATGCACC